>DASYOE010000079.1:0-17347 GCA_036008105.1 Candidatus Lustribacter sp. | reverse complement strand
GGTGCGCGACGGCCTCGCGACCTACGGCAAAGAACGCTTGCGACACGGCGACGTCGTGCTATGCAATCACGCCGCGATCCAGGGCCAGCACCTCAACAACACGGTGATGTACACGCCGATCTTCGCCGGGCCGGAGCGCTCTGAACTCATCGGGTTCTTCGCCATCAACGCGCACTGGTTCGACATCGGCGGCATGGCGGTCGGCTCGCTTTCGATGAAGGCCCGCGACATCTTCATGGAAGGCTTGCAGCTGCGCAGCGTCAAGCTGTGGTCGGCCGGCGAGCCGGTCGAGGAGATGTACCGCATCATCGAAAACAACACGCGCTTTCCGCTCGAAGTGATGGGCGACATCGGCGCGCAGCTCGCCGGCTGTTTTCTCGGCCGCGACCTGACCGCGCGGCTGGCCGATAAGTACGGCGTCGCGACGTATCTGAACGCGGTCGCCACGATTCTCGATCAAACCGAAGCCGCCGCGCGCGACAAGATTCGCCGCATTCCCGACGGCGAGTATCGCGCCGAGTCGTTTCTCGACGACGACGGGGCGGGGACCGAAACGATCCCGATCGTCGTTACGGTCATCGTTGCGGGCGACGAACTGACCGTCGACTATTCCGAGATGGCCGAGGAAGTGCGCGGCACGATCAACTCCGGCCGCTACGGCGGCGGGCGCACCGTCGCGCGCGTCGCGTTCAAGTATCTGATCGCTACCGACGAGCCGGCAAACGAGGGCATGTTCCGGCCGGTGAAGATGATCTTGCCCGACGGCAAGCTCGTCAGCGCAAAGGCGACCGCACCGATGAGCAACTACTCGTTTCCGTTTCCGACCATCATCGACACGTTCATCAAGGCGCTCGAGCACGCGCTGCCCGAACGCGCGACCGGCGCGCACTTTGGTTCGTTCTCATCGCTGCGCTTCATCGGCCAGAATCCCGACGGCTCGCCGTTCCAATGCTACGACAGTGGTCACGGCGGTTGGGGCGCGTGCGCGACGCACGACGGCGCCGGGCCGTTCCGCACCATGGCGCACGGCGACACGCGCATCATTCCGGTCGAACTGCAGGAGTCGATGTATCCGTATCGGCTCGAAGAGTTTTCGCTGCGCGAAGATTCCGGCGGCGCGGGCACGTATCGCGGCGGCCTAGGATTTCGCAAACGCTACCGCGTGCTCGCCGATTGCACGCTCAACACGAACTACGAACGGCTCCGCTGTCCGCCGTGGGGCGTGCTGGGCGGCGGCACGGCCAAACCGGGCCGCTGCATCGTACGCCGCAAGGACGGCACCGAAGAGGTCGCTTCCAAGACGGAGGGTTTGCCGCTGCAAGCCGGCGACGTCGTGATCATCGAGACCGGCGGTGGTGGGGGTTACGGCGATCCGTCCGGCCGCACGCTCGAGGCGATCGCGCGCGACGTGATGCGCGGCTACGTCACGCCGGCCGCGGCCGAGCGCGACTACGGCGTGCGCGTCGCGCCCGACGGCACCGTCACGCGCTGAGTTCGCGGGCGCGCGCGAAAATCGCGTCGAGCATCGGCTCGGTGAGCACCTTCGTGCTCGTATTCTGCCGGCTCGGGTGGTAGGACGCCAGGATCGTCGCGTCCGGGGAGGCGGGCAGCGCGATCCGCGTTTCCGCGCCGTGCTTGAACGGCGCGCGCGGCGAACGGTACTCGCCCGCCGATTTCACGATACGGTGCACGGTGTCGTCGGCGATTTTGCCGAGCGTCACGATCACGCGCACGCCCTTCATCGCCGCGAGCTCCGCTTCGAGATAGGGCAGGCAAGCGGTGCGCTCGTCGGGCGTCGGTTTGTTCCCGGGCGGCGCGCAGCGCACCGCGGCGGTGATCAGCGCGTTGCGCAGGCGCATCCCGTCGTTGCGATCCGCTTGATGCGCTTGGCTGGCAAAGCCGGCCCGATGCAGCGCGCGGTAGAGCCACTCGCCGGACGCATCGCCGGTGAACATGCGCCCGGTGCGATTGCTGCCGTGTGCGCCGGGTGCGAGCCCGACCAGCACGACCCGCGCCAACGGATCGCCGAACGCCGGGACGGGTTTGCCCCAGTACTCGTGCTCGCGGTAGGCGCGCCGCTTCTCGCGGGCCACGGTCTCGCGGTAGGCGACCAGCTCCGGACAGCGGCGACAGGCGATCACCTTGCGTTGGATCGCGTCGACCGCGCCCGCTTGCGTCGTCATCGCGCGAGCTTCGGCAAGGGTGGCGCGGTTTCTCGCTAAAGTTGGGGACATGCTTCGCCGTCTGTTGACCGCGCTTGCCGTCGCGGTCGCGCTGTTCGTTGCGCTCCCGTCCACGGCCGCGACGCCGGTGCTCGTGATCTACCCGTTTGCGACCAACGGCACCGGGCCCGAAGACATGGGCCAAAAGCTCAGCGCCAGAATTGCGGACGAGATCAAGGCCCTCGGCGGCATCGCGGTCGTGGTCGGCGCAGCGTCGGCGAAACCGGCCGACTACCGCAGCGCCGCGCGCGCAGCCGGCGCCGACGTGTACTTCAGCGGCTCGATCGTTCCGGTCGCGGGGAGCTATTCCGCGATCGAACAGCTGGTGAGCACGCACAGCGGCGTCGTGGTGTGGTCGTCCAGCCTGCAGTTCCGCGCGGTCGACGACGTCACCGGTCAAGGCGCGGTCGTGCGCAACGAGCTGCTGCGCTCGCTGGCGACGCCCTCACCGAACATCACCGTCGCGGCCGTCGACCTGATCACGTCGCCGGCGCTCAGCGGTCTCGCCGTCCTGCCGGTGACGGGTTCGGCCCTCGACGGCGACAAGGCCTACGCGCAACGCGCGCTGGTCGAAACGCTGCAGCACCGCGGGTTTAAAGCGACCCCCTGGACGGGTACCGGGTCGTTCGACCCGTTGACCAACGGCGTGACGCTGTGCGCGACGACCGGTGCGCAAACGCTGATCGCCGGTGCGCTCGACACGACGCGCGCCGGCGTGCCCGGTGCGGTGCAGACGACCGCGCACGTGTCGCTGCAGACGTACGATTGCAGCAAGCACGCGCTCGCGCAGCAGGCGACGGTCGTCAACCATATCGAGCCGATCGCGAACGACGCGATTCGCGGCGCGATCGAAGACGCGGTCTCGGCCTTCCCCGCGCCGTCTTAAGTCAAGTTCGGAAAGTCGAGCGCCGCGAGGGCCGCGTACGTCACGATACCGGCGGCGGTCGAGAGGTTGATGCTGCGCACCGCGCCGGCGCGCATCGGAATGCGCAGCGTGCGCGCGCGATGGCCTTCGAGCAGGTCTGCCGGCAACGCGCCGGTTTCTTTCCCGAATACGAGCGCGTCCCCGCGCGCAAACGCCGCCTCGGTGTAGGGCAGCGTTCCGGTCGTTTCGATCCACCAGCAGCGCTCGGCCGGGAAGGCGGCGAGAAACGCGGCCAGCGACGGGTGCACGACGAGCCGCACCGCGGGCCAGTAGTCGAGGCCGGCGCGCTTGAGCGCGCGGTCGTCGATGCTGAAGCCGAGCGGCTCGACCAGATGCAGCGCGCAGCCGGTGGCCGCGCACATCCGCGCGACGTTGCCGGTGTTCGGTGGAATTTCCGGTTCGACCAAGACGACGTGCAACGGGACGTCGCCGAGTTCGCCGGTGGCGACGACGCGCTGCTGCGGCTGCGCGCTCATGCGTTCGCGCACGCGACGAGATCGTCGCACCGCTCGCGCGGCGCAACGAGCAGCGCGACGCCGCCGTGATCGAGCCAGCAGCGCGCGAACGCCGCGCGCGGGTAGACGTGCCGTACGGCGGGCTGCGCCGGATCGTTCACGATTACGTCACCGTGGGCGTCGAACCCGCGCACGACGAGGATGTGCCCGGCGGACTGCGCGAGCGGCGCGCCCGGCAACTCGTCACCTTGCCATGAAATGCTGAGCGCCAGCGGCAGCCCGGCGGCGATGAACGCTTCGACGGTGACGAGATCCCGCAAGTACGCCGCGGCGGCTGCGAGGCCGCACGCGCCGGCGTAGGCGACGGCGAACGTCCAGTTGCCGGTGCCCTTGTAGCTGCGATCGAACACGGCCGCGGCAACCTGCGCAACGCTGGGCAGGGCTCCCCACGTGCCGGCCAGCATCGCGATCGACGCGGGCGTGCACCAGCCGCGCTCGGCCGGAAATTCGGCGACGTATTGCGATAGCGCCGGCACGTCCAGCTCGCGTTCGGTGGCCGGCGCGTGCGTGCGCGGCGGTTCGTCGGGCGGGGTCGAGGCGGCGACCCGCGTCAGCGGGTGCTGCGAGCGCACGTCGACACCGACAATCTCACCGGTTGCGGTAACCACGTCGGTCGCGATCGAGGCGACCTCATCGAAACCGTCGAGCGACGCGCGCCCGCCGTCTTCGAAGACGACGTACGGTAACCGCCGCGAGCTGCGGCCGGTCAACGTATGCACCGTCAGCTCGAGCGTGTCGATGGGTTCGCGCGTGTTCCACGAGACGATCGCGCGCGGGGCCGGCAGCACGCGCAGTTGCGTGACGAGCCCCTCCGCGGCGATGAGGTCGAGCATGCCGCTAAAAGCTCCACTGCCAGGCGTTCCAGTTGCTGGAGAGATACTGCGCCGCGCGGTAGTGCTTCAAATCGCTGTTGTACGCCGCGTACGCGATCTGCCAGTAGAGAAAAACGGCCGGCACGAGTTCGTGAATGCGTGCTTCCTCGCGCTGATAGAGCGCTTTGCGAACCGTGCGATCGAAGGTGCGCGCCGCGGCGTGGCTCGTGGCGGTGATGACCGGATCGTTGAGAAAGGTCGTGTTCGCGCCGTGCGGCGGGATGAACGCGCCGCTCCACGCGCCCTCGTTGTCGGGATCGGGCGCGTTGGTGTCGATCGTCAGCGAGAGGTCGTAGCGGCCGCCGTAGAGCGGTCCGTCCTGCGCGAAGAGCAAGCTGGTCGGGTAATTCTTGATGCGCAGGTCGATGCCGGCGGCACGCAATGCTTGTTGCATCAGCACTTCGGCTTGCACGTTGGCGGGTTTCGAGGGCGTCGTCGAGACGTCGATGCTCAACGGCTGGCCGGCGCGACGGCGGATGCCGCCTGGTCCCGGCAGCCAACCGGCCGCGTCCAGCAGTTTCTTCGCTCCCGCGAGATCGAACGGATACGGCGGGATGGTGGGTGCGGCCCACGACGTCGGCATGATGTCGCTGGTCGCGCGCTCGTTGTAGCCGTGGAAGACGGTCGCGTTGATGTGATTCCAATCGACGGCTTCAGCGATCGCCAGCCGCACGCGCACGTCGCTCAAGGCCGGTTTCCGCGTATTGAACGTGATGTGACGGTAGTTCGCGATCAACCGCTTCTGGGTAGAGAAACCGGTGAGTTGGCCGAGGCGGCCGATCTGCGATTCGGTGATGTTCTCGGCGTCGACGTCGACCGCGTGCGTGATCAACAGGTTGAACAGCGTATCGGCGTCGGGAACGATCTCATAGGTGAGATGCGCGATCGCGGGTTTGCCGCGCCAGTAGCGCGGGTTCGCGTCGAACTCGAGCGACGCGCCGTGGTTCCACTTGCGGAGCACGTACGGTCCGCTCGAGAGCGGCCGCTCGTTGAAGCGAGCATGGTTAATGTCGGGCAATCCGGCGAGCACGTGGGCCGGGAGCGGCGGATAGCCCGCGCCGCCGAGCGCGAAGATGCCGAGAATCGCCGCATACGGTTCGCGCAGATGCACGATCGCCGTGTCGTTGTCGGGCAAGTCGATCGCGGTGATGTCGTCCCAGCCTGCGCGCAGCCGCGTGTTGTTGCGCGGGTTCATCACCGCTTGCCAGGTGAAGCGCAGATCGCGGGCGTCCAGCGGCGCGCCGTCGGACCAGCGCATGCCGTGCCGCAAGTGCAGCACGATCGTTTTGCCGTCGGGGCTGATGCCGCCGTTGCGCTGCGTCGGAACGGTGCGCGCCATCTCGGGTATGTAGTTGCCGGCGTCGTCGTAGCGAAGGATCGGGGCGGAGATCAGGTTCGCGATTTGGTCGCTGGCATCGCTGTTGGCGAAGAGCTTGTTGAGCGAATCCGGCTCCTCGGTGCTGGCCAGCCGTAACCGGTCGGGTTGCGTCCACGGATGCAAGCCGTTCGCCGTCGTGGCCGGACCAACGCGCGTGCAGCCGCACGCCAGAACAGCTAGGGCCAGCGCGCACGCCGCGAGGCGGCCGCCGCGTTCACGCATCCGTGCGAACGGGCTTCTTCCCGATCTGGGGCGCGATGGCGGCGTAGAACGCATCGGGTCCGAACCGCACCAAGTCGTCGCACGGCAAGCCGGTCTCTTCGCGCGCCTGCGCGATGGCCGCGCGCGCTTCGGCGTCGTCGAGCCCGTGCGTGTTCAGCGCGACGCCGATCACCTGCGCCGGTTTCACGTTCGCGCACAGACCTTCGTAGGTGCGAATCAGCGCACGGTAGCCGGGCAACGGGATGTCGTAGCCGTCGATCAACTTGCGCGTTACCAGGTGCACGAGCACGAGCGCGTCGGGCGCGCAACCGTAGAGCAGCGCCAGCGTGACCGGCGCATAGCCGGGATGCACGATCCCGCCTTGTCCTTCGACGAACAGGAGGCCGTCGCGCGCGCCGACGCGCCGATCGCCTTCGAGCACGAGCTGCTCCGATGCGCCGCTGGCGAAATCGGCGATGACGCGGTCGACCGAGGTGCCCCAGCCGGCAATCGCGATGCCGGTTTGGCCGGTCGGGACGAATTCGGCCGGCGTGCCGGCGGCCTGCGTGGCGCGCGTGAGCTCGAGCGCGGCCGTCATCTTGCCGACCGCGCAGTCGCTGCCCACGGTCAGCACGACGCGGCTCGTCACGTCGTAGGCGGCGCCGGAAAAGAGCGGCGCCGCGGGCGGCATGCGCAGATCCCAAATGCGCGAGTCGTGCGCGTCGGCCAGCGCACGCATCTCAGCGTCGTCGTTCAGAAACGCATGGAGGCCGTTAACGATTTCGAGTTTGGATTGGATCGCGAACGCGATCTCGGCGCGATAGGCCGGCGGCAGGGCGCCGCCGGGCGGGGCGATGCCGATCAGCAGCGACGAGGGGCCGAAGCGCAAGCTCTCGCGCACGGTCGCCACGATCGGCGCGTCGGAGCGCAGATACGGAACCACGTCGCGCACGGTGCGGCCGGCATGATCCGGATCGACGACCGCGACGACGACGTCGCGCGAATAGGCGATCACGCCGTGCGCGGTCTTGGCGGCACGCGTTGCGAACGCGCCGGGCGCGAAGACGACGTAGCGCCGGGTCATGCCGCCACCGCTTTCTCGACGACGCCCAGGCCCGGCCCCGCCGGCAGCACGATCTTCCCGTTCTTATACTGCATGCCGTCGAACGGATCGCGCGCGACGAGGAACGGTCCGTCGAGGTCGGCCCAATCGACCAGCGGCGACAGATGGGCGGCGGCCGTCGACAGGATCGCGCTCTCGACCATGCAGCCCAGCATGACCTTCAACTTCAAAGCGCGGGCGGTGTGGATCATCGCCAACGCGCCGCGGATGCCGCCGCACTTCACGAGCTTCACGTTGATGCCGTCGACGCAGCCGGCCAGCGCGAAGAGGTCGCCGGCGTCCTTCGAATCTTCGTCGGTCACGATTGGAATCGACGTGCGTTCGCGAATCCAGCGCAATCGCTCGGGCGTGCCGGCCGGAATCGGCTGTTCGCAAAATTCGATCTCGAAACGCTCGAGCTCGCGCAACAGCGTCACCGCCGACTCCGGCGTCCACGCTTCGTTGGCGTCGACGCGAATCGTGCCGCCGTAGATCGCCCGGATCGCCGCGATCGTTTCGATTTCCGCACCCGCACCGAGCTTGACCTTGATCACCGGATGTTCCCCGACCTCGCGCACCTTGGTCAGCATCTCCGCGAGCGGCGCGATGCCGATCGTGAACGACGTGAGCGGCGTGCGCGCCGGATCGACGCCGAGCAAGCGCCACAGCGGACGGTCGACGTCTTTCGCGATGCAATCGTGGAGCGCGATGTCGAGCCCGCAGCGTTGCGCCGGCGGCAGCCCGTCGAGCAGCGCATCGAGCGCGTACGGATCGTCGCCGAGCGCGCGTTCGCGCAGACCGGCGATCACGCCGGCGACGTTTTCCCCGTAGCGCTCGCTGGGCGAACTCTCGCCGAGGGCGTCGAGCGCGCCCCAGCGCAACCGCACGAGCACGGTGCGCGCGACGCTCTCGGATGAACGCGCGATCGTAAAGGTATGGACCAGCGGCAACTCGAGCGGCGCGGCGGTGAGTTCGAGCGTCGGCACGCAAGCAAGCTTCCGGCGAACGGCCCGGCGCTCCCGCACTCTGTCAAGACCTTGACGCCGGTGAGACAATGCGTGGGCGACAACGACTGCGGATGTTCGCGCAGGTACTCTGGTGTTGGACCAACGTTAATACCAAGGGAGCATCAGCTCCGGATACGATCGGTGTAGGCGTCCTCTTAGTGACGCTTCCCAAGCGCCCGGGCCGCACCCACCTGCTGAACGCAGGTCTTAACCGGGTACGACAGACGGCATCTGTGGTCGTTGTCCACGAATTCGCTCGACGGCGGCGCTCACGCGCGCGAACGGATCGTCGCCGCCGTCGCCTTCGAGTACCAGCCAACCGCGGCGCGATGTTGGTGCGAGGTCCGCGTCGAGACTGACGCGCTCGACCGGCAGATTGTAGCGCAGCCACGCGCTGTCGACGTATTTGCAGAACGTCTGGACCGCGCTCAGGTCCGCCAACAGCGAATCAGCAGCCGGCGCGACCGCCAGCGTCACGTTGGCGGCCTTGGCCGCGGATGACAACCGCTTCGCAGCCTCTACGGTGCGGGCGAAGGTCTGGGGCGGCAGCTCGCCCGGGGGCCCGGCCGTCACCGCGATCAATGCCGCCCCGATCGCCGTTGCCAGCGCGAGCGCTTCGGATCCCTCGGACGCAGGGCGCTCGGGGTCGAGGAGTCCGGGAACGTCCAAGGCCACCGGCACGATGGCGAGATCGGTCGCGACCTTCTTGATTTGGGCGGCGTACTCGACGTCGGTCCGGGGAAAGTCCGCCAGCGCGAACAGCGCGCCGTCGACGTCGAGCCGCGAGGCGCACCCCTCCAGCCACTCCAGGTGGGTCAAAGCACCTCGTCGGAGCAACGCCGCAAACACCGCGGAACTCACCGCGATTTTCACGCCCGGAGCCCGAAATCGACCGTCAAACGCTCGCCTCGATCATCCCGCTGACCGCCGTCGCCATCGCGCTGGCGGAGTTTTGGTTCGACCATACCCAGCCGCGCTGGGCCGGTCCCTGGTTTTGGATTGCGCTCATCGCGACGGCAGCGTTGCTCATTGTGGTGCAAATCCTCCGCTTCGGCAAGTCGAAACCGCTGCCCCCGGCGAAGCCGGACTACTCGGCAACGTCGATCGTGCGCCGCAACGACCCTATGGATCGAGGAAATTAGCAGTCAAATGGATGTCCTGACACCGCAGACGTCGCTGGCTCACGTGGATCACGAGATCTTCATCGCCATCGAAAACGAAGACCGCCGGCAGCACGAAAACCTCGAGCTGATCGCGTCCGAAAATTACACCAGCGCGGCGGTGCGCGAAGCGATGGCTTCGGTGCTGACCAACAAGTACGCCGAAGGGTATCCCGGCAAGCGCTACTACGGCGGCTGCGAATTCGTCGACGTTGCCGAGTCGCTGGCGATTTCGCGCGTGAAGCGGCTCTTCGGCGCGGCCCATGCCAACGTGCAGCCGCACGCCGGCGCGCAAGCCAACATGGCGGTGTTCATGGCGGTCCTCGAGCCCGGCGACACGGTGCTCGGCATGTCGCTCGCCCACGGCGGCCACCTCACGCACGGCACGAAGGTCAGCTTCAGCGGGAAGCTCTACAACGCGGTCGCCTACGGCGTGCGTCGCGACACCGAGCAGATCGACTACGACGAAATGCGCGCGCTGGCGCGCGAACACAAGCCGAAGATGATCATCGCCGGCGCCAGCGCCTACCCGCGCATCATGGATTACGAACCGTTCCGCGAGATCGCCGACGAAGTCGGCGCCGTGCTGATGGTCGACATGGCGCACATCGCGGGCCTGGTCGCGGTCGGATTGCACCCCTCGCCGGTGCCGTTGGCCGAATTCGTCACCTCGACGACGCACAAAACGCTGCGCGGCCCGCGCGGCGGGTTCGTCCTCACCGATGAAGCGCATGCGGCCGCGCTCGACAAGAGCGTTTTCCCTGGGATTCAGGGCGGACCGCTGATGCACACGATCGCCGCCAAAGCGGTGGCGTTCCAAGAAGCGTTGCAACCCGAGTTTAAAGGGTATCAGCAGCAAGTGCTGATCAACGCGCGCGCGATGGGTGAGGAATTGCAACGCGCGGGCGCACGCCTCGTGGCCGGTGGAACCGACACGCACTTGCTGCTCGTCGACTTGAGCCCGAAAAACCTTACCGGCAAAGCCGTCGAAGCCTATCTGGACGAAATCGCCGTTACCGTGAACAAGAACGCGATCCCGTTCGATACGCAGAAGCCGATGGTGACCAGCGGCATCCGCATCGGCTCGCCGGCGATCACCTCGCGCGGCTTCGATGAAACGGCCGCGCGCGAGGTCGGCAAAATCATCGGCGAGGCGCTGCACGATATCGATGCGCGCCGGCGCATTCCCGAACTGAGGGCCCGCGTGGACGACCTCACCCTGCAGTACGCGGTTCCGTAATGACGTGCGCGAGGTAGCCGGCCTTTCGTCCGTCTCGATGTCGACGGCCCGGTTGACGATCGAGTCGATCGGTCCGGAACACATCGATTCGCTGCTGGCGTACCACCAGCGCAACGAAAAGCACCTCGCGCGCTGGGAACCCTCGCGGTCGTCGGATTTCTTCACGCGCAGTTACTGGTCGACGTACGCCGCCGCCGTGCAGGACGACGCCTATCACGGGCGCGCGCACCGCTTCGTCGCGATGCTGCGCGGCTCGCGGCAAATCATCGCCAGCGTCAACGTGACCAACATCGTGCATGGCGTGTTTCAAGCCGGCGTGCTCGGCTACTCGGTGGACGTCGCGCACCAGGCCCGCGGCTACGGCAGCGAAGCCGTCGGCGCGATCGTGACTTGGTGCTTTCGCAACCTCGGCTTGCACCGCGTGGAGGCGAACTACCAGCCGAACAACGAGCGCAGCGGCCGGCTCTTGCGCTCGCTCGGCTTCACCGTCGAAGGCTACGCGCGCGACTACCTCTACATCGACGGGGCGTGGCGCGATCACGTGCTCACCGCGAAGATTCGCGACGACGTGCTGCCGTGAGCGGCGACGTGCTCGTCGTCGATCATCCCGCCGTTGCGGACCGGCTCGCGCGGCTGCGCGATCGCGACGCACCGGTGCCGATCTTCCGCCGCATGGTCGAAGAGATCGGCCTCTTTCTCGCCTACGAGGCGACCCGCTCGTTGCGCACGACCGCCGAAACCGTGCAGACGCCGATGGAAGCGGCGCCGGCGCGCCGCATCGCGAACCGGCCGGTCGTCTCGCCGATCCTGCGCGCGGGCCTCGGCCTGCTGCCGGGGTTTCTCAACTGCATCGACGACGCCGAAGTCGCGCACCTCGGGTTCTACCGCGATCCGGCCTCGCTCGAACCGGTGCCGTACTACGCGAACATGCCGCGTACGCTGGCCGGCCGCGACGTGTTCGTGCTCGATCCGATGCTCGCCACCGGCAACTCGGGCTCGGCCGCGATGTCGTTGCTGGCTTCGCGCGGCGCGCAAGGGATCACGTTCGTCTGCCTGATCGCGGCACCCGAAGGCATCGCGACGCTGAGCGAAGCGCATCCCGGCGTGCGGATCGTCACCGCCGCGATCGACGAACGCCTCAACGATCACGGTTACATCATGCCGGGCCTCGGCGATGCCGGCGACCGGATGTTCGGCTCCGCGACCTCGCTGCCGGTCAGCGCGCGAAAACCGGAGCCCGAAGGGTCAGCGTAGGCGGAACTGGGCTTCGAACCGCGCGGTGTGAATGCGCGGTCGCTTGCCCGACTTCGTGGGTTTGGACGGTACGGCTTTCACCACGCGCCGCTCGACCAGATCGCGCTCGAGCATGTCCTTGAGCCGCTCGAGCACGGTGGCCGGTTTTTCGCCCAACGCTTTCGCGATCGCCCCCGAAGGCTGCCACTCGGCGGTGAGCAGCGGCAAGATGCGCTGATCCCAGCCGGCCTGGAACGCCGCCCGCCGTTCGTCGCTCGAAAATGCCTTGGGTTCTAAGTTATCTGCCACGGCAGCCTCGTTTTGCGCGGGCTCTTGCTTGGCCTTGACGGCGCCTAATTGCTGATATAGGCTTTATACCAGCAATGCAGACGCTTTGGAAGCGCGAGGTCCTCGTCGAGGACGAACGCGGCCGCGGCACCGCAGCGGTCGTGCGCTTCGGGCCCTACCTCTTCGTCGCCGGCTCCGACGGGTACCGCCGGCTGTCCGACGAGCAGATCGATCCCGCCCTGGCTGAGGACGCCATCGGTCAGTGCCGCAACTCCTACGGCCGCGTCGCGCGGCGCCTCGAAACGGCCGGTTACGGCGGCGACTGCGCGATCTGGATCGAAAACTTCACCAGCGGCCAGCACTGGCGGCTGGAGCGGATGGCGCTGTGGCCCGAATATTTCGGCGAGGAGAACCACGAGCGCGCGGTGAGTTTCGGCGCCCAGACGCGGATGGACGGCCTCAACATGCTCACCTCGATCGTGATGGCGATCGATCCGGCGCTCGAGCGGCACGTCGCGGTGCCGGCCCCGCATCGCGGCCGCGCCTCGCGCTGCACGCGCGTCGGGCCGTTCACCTTCGTGATCGGTGTGCGCGGCAGTTCGGACCCGACGACCAACGAAGTGCCGCCCGAAGAAAACGACGTCTCGTTCGACGTCCAACTCGGCAACTGTTTCAAGTGGCTCGATTCGCATTTGGGTCACGACGGCAACACCTCGGAAAATTTCGTGCGCGTCGACGCGACGTTGCGCGCGGCGCGCTTCATCCCGCGGTTCGAAGCCGCCGTGCGCGCGCGCTGGGACGGGCAGATTCCGTTTGCCTCGTACGCGATCGGCACGCCGCTGGGCGGCCACAACGAACACGAACTCGGCGGCGTCGCGGTCGTTCCCGGTGAAGCGAAAACCGTGTATTGGTCGAGCGACGGATCCCGCGCGGATGCGACGGTCGGGGGCGGCTTGGTGTTCCTGCGCAGCGTTTCGGGCGCGGTCGACGAACGGACGCAAGCGCTCCCGTCGGGCCTGCACGGCGACACGCGCGCGCAAGCGCTGCAGTGCGTGAGCAACATCGAGACGCTGCTCGAGCGAACCGGCGCGACCCTCGAGAGCGTGCTGCGGCTCGATGTGTTCTTGAAAGACATCTACGCGCAAGACGAAGTGTTTGCCGCGCTCAAGGGCCGTTTCGGCGCCGGCGGCCCGGTGATGAGCTTCATCGGCAGCGAACCGCGCAATGGAGCCGAAGTCGAGGCGATCGCGATCGCCGGCAGCCCGTAAACGATGGCGCGCACCGCGAATGCGAAATTGCTCGTCACGCCCGGCTCGCTGGCCGACGACGCGCGCACGCCGCTCTATAGCCAGATCTTTCTGTTTCTGCGCAACAAGATTCTGAGCGGCGAATTTCCCAACGGCACCTTCGTCCCGAGCGAGCTCGAGATCGCGCGGGCCTTCAACGTCTCGCGCATTACCGCCAAACGCGCGTTGAACGAATTGGCCGAGGCCGGTCTCGCGGTGCGGCAAAAAGGCCGCGGAACGCGCGTGCGCAACAAGGGCGGCGGTACGATCGTCAGCGGTTCGATTCAGAGTCTGGTCGACAGTCTGCGCGCGAACGCGCGCAATCAGAGCGTTCGCGTGACGGCGTTCGAGTACGTTCCCGCTCCGCTCGACATCGCGCTCGCGCTGCGCGTAGCCCCGGGGGCGAGCGTGCAGCGCGCCGAGCGCGTGTGCAGCGCCGACGGCCGGCCCTACTCGCACCTCACCACCTACATCCCGGCCACGATCGGCGCGCAGTGGAGCGCGGAAGAACTCCAACGCAGCGGGATGATGTCGCAGCTCGAGCGCGCCGGCGTGCCGATCGCGTTCGCGGAGCAAGTGATCACCGCAACGTTGGCCGACGGCGAGCTGGCCGCGGCGCTCGACGTCCCCATCGGCAGCGCGTTGATCCGCGCCGTGCGTGTTTCGTTTGCCGAAGGCGACGAGCCGACCGAATACCTGATCGCACACTACGCGCCGGACCTCTACCAATTCATGATGACGCTCACGAACGAGGCGGATTAAACGTGGAATATAAGTACATCTCGGCCGACAACCACTGCGACTCGTGGTGGATTCCGAAAAATCTTTTTCAGGAGCGTCTGCCGGAGAAATTTCGCGCCGACGGTCCGCGCGTGGTCGACGGCCCCGACGGGAGTTTCTGGTTCTGGGAGAACAAACGGCGCCGCGAATCCGCCGACGGCTCCGGCAGCCGCCCGTTGCTCGACCGCTTCTACTCGAAAGTGCACATCGATACCGGCGTGATGCCGCCGACGAATCCGCCGATGCTGCTCGAGCACATGGATCGCGCGCACATCTACGCCGCCGTGTTCTACGGCGATACGCGCAAGTGGCCGTTCGCCGATCCGGCGCTGCACTTGGCGGTCACCCGCGTCTACAACGACTTCTTGATGGAGATCAACGCGGTCGCGCCGCAGCGGTTGATGTTGCTGCCGGAATTGCCGGTGTTCGATCCGCTCGAAACGGCCAAGGAACTCCAGCGGTTGCTCGACCTCGGCGCGAAGGCGGTCGAGTTTCATTGTTTCGATCTTGCCGAACCGATCTACAGTTCGGCCTGGGACAAAACGTTCGCCATGGCCGAGGAAGCGGGCGTCGCGCTGTGTTCGCACATCGGCGATGGTGCGGGCGTTCCGTATCCGCCCAACGAGCGCGGCTCGTCGTGGGCCCACTTCTCGATCGCCCCGTTCTCGGTGGCGAAATACATCCCGCAATTCGTCTTCGCCGGCACGTTCGAGCGCTTTCCCAAATTGCAGGTCTCGTTTGCCGAGTGCCGCATCGGCTGGCTGCCGTTCCTGTTCAGCTGGATGGACCGGCAAGTGGAGATCCGCCCGCCCGATCCGACCGTGCAGCTCAGCATGATGCCGACCGAATACGTCAAGCGCAACATGACGTTCACGTTCGAAGAAGACCGCCTCGGCGCGCGGATGATCCAATACGACTGGTCGCTGTTGAAAGACGTCGCGATCTGGGGTTCCGACTACCCGCACGAACAGGGCACCTGGCCCGAACCCGAAGGCCTGCTCGACGAGATCCTGATCGGCCTGACCCCGCAGGAACGCCAGTACATCACCTGCGACCACGCGGCCAAGATCTTCAACGTTCAGATGCCGCAAGCGGCGCATCGATGATCACGAGTCCCGTTGCGCTCTCGATCGAAGGCCAGGCGATCGTCGACGCGATCTGCGAGTTGGGCGTGACCCATGTGATCTGCGTGCCCGACACGAACCTGAAGACCGTGATGGCGCTGCTCGCCGCGCGCGACGTGCCGAAAATGATGTACGTCTGCACCGAAGACGAAGCGATCGGGATCAACGCCGGCCTCTACATGACCGGCCACAAGCCGATGCTGCTGATCCAGAACAACGGGCTGTATGCGTGCGTCAACACGATCAAGGCGATCGCGCTCGCGGCGGAAGTTCCGACCTTCATGCTGATCGGCCAATTCGGGCGCGACGTGAACAAACGCGTCGAGGACAGCCCCAACCGCGCCGTCAACCGGCTCGAACCGACGCTCACGACGTGGGGCGTGCCGTTCGAACGGCTGGAGGGCCCCGATGACACCTCGAAAATCCGCCGGGCGTGGAACACGGCCTGGACCGCGAAGGGGCCGGCGGCCGCGATCGTCGGCGCACCGACATGCTGAAGCAAGAAGCGATCGATCTGCTCGTCAAGCACCGCAACGGCGCGATCAGCGTGACGACGATGCAGGCCGCGGCGCCGTGGCACCTCGCCGGCCAAACGTCGTCGATGCACGTGGAGGCATCGTTGTGCATGGGCAGTGCGGCGTCGCTGGCACTCGGTCTCGCGCTCGGCGCGCCGGAGCACAAGGTGATCGTGCTCGACGGCGACGGCAGTTTGCTGATGCAACTCGGCTCGCTGGTGACGGTGGCGAGCGCGCGTCCGCGCAACTACTATCATTTCGTGTTCGCCAACGGCTACTACGAGAGTTCCGGCAATCAGCCGGTCCCCGGTGCGGATTTGTTCGATCTGCCGCAGATGGCCAAAGCGGCCGGGTACGCCGATGCGCTCAGTTTCGCGTCCGCCGCCGACTTCGATCGCGCGCTGCCGGCGCTGCTGACGAAGGACGGGCCGATCCTGATCGAGCTGAAGATCGCGCGCGACGATGCGACGCCGCGCTGGGCGCTGGTACCGATGGCCGAGATGGTGCGCAAACTCAAGAGCGAGCTCGCGCCGTGAACGCGCCGTGACCGAACTCTGGCGCTTGAGCGCCGCCGAGTTGCTCGACGGGTACGCGCGCCGCGCGTTCTCGCCGGTCGAGGTCACCTCGAGCGTGCTCGAGCGCATCGCGCAAAAAGACGGCCAGGTCCACAGCTTCGTGCTGGTCGATCGCGACGGTGCGCTCGCGGCGGCGCGCCGGGCCGAAGCGGCGTGGCGGGAGCCGGGCGAAAAACCGTCGCTGTGCGGCGTGCCGGTCAACGTCAAGGACACGATCGAGATGGCCGGCTTTCCGACGACGTACGGTTCGCTGGCGTTCAAGGACAACGTGCAACCCGATGCCGAGATCGTGCGCCGGCTGCGCGTGGCGGGCGCGGTGATCGTCGGCAAAACCAATACGCCCGAGTTCGCGCTTTCCGGCGTGACGAAGAACCGGCTGGGTCCGCCGACCGCCAACCCGTGGGATCTGCGCCGCACGGCCGGCGGCTCGACGGGCGGCGGCGCGGCGGCCGTCGCGAGCGGTTTCGGTCCGTTGTGCATCGGCACCGATTCGGCCGGCTCGGTGCGGTTGCCGGCGGCGTATAACGGCATCTTCGCGCTGAAGCCGAGCTTCCAGCGCATTCCGGCGGTGCAGGCGTGGCGCGCGTCGCCCGCGCGTTCGCACAACGGACCGATCGCGCGCACGGTGCGCGATGCGGCGCTGCTGATGAACGCGCTCGCCGGCCCGCACCCGGCCGACCCCGATAGCGCCCGGCACGCGCCGGTCGACTACCTCGCGTTCGCGAGCGGTGACGTGCGCGGCGCGCGCGTTGCGGTGAGCGCGGATTTCGGGCGCCGCATCGCGCTCGACGCCGACCAGACGCGCATCCTCGATACGGCGCGCGACATGCTGACGCAGTTGGGCTGCACGCTGATCGACGCCGATCCGCCGCTCATGGCCGGCAGCGACGAACTCGAGCCCGGCGTCTGGGCGTATTCGGGCGA
>DASYOE010000078.1:0-2822 GCA_036008105.1 Candidatus Lustribacter sp. | reverse complement strand
CGCGGCCGGCGGCCGTGGCGATGGAAGAGATCGCTGGAACCGGCGAGGCGCGAAGCAAACTCGGAGAGCAGGCCGCCGTTGCCCTGCCAATAGCGGCGCACGGTGTCGCGATACTTGCCGTTCCATTCCGACCAGCCGGGCGGAAAGCCGCCGACCTGATAGCCGCCCGGTCCGACGTCCCACGGCTCGGCGATCAGCTTGGCGCGCGCCAGCACCGGATCTTGCTTGAGCGCTTTGAAGAACGCGGAGTTGTAGTCGTAGCCATGGTCCTCGCGCGCGAGCGTCGTCGCGAGATCGAAGCGGAAGCCGTCGACGTGCATCTCTTCGACCCAATAGCGCAGCGAGTCGGTCACCATCTGCAGCACGCGCGTGTTGCGCAGGTTGAGCGTGTTGCCGCAGCCGGTGACGTCTTCGTAGTAGCGCCGGTCTTCGGCCAGCCGGTAGTACGAGAGGTTGTCGATGCCGCGAAACGACAGCGTCGGCCCCAGCTGGTTGCCTTCGGCGGTGTGGTTGTAGACGACGTCGAGGACGACTTCGAGTCCGGCCTCGTGCAGGTTCTTGACCATCGTCTTGAACTCGTCGTGATGGACCGAGAGATAGCGCGGTTCGGGCGCGAAATAGCCGATCGAGTTGTAGCCCCAATAGTTGCGCAGCCGTTTTTCGACCAGGCCCCGGTCGTCGACGAACGCGTGCACCGGCAGCAACTCGATCGTCG
Source organism: Candidatus Lustribacter sp. (assembly GCA_036008105.1). GTDB lineage: Bacteria > Vulcanimicrobiota > Vulcanimicrobiia > Vulcanimicrobiales > Vulcanimicrobiaceae > Lustribacter. The sequence continues at coordinate 2,107 of DASYOE010000078.1, read as the reverse complement.
TGACGCCGAGGTCGACCAGATGCTCGATCACGCGTGGCGACGACAGCCCGAGAAACGTGCCGCGCGTTGCCGGCGAGACGTCGGGATGCAGCATCGTGTAGCCGCGCACGTGCGCTTCGTAGAACACGCTGCGCATCCACGGCACGTTGGGCGGCCGGTCGTTGCCCCACATGAACGACGTGTCCACGACGACCGATTTCGGCATGCCCGACGCGTTGTCGCGCCGGTCGAAGCTGAGGTCGCCGCGCGGCGCGCCGATCCGGTACCCGTAGTGCGCGTCGCTCCAGCGCAACGAGCCGTGCAGCGCCTTGGCGTACGGATCGATCAGCAGCTTGTGATGGTTGAAGCGATGGCCGTTGGACGGCTCGTACGGGCCGTAGACGCGATAGCCGTACAGCGCGCCCGGGCGCAGTCCCGGCAGGTAACCGTGCCAGACTTCGTCGGTGTATTCGGGCAGGGTGAACCGGGCGATCTCGCGCCGCCCGCGCGAATCGAAGATGCAGACGTCGACGCGTTCGGCGTGCGCCGAGAACAGCGCGAAGTTCACGCCCGTGCCGTCCCACGTCGCGCCCAGCGGGAACGACGTGCCGGGTTCGAGCCCTTTGGGGACCGCCACTACGGCGCGAGGATCAGCGCCGCGAGCGGCGGCAGCGTGAGGGAAAGCGAGTCCGGGCGCCCATGCATCGGCATCGGGTCCGTGGTGATGAAGCCCAAGTTGCCCGCGTTGCCGCCGCCGTAGATGCCGGCGTCGGTGTTGAGCAGTTCGCGATACGTTCCGCCTGCCGGAACGCCGATGCGATAGCCGTCGAGGCGGACGCCGGAATAGTTGCACACGACGACCGCATGACTCGCGCGCTTCGCATCCCACCGCACCCACGCGCAAACCGCGTTGCGCTGATCGTCATACTGGATCCACTCGAAACCGTCGCCCGCCGCGTCGCGCACGTGCAGCGCCGGCAACTCGCGGTAGAGGCGGTTGCAGTCACCGACCAGACGCTGCATTCCCTGGTGCGGCGGCCACGCCGTCAGGTGCCAATCGAGCGACGTGTGGTCGTCCCACTCGTCCCACTGCGCGAACTCGCCGCCCATGAACAGCAGCTTCTTGCCCGGGTGGCCGAACATGTGTCCGAAGAGCAGCCGCAGGTTGGCGAATTTGTCGTTGTCGTGGCCGGGCATCTTCCGCAGTAACGAACCCTTCCCGTGCACCACCTCGTCGTGCGAGAGCGGCAGGATGAAATTTTCGGTGAACGCGTAGATCAGCCCGAACGAGATCTCGTTCAGGTGATGGCTACGGAAGAGCGGATCGCGCTTCATGAACTCGAGCGTGTCGTGCATCCAGCCCATGTTCCATTTGTAGCCGAAGCCCAGGCCGCCGTGCGAGACGGGCGTGGTCACGCCGGCGTAGGCGGTCGATTCTTCGGCGATCGTCATCACGTCGGGAAATTCGCCGTACACGACGGTGTTGAACCGGCGCAGGAAGCCGGTCGAGTCGAGGTTCTCGTTGCCGCCGTAGATGTTGGGAATCCACTCGCCGTCGTCGCGGTCGTAGTCGAGGTAGATGATCGATGAGACCGCGTCGACGCGCAAGCCGTCGACGTGAAACTCCCGCAGCCAGAAGAGCGCGCTCGCCAGCAAAATATTGGCGACCTCGGTGCGGCCGAGGTTGAACGCGAACGTCCCCCACTCGTGGTGAAAGCCTTTGCGCGGATCGACGTGCTCGTAGAGGCTCGTGCCGTCGAAGCGGCCGAGGCTGAAGTCGTCGGTTGGAAAATGGCCCGGAACCCAGTCGACGATCACGCCCAGCCCCGCGTTGTGCGCGGCGTCGATGAACGCGCGCGCGTCGTCGGGCGTGCCGAAGCGGCTCGTCGGTGCGAACCAGCCGGTGGTCTGATAGCCCCACGAACCGTCGAAGGGATGTTCGGTGATCGGCAGCAGCTCGATGTGTGTGAAGCCGAGATCGCGGACGTAGGGCACGAGCTTCTCGGCCAGCTCGCGATAGGTCAGGAAGCGATTGCCTTCCTCGGGCACGCGCGCCCACGAACCGAGATGCACTTCGTAGATCGAGATCGGCGCCTCGCGGTGTTGACGCGCGCCGCGCGAGGACATC
>DASYOE010000077.1:0-6092 GCA_036008105.1 Candidatus Lustribacter sp. | reverse complement strand
TGGCGGCCGCGCTGACCGCGGTTGTCGCCCAGCGTCTCGTGCGCAAGCTCTGTACCGGTTGCCGCCGCCACGAACCGGTGCCGGCGCGGCTGCGCGCGTTCTTCCCGGTTCCGGCCGGCGGCTGGTACGTGCCGTCGGGCTGCGGGGAATGCGCGGGCACCGGCTACTCCGGACGCACCGGTGTCTTCGAGGTGCTCGAAGCCGACGATGCGATTCGCGAGGCGATTGCCGCCGGCGTTTCGAGCGCGACGCTCGCGCACGTTGCCGCCGAGCGCGGTCACCGTTCGCTCTATCACGCGGCGGCCGACAAGATCGCCGCCGGCACGACCAGCTTCAGCGAAGTCGAACGGGCCGTCGGCTGGTGGGTGCGGTGAGCGTCGAACTCCTGCGCTTGACGGAACTGATCGCGCTAGCGCGCGGGCGCGGAGCGAGTGACCTGCACGCCGGCGCGGGCAATCCGCCGACGGTGCGGATTAACGGTCGCGCGATCGCGCTCGACGTTCCGCCGCTCGGTGCGCCGACGCTCGAGTCGTTTCTCGAAAGCGTGCTGCCGGCGCCCGCCGTGCAGGCGTGGACGCAGAGCCGCTCGGTCGACGTCGCGCGACGTGCGGGCATCGGCGCACCGTACCGGCTGCACGCGTACGCCACGATGAGCGGACCCCGGCTCGCCTTCCGGTTCTTACAAACCGAAATTCCGGCCCTCGACAGGCTGGCATTGCCGCCGGTCATCGGCGACCTCGTGACGCGTCCAACCGGCCTCATCATCTTTACCGGTCCGACCGGCAGCGGGAAAACGACCGCGCTGGCCGCGGCGATCGATCGCATCAACCGCACGGCCGAGCGCGTGATCGTGACCGTCGAGGATCCGGTCGAATACGTTCACGGGCCGATCCGCTCGGTCGTAGCGCACTGCGAGATCGGCACCGACGTCGACGATTATGCGGCCGCGATCCATGGCTTCATGCGCTCCGATCCGGACGTCATTCTGGTCGGCGAGATGCGCGACCGCACCACGATGGAAGCCGTGCTCTCGGCGGCCGAAACCGGGCACTTGGTGCTCTCGACGCTCCATACGGCCGATGCGGCCCAAACGATCGATCGCATCATCGATGCGTTTTCGAGCGACGGTCAGAGCCAAGTTCGCACCCAGTTGTCCGCAACGTTGCTGGCCGTGATCGCACTGCGCTTGGTGCCGCTGCGCAACGGCGCGGGACGCATCGCGGTCAGCGAGGTCTTGATCGGCACGGACGCGGTGCGGGCGATGATCCGCGAAGGCAAGACGCACCAGTTGCGCAACGCGATCACGACCGGCCGGGCGAGCGGCATGCGTACGCTGGAGACGTCGCTCTCGGATTTGGTCGTGCGCGGGAGCATCTCGCTCGAAGCGGCCCGCCTCGTCGCCGCGCGGCCGGCCGAAGTGCGCGACCTTGCGCCCGCGCCGGCGACGTGACGGATTTCCGTTACACCGCCCGAACCGCGGCCGGCGCCGTGGTGCGCGGCCGCCTCAATGCGGGCGATGCCGAGAGCGCGGCCGCCGGCCTGCGCCGCCGCGCGCTGTTCGTCACGAGCCTCGCACCGGTGAAGGCACGCGCGCGCGACGTGCGCCGCCTGCGCCCCGGCGGCGGCTGGGGCCGCGCGCGCGTCGCCTTCTTCCGCTCGTTCGCGACCTTGGTCCGGGCCGGCGTGCCGCTCCGGCGCGGCTTGACCGTGGCGATCGAACGCGCGCAACATCGCGCCTTCGCGGACGCGCTGCGCGAGGTGCTCGCCGACATCGAACGCGGCGAGCCGCTCAGCGTCGCCTTCGGGCGCCGGCCGCGCGCATTTGCGCCGCTCATCGTGGCGATGGTCGCGGCCGGCGAGAGCGGCGGCATCCTCGACGACGTGCTCGACCGCATCGCGGTGTTCCTCGAACGCGACGACGCGCTGCGGAAGTCCGTCGCCGCCGCGCTCGCCTACCCGGCCACCGTGCTCGCCGCCTCGTTGGCTCTGCTCGCGTTTCTCATCGTGCGCGTCGTGCCGATGTTCGCCACGCTGTTCGCCTCGTTTCACGTCGCGCTGCCGCTCTCGACCCGCGTCCTCGTGACGCTCGGCGACCTGGCCGCGCGACCATCGACGCTGACGCTCGCCGGCGTCCTGACGGCGCTCGCCGTCATCGCGTGCATCGCGGCCCAGCGCACGCGCGGCGGACGCTACGCGTTCGACCGACTGCGGTTGAACCTGCCGCTGATCGGCACGCTGCTGCGCAAAACGATCGTCGCGCGCGTGGCGCGGATGCTCGGCACGCTCGTTCACTCCGGCATCGAGTTGAGCGTCGCGCTCGACGTCGTCGTGCCGGTGACCGGCAGCCCGGTTCATGAAGCCGCGCTCGCCCACGTCGCCATCGCGTTGCGGGAAGGCGAAGCGTTGACGCCGCCGCTGGCCGCGACCGGGCTGTTCGACCCGATGCTGATCGCGCTGATCGGCGTCGGCGAAGAGACCGGCATGCTCGACGCGATGCTGCCCAAAGCCGCCGAGTATTTCGAAACGGATGTCGCCGCGACCATCGCCACCCTCGGCGCCGTGCTCGAGCCCGCGTTGATCGCCGTCCTGGGCGTCATCGTCGGGCTCATCGTCTATTCGGTCTTCATCCCGCTCTACTCGCTCATCGGGAGTGTGTCATCATGATCGAGCGCCAGACCCTCATCGAACGCTACCTCGCGGATCGCTCGCACGACCATCGCGATACCGTCATCGCCGCTCACATGTACCTCTGCAAGCGCGGCGCGCGCAAATTCCGCCGCCCCGAAAGCGATCCCGCCGACCTAGAACAAGTCGCCGCGATCGGGCTGATCAAAGCGACCGAAACCTATCTGCCCGAGCGCTCGACCCCGTTCGAGCCCTACGCTTGGATCCTCATCGTCGGCGAGCTGATGCACTACGTGCGCGACAGCGAAAGCGCTATCCGCATCCCGCGCCGGCTGCGCTCGCTCGACCGCCGCTACGTCGCGATGTGGGAAGCGCTCGCCGCGCGGCACCAGGCCGAGCCGACACCGCGCCAGCTCGCGCACGCGCTCGAGGTGAGCCTCGACGTCGTCGAGCAAGTGCAGGCGCTGCGGCGCGGCCACGTCAGCGAGTCCGATGCGCGCGGCGCCGGCCGCCTCGACGCGCTGGCGGCGCCGGCGCGCGGCATCTCGCTGGACGAACGGCTGACCCTCTTGGAGGCGGTCGAAGGGCTGCCGCGCCGCGAACGCATCATCGTGCTCGGTACGTTCGGGGCCGGCCTCTCGCAAACCGAGGTCGCACACGTGCTCGGCCTCTCGCAGAGCCAGATTTCCAAACTGCTCGCGCGTGCCTTGAGCACGCTCTCGCAGCGCGTCGCTTAGGCTTTTCCCGCCGGCACGTACACGAGCTCGGCCGCCGGGAACGTTGGGAACTTCGCGTAGCGTGCGGTGATGTCGATCCAGGGTTGGATTTGCGCTGCGACGAGGCGGTCGGCAAACACCGTGCGCGGCGTTGCGGCGACCGCGTCGGGCTCGGACTTCAAATGCGCCGCGACGATCGGCACGACTTTGGCCGGATTGGCATTGGCCCATTTCCCGGCGTCGGTGATCGCCGCGGCGAAGCGCGCGACCAGATCCGGATGCGCCTTGGCCCAGGGGGTCGTTGCATACCAGCAGCTCGCCAGATACACCGGCGCGATCGCGTCGTCGCCGGTCGTGAGCCACCGCGCGACGTTGCGCTTCAAGGCGATGCTGAGGAACGGTTCGACCAGGTACCCGCCGTCGATGCGCCCGGACGCCAGCGCATCGGGAATCGCCGGAAACGGGATTTCGACGAACTTGATCGAGTTCGAATCGCCGCCGTGTTTGTCGACCCACGCGCGCGGCACGTATTCGGCCAGCGTGTTCAGCGCCGCGGTGCCGAACGTCTTGCCGTTGAAATCCTTCGCCGTCTGGATGCCGGAATTCGTTCCGACGACGATGCCGGCGATCGGTTTCGCGGTGCCGTTGATCATGCCGGACGGCGCGATGATCGTGACCGGCAGACCCTTGGCGTGCGCCGTCGCGAGCGTCGAGACCGTCGAATACGCGATGTCGTACGTGCCGGTGAGAATCGCGGCCGCGATAGCCGGCGTCGACGCGCTCACCGTCACTTGGACGTCGAGCCCGGCCTTGTCGAAGAAACCGTTCTCCTGCGCGTAGTAGACCTGGCAGGTCGGTTCGATCGGGATCAACGCGAGCCGGATCGTGGCCGGCGCTTGTGCCGCCGCCGTGCGCAGGAAGGCCGGGGCCGCGGCCGCGCCGCCGATTGCTCCGAGCGCGTGCGCCCGCGTGATCGTCTTCATTAAGGAAGCATACCGGGACCGGTCCCGCGAATCCCCCGCCATGCAGCTCGAAGTACGTGAGGACGCTATGGAACGGAAGACGGCCGCCGATTTCCCGCAGGAACTCATCGATCTCTTTCAGCTCTACGTGCACGGCGAGATCGATCGCGCCGCGTTTCTCAACGGCGCCGGCAAATTTGCCGTCGGCGGCCTCACGGCGGCGGGGTTGCTCGCCGCCCTGAAGCCCAACTATGCGTGGGCGATGCAAGTGGCGCCCGACGACAAGCGGATCCATGCCGAGTACGCGGTCGTTCCGTCGCCGCAGGGCAACGGCACGATCAAGGGATACCTGGCGCGCCCGGCAACCGCGAGCGCGACGGCCAAGGTGCCCGTCATCATCGTGATCCACGAGAACCGCGGCCTCAACCCATACATCGAAGACGTCGCGCGGCGCCTGGCCACGGCCGGCTACATGGCGTTCGCACCGGACGGCCTCACGTCGGTCGGCGGCTATCCGGGCGATGAGGAAAAAGCCACCGCGCTGTTCCAAACCGTCGACAAAGCAAAGATGACCGAGGACTTCGTCGCCGCCGCCCAGTGGCTGAAAGCGCGTCCGGAAAGCAACGGCCGGCTCGGCGCGGTCGGCTTCTGCTTCGGCGGCGGCATCGCCAACGTACTCGCCGTGCGGCTTCCCGATCTGTCGGCCGCCGTGCCGTTTTACGGTACGCCGCCGGGACCGCCCGACGTCCCGGCCATCAAGGCCGCGGTGCTCGTTCACCACGCGGGTTTGGATACGCGGCTCGCCGACACGTGGCCGTCATACAATGCGGAATTGACGGCGGCGAACGTGCGCCACGACGGCTACATTTATCCCAACGTCAATCACGGCTTCCACAACGACACGACGCCGCGGTACGACAAAGCCGCCGCCACGCTAGCCTGGCAGCGCACGTTGGCCTGGTTCGACAAATACGTACGCGGTTAACGGTGCGGTAAGCGCTGCGGAATCGTTCGGAATCCCGGATCGCCGAGCTGCCAGAGCAAGAAGCTGTACTGATCGGCTAACAGCTGGTCGCTCTGCGCGCGCGACGATGCGAGGAAGCCGTGGCCGGCGTCGTAGTCGACCCGCAGGAGGATCGGCCGGCCGCTGCTCGTTGCCGCCTGTAAGCGGGCGGCGAATTTGCCGAGCTCCCAGGGCGCCACGCGCGGATCGTTGATGCCGGTGATCAGCATGACCGCCGGATAGGCGACCCCGTCGCGCACGTGCAGGTAGGCATCGATCGGATACAAATCGTGGAAGCCCGCGGCGGTCGTTTCGGTGCCGAACTCCGGAATGTTGGGCGGCCCGTTGGGCGTGAACTCGCTGCGCAGCGCATCGCTGACGCCGACCACGTCGAGCGCCGCCGCGAACAGTCCCGGCGCTTGCGTGATCGCGCCGCCGATCGTGATACCGCCCGCACTGGTACCCTCGCCGGCAAGGTGGGCGGGCGAGGTGTAGTGATGCGCGACGAGCCAACGGCCACAGGCGATGAAGTCGTCGATCGTATGCTGCTTCGTCGCCAGCATTCCGGCGCGATGCCACGCTTCGCCGTACCAGCCCCCACCGCGGACGTGACACACCGCGTACACGCCGCTGCGCTCGAGCCAAGCGATGCGCGTCGTGCTGAAACCGGGCGAGATCACGAACGCGTACGCGCCGTACCCTTCGAGATAGGTCGGATGCGAGCCGTCGAGTTTGATGCCTTTGCGATACACCAGCGAGAGCGGGATTAGCGTTCCATCGGCGCTC
>DASYOE010000076.1:0-6711 GCA_036008105.1 Candidatus Lustribacter sp. | reverse complement strand
GACCGGTGTGAGATCGTCGGTTGCCACGCCGGCCAGCCGAACTTTGTCGAGCGCTTGCGCGCGGATGATGCTCGGCCACATCGCGAGCGTCCCGGCCCCGCCGGCCAGCACCTGCGCGCGCGAAAAACGGGTGGGAACGTGCACGGACAAACTCCTAACGGCCGGCGGTGACGGTGGTTGAGGTATCGATCGATGCCGGGCCGTCAGGCACGGCGGTGAGCCAGCCGAGCGAGAGGTCGAGCTTGACGCCGAGCAGCGGATCGGTCACGAACGTTTCGGCCTGACGGCCGTCCTTCGGGTTGACGCGGGTCGGCGGTTTAGCGCCGGCCGCGATGGCGGTCTGCAGCGCGGCGTCGACGTCGTCGACCGCAAAGCCGATGTGGTCGACGCCGATGGGCCGCTTCACCGGCAGCAGCGCGAGGTTGATGTACCCGTCGGTCAAGTAGATCGCCCATTGCGGGGCCGTGTCGTCGTTGCGCTGACGGAAGACTTCCTTTAGGCCGAACGCCGAGGTGTAGAACGCGGCGGTCGCTTCGGCGTCCTCGACGACGAGGGCGATGTGGCGGATCTTGGCCATGATGGGTTCTCCTTAACTGGTGGCAACGACGGATGAGAAGAGATCGCCGGCGCGTTGCGCCGACTTGATTTGGCCGGTCGCGAGCATGAGGTCGAGCACCGGTTGAACTTCGGCGACCCGTAAGCGGTCGCCGTACAACGCGCGAGCGGCGCCCGGCGGCACCGGGGTCTGGGTGTATTTTTCGAGTATGACGCCGGACTGCGTTTGATTGGCGTTCGCCCACTTCGACGTTTTGGCGATCACATCGGCAAATTTGCGCACGATGTCGGGGCGCGCCTTCACGAAGGCGTCGGTCGTCACGCAGGCCGCCACCAGAAAGCGCGGCGCGATCGCGTCGAAGACCGGCGCGAGAACGCGCACGTCGCCGCTGCGCAACGCCGGCGTGAGCGCCGGCTCGCTGATCGAGGCAGCGTCGAGCCGCCCGGACTTCATCGCCGCGAGGTCGAGCGGATCGGACAGCTCGTACCAGTGGACGCTTTTGGAGTCGCCACCGTTCTTGTCCATCCATGCACGGGCCGCGAAGTAACTCATGTTGCCCAAATCGCGCGTGCCGATCGTCTTGCCGTTCAAGTCCGCAGCGCTGTGGTAGGGGGCGTCTTTGAGCACGACGAGCGCATGGTCGGGCGTCGTGCTGACGTAGAGCGAAAGCGGCGCGATCATCACGAACGGCACGCCCTTCTCGCGTGCGGTCGCAACGACGGTGGTCGGCAGTCCCGCGATCACGAGGGCGCCGCTTGCCAGTGCGGGCGCGGCGCTGTTCATGAAGTTCAGCGTCACGTTCAAGCCCGCGCTCTTGTAATACCCCATGGCCTCGGCATAGAAGATCGGCGCCGACGAATCGTTGAGCGCGGCGCTGCACGGCAGCGGCGGATTTTCCGTTTGCGCAAGCGCACGTTGCGGCGCTAGCGTCAAGGCGGCGCCCGCAGCAAGCAACGATCGACGCGATACCATTCCGGGGAACGCTTTTCGCGCCGGGACCAGCGCCCCTCCCCGGGCAAAGACATGGCGCAGCGAGCAGCGAACCGCCGGATATGAGTAGCGTTCCAGCACCGCAAATCGACCGTTCCGTCACCATGAACTGGATGGGTGACTGGGGCCGCGCGAATCTGCACCGCGCGCTGGGCGTGCTGTGCTATGAGTTCAACAAGCTGGCCGGACCGTATTCGAAGATCGGCATTTGGAACGGGCGCGGCGCGCTCGACAACATCCAGGCCGTCGGCCGCGGCGAAGTCGACATGGCGCTGGTCGTGCCGCAGAACTTCATCGCGGCGGCAATGGAAGGGCGCGGTCTTTCGAACGGCGAGGCATTTCCACATTTGCGCGCACTCGGTCACTATCCCCAGCACGACCGGATGATCATGGCCGTCCGCAGCGACACCGGCATCACGTCGTTCGACGACATCCGGCGCAAGAAGCCGAAGCTGCGCATCACGACCGGGGTCGACGACGGCGTTACCTACATGGGATACGCCGCGCAGCAGATGATGACGGCGGCCGGAATCCGGCGCGAGGCATTCGAAGCCTGGGGCGGCACCTACGTCGAACGCGAGGAGCCGCGCCAATGCACCGATCTAGTGCTGCACGGCGAAGCGGACGCGATCATCCAAGAAGCGGTGATGACCTACTACTGGGAAGACTTGGCCAACAAGGTCGACCTCACGTTTCTCCCGATCGAGCCCGGCGTGCGCGACAAGCTGAAGAGCGAACTCGGCTGGGAGTCGGCGACGCTGCGCAAGGACTACCTGCGCGGGCTCGACCGCGAGATGGAGTTCATGGACTTCTCGCACTTCGTGCTGACGACGACCACCGACATGCCCGACGACATCGCCTACGCGTTGGCGTGGGCATCGATCGAGCGGTTCGGGTCGCTCGAGATCATGTACCGGCACATCCCGCCCGAGCGCAGTCCGATCTCGTATCCGATCGACCCCGTGCTGGCGGCGCAAACACCGATCCCGCTGCATCCCGGCGCCGAGCGCTACTACCGCGAAGCCGGCCATCTTGCGTAGCGCGCGGCTCGTTGCGGCCTGCGCCGTCGCGTTCGCGACGTGTTTGCTGCCGCTCGCCGGACGGGCCGCCGACCCCTACGTGGTCAACGTGATCCTGCCCGAAACCGGCGCCGGCGCGTTCGTCGCCAAAGTCGAGGTGAACGCGCTGACCGTCGCCGAGCAAGTGATCAACAAAGCCGGCGGCGTTCGCGGGCGGCCGGTCACGTTCGCCGTGCTGGACGACCAATCGGATCCCGCCGTGGCGGTGCAACTCTACAACAAGATCGTCGCGAGCGGCGCGCCGTTCTTTCTCGGCTCGAGCTTGTCGGCGACGTGCAACGTTACGGCCGCGCTGCTCAAAGACGGTCCGCTTCAGTACTGCTTCTCGCCCGGCATTCGCCCGGCACCGGGCAGCTACGTATACTCGTGCGGCGTCGACGCGGCGACGCTGTTGGGCGCCGGCATGCGCTACCTGCGCGAACGCGGCTTAACGCGGCTGGCGGTGATCACCTCCACCGACGCCACCGGGCAGGATGGCGATCGCGCGATCGATGCGCTGCTCGCCGCACCGGAAAACCACAGCCTCACGATCGTCGATCGCGAACACTTCAATCCGGGTGACGTCAACGTTGCCGCCCAAATGGCGCGCTTCAAGGCCTCGGGCGCGAACGTCGTTATCGGCTGGGCGACGGGCGCCCCGTTCGGAACGATCTTGCGCGGCGTGCGCGACGAAGGCCTCAACGTTCCGGTGATGTCCACCCCGGGCAACTCGCTCGCCGTTCAATTGCGGCAGTACACCAGCATCATGCCGCAAGAATTGCTCTTCCCGAATCTGCGCTCGTTCCTCGAACCCGACCAGATGCCCAACGGACCCGTAAAAGCCGCAATGGTGCGCTACTACAACGCGTTCAAAGCGGCCGGGCTCCATCCCAGCGGCGAAGGTCAGGTGTGGGACCAGATTCTCATTATGGTGAGCGCCGTGCAAAAGCTGGGCTTCGGCGCCAGTGCCGCGCAAGTGCGCGACTACGTGAACAACCTGCAAGGCTGGACGGGCATCAACGGCGTCTACAACTACCACACCTACCCGCAACGCGGCATCGGCATCGACGCGGTCGTCGTCACGCGTTGGGACCCAGCCACCGAACTCGGTGTACAGATCAGCCAACCCGGCGGCGCATTACTCAAATAGCCAACGGACTTCGGCAGGCTGAACATAACTAGGTTGCAAAGGTAGATTACGATGTCCGAGTACGAGCTCAACCGCAGCATTCATCACGTGTATACCGATCGCGATCGGACGGCCGCGTTCCGCGGCGGCGATTTCCACGCCCTCGACGCGTTCGATCTCAGCACCGAAGAACGCGCCGCGCTGGAAGGCCACGACTTCCCGAAGCTGTGGGCGCTGCACGTGCATCCCGTGCTGCTGTTCCATCTCTCGGCCGTGCTCTATCCGCGCGAGTGGTACCTGGCCAACGTCGTTCCGAACATCGCCGGCGTGCCCAACAAATATTACGACTTCTATAACAAGCAGAGCGAGGCCGGCTGATCGCGATGGTCAACGTCTGGCGCTTCACGATCCTCGTGGCTGGGATCGCCGCGTGGTGGGTGATCGCCATGGTCGCGGGCGGCAATTTCATCCCGACGCCGCCGCAGACGATTGCAGCGGCGATTCAAATCGGCAGCAACGGCACGCTGGCGCAGGCCACGCTCAGCACGGCGCTCGTGTTCGTGAGCGGGTACGTGCTTGCAGCCGTCATCGCGATTCCGTGCGGCTTGGTGATGGGCGGCATCCGCATCGTCGGCGCGGCGTTCGAACCGTACGTCGATGCGCTGAGCGCCATGCCCCGCGTCGCCTTCATTCCGCTGATCATCGTTTTTCTCGGCTTGGGCTTCCCGGCCAAGATCGTGATCGTGTTCCTGGGCGCCGCGATGCCGATCCTCATCAACACCTACGCCGGCGTGCTGAACTGCGACGGCGAGCTGGTCGAGATGGCACGCTCGGCCGGCGCCACCGGAACGCAGGTCTTTCGTAAGATCATGTTACCGGGTGCGTTCCCCTACATCACGGCCGGACTGCGCGTCGGCGCTTCGCTCGCGCTGATCAACACCGTGGTAGCCGAGCTCTACACCGCCGTGCAAGGACTCGGCGGCCTGCTCTCGGTGTACGGGAACAGCTTCCGCATGGCACCCTACTTCGTCGTCGTCTTCGTGCTCGGTGCACTCGGCGTACTCGTGATGCAGTCGCTCAAGCTGCTCGAACGAAACGCCGACCATTGGCGCTATAACGGCGACCAGCTCTAAGGAACGGACAACGTGGCCCAGATCGTCTCGGTCGTCGCTTCGACCCACAATCCGCGCATTTTCTGGAACCGCGACCAAGCGGCTCCGGCCGACCTGGACGAGCTCTACGCGACGTTCGCGCACGTCCGCGACTTGCTCGCCGCCACCAAGCCCGACTTCATCGTGACGGTCGCGAACGATCACCTCGATAACTTCTTCTTCGACAACCAGCCCACGTTCTCGGTCGGCACCGGGGTGAGCGCCGAAGGCCCGTTTTGGTACGAGAGCGACATCATGTCGTTGCCGAGCTACAAGTTCGCCATCAACCAGCCGTTCGCGGAGTACGTCTTGCGCGACGGCGTCGAGACCGGCATCCAGTTCTCGCAAGCACGCGAGCTGCATCTCGATCATGCCTTCACCGTGCCGCTGTCGTTCCTGCGGCCGAGCGCCGATCTGCCGGTGGTTCCGATCATCACCAACGCGTTCGGCTACCCGCTGGCCAACAACCGGCGCTGGTACGAACTCGGGCATTTTCTCAAGCGCGTGATCGAAGCGTGGCCCGGCAGCGAGCGCGTGGCACTGATCTGCTCGTTCAACATGACGGTCGAAGTCGGCGGGCCGCTGATGGGCAACTTCGACGCCGCCTTCTCGCGGCATCTGCTCGAGTTGATGGGCGCGGGCAAGCGCGAGCAGATTCTGGAAGAGTGCACGGTGGAGCGTTTGATCCGAGCGGGCAATTCGACCACCGAGTTTCTCAACTACGTCACCGCGCTCGGCGTGGTCGAAAACCGTCTGCCGACCTTCATCCAACACAAACCGGTCAAAGGCGTCGGCACCTGTCCGATCGCGTTCTGGAATGCCTGAGCGCGAGGAGAGAACCATGACGATCCCGCGCCGGCGTTTCATCTCGACGGGCGCCGCGGCGCTCGGCGCGCTGGCCGTGCCGCGGCGCGCGCGGGCGGCCGATCCCTTTCGCATCATCATCACGGAGACGCAGATTCCGCTCGTCCCGAATTCGGTGACGTGGCTGGCCCTCTCGCTCGGCTATTTCAAGCGCGCCGGGGTCGACGTCCAACTCGTCGAGGTCGCCCAGACGCCGTCGGCGGTGGCGGCGCTGCGCTCGGGCGGCGGCGAGATGGCGAACATCAGCACCGATACGGCGCTGCAACTGGTCGGGCGCAACCAGATGGCGTTGCGCGGCGTGGTCTCACCGGATCGCGCGCTGCCCTTTGTGATCGCGGCCAAACGGAACATCGGCAAAATCGGCGACCTGGCGGGCAAGACCTTCGGGGTCGCTCGCGTCGGCAGCGTCGACTACGAGATGACGCGGGTCGTGCTGGAGAAGCTCGGGGTGAACCCGGACGCCGTGCGGTATCTGGCGATCGGTCAACCGGACGTGCGCGCGCAATCGCTGCTGGCGGGACAGATCGACGCCACCACGTTCTCGGTCGGCATCTATACGACGCTGCCCGACAAGAGCAGCATCAAAATGCTCGTCGACCAGGCGAGCTATTTCAAGAACGCGCCGTTCGTCAGCAAGCTCAACGTCGTCACCGCCGACACGCTGAAGCAACGCTCGCGCGAGGTCGAGGCGGTGGTTCGCGCGTACATCGTGGCCTCGCGTGATTTCGCGGCCCATCCGAAGATCTGGGTCGACGCGGTTGCGGCCGCGCGGCCCGAGGTGACGCGCGCACAGCTGACGGCCTTGGCCCAGTCCTACGCGCACAGCTGGAGCGTCAACGGCGGCCTCAACATCAACACGATGAAGTTCACGACCGACACGCTCTATCGCAGCCCCGACTTCGCCGATCTGCGCCCGGTCCCGCCGGCGGAGTGGATCGACCTGAGTTCTATCCAGAGCACGCT
>DASYOE010000075.1:0-4419 GCA_036008105.1 Candidatus Lustribacter sp. | reverse complement strand
CACCACGAGCGCTGCCGCGTTACCTTTTTGATGAAGTAATTCAGCATCGCTTCGGTGACTTCGAAGTCGGCGATGACGCCGTCGCGCAGCGGCCGGATCGCCTGGATGTTGGCCGGTGTGCGGCCGAGCATCTGTCGCGCTTCCTCGCCGACGGCGAGCGTCTTGCCGGTTCGCACGTCTTTGGCGACGACGGAGGGCTCGCGTAACACGATGCCCTTGCCGCGCACGTACACGAGGACGTTCGCGGTGCCTAGATCGATCCCGATTTCGATGGTGCTGACTCCCAAGCTGCGGCGCTTGGGATTGGTTTGATTGGCCGAGGCGGCTCCTCCTGGGTCAAACGCGTTCCGGCGCGAACAGCTCCCCTATGTTTTTGCCCTTCGACAAGCTCCGGTTGACGCTGCTAGCGCCCGCTCTGCTCGGCGTCGCTGCCGTCATCGGAGCGTCCCTACCCGGGAGCGCCCAGGCGCCGGCCACGCTCAAGATCGCTACCACGCCTACCGACATCGGCTCCGAGGTCTTTTACGCTGCCGACAAGGGCTTCTTCAAAGCCAACGGCCTCGACGCGCAGATTCAAGTCATCTCGAACGGGGCGGCGATCACGGCCGCGGTGATGTCGGGCGCGCTCGATGTCGCGCAATCGAACATCGCCTCGCTCGCAGCCGCACACGAGGCGGGCCTCGACGTCGTCGTCATCGCGCCGGCTGGTCAGTACTCGAGCAAGGTGCCCACCACCGCGCTGATCGTGGCGAAGAATTCCCCGATCAAAACCGCCAAGGATCTGAACGGCAAGACGATCGCGGGCAACGGGCTCAAGAACATCACGCAGGTCGGGGCCTTTGCATGGATGGACAAGAACGGCGGCGACCCCTCATCGACCAAATTCATCGAAATGCCGTTCCCCGACATGCCCGGGGCGCTGGTGGCCGGTCGCGTCGACGCGGCGGTCATCGCCGAGCCCGAGCTGAGCGCGGCGCTGGCCAAAGGCGACGTCCGCGTGCTGGCGAACTGCTACGACGGCATCGCCAAAGATTTTCTGATCGGCGCCTGGTTTACCACCGGCTCGTGGGCGAAAGCGCATCCCGATCTGGTGAAGCGCTTCGCGAAAGCGATTTCACAAACCGCCGATTGGGCCAACAAGAATCAAAGCGAGTCGGCGGCGCTGCTGACGAAGTATACGAAGATCGCGGTCGCTCCGGACATGAAGCGCACGATCTACGCCGGCAAACTCCAAGCATCGCTCGTGCAACCGCTGATCGACGCCTCGGCCAAATACGGTATCACGAAGGCGACGTTCCCGGCCTCCGCCATCATCGCGCCCGAAGCGATGTAGTCGTCTTCGCGTTCAGCTGAACGCGGGGTACTCGCTCGTCTCGAACGTTCCGGTCGGCTCGGTCGCGGGAATGATGCCGCTGGAACGCTGCACTTGCGCGCCGAGTGCCGACAAGGCTTCCTCCAAGCGCTCGTAGCCGCGGTCGATGTATTCCAATCCGATGATTTCGGTTTCGCCGCTCGCCGCAAGTCCGGCGATCACGAGCGCCGCGCCGGCGCGAATGTCGGGCGCTTCAACCGGCGCGCCGGAGAGCGCGCCGCCGCCTTTGACGAGCGCGGTGTTGTTGTCCATCGCGACGCGCACGTCCGCGCCCATGCGCGAGAGTTCGTTGACGTACGAGAAGCGCGCGTTGAAGATCGACTCTTCGACCACGCTCGTGCCGGGCGTCGTGCACAAGAACGTGAGCATCTGCGGTTGCAGGTCGGTCGGGAAACCCGGATGAGGCGCGGTGACGATGTCGGTTCCGCTCTTGACCGCATCCGCTTGAATGCGAATCCAGTCGTCGCCGGATGTCACGTCGACACCGCACTCGGCAAGTTTGAGCGTCAGCAGACTCAAATCGCCGGGCCGGCAGCGCTTGATCGTTACGTCGCCGCGCGTGATCGCACCGGCAATGAGCAGCGTGCCGGTCTGGATGCGATCGGGAATGATCTCGTACTCGACGCCGTGGACTTTCCTGACGCCCTCGATTTGGATCGTGTCGGATCCGTGGCCCGAGATCTTCGCGCCCATCGCAACGAGGAAGTTGGCCAAGTCGACGACTTCGGGTTCCATCGCGGCGTTGACGATCGTCGTCGTGCCCTTCGCCTTGACGGCGGCGAGCATCGCGTTCTTGGTGGCGCCGACGCTCGGCGTGCGAAACCGGATCTCGCTGCCGCGCAGCGTTGCGCGGTCGGCACTCGCAACGAGAAACCCGTGCGATACGGCGACGCTCGCACCGAGTGCGCGGAAGGCGGCCTCGTGCATGTCGGTCGCGCGCGTGCCGAGGATGCAGCCGCCGGGGAGCGGGACCTCGGCGCGGCCGAAGCGTCCCAGCAGCGGTCCGCACAGATCGAAGGACGCCGCGAGCTTGCGTACGAGCGCGTACGGAGCGCGGTGCGTGTTCACGTTCGACGCGTCGATCGTGATCGTGTTCGGTCCCTCGAGCGTCAGGCGAGCTCCAAGCGCTTCGAGCAGCGACCACATGACCGAGACGTCGGTGATGCGCGGGACGCGATGCAGCGTGACTTTGTCGTTGGTGAGGATCGCCGCGGCCATGATCGGCAGCGCCGCGTTCTTGGCGCCGTGCGCTTCGAGCGAACCTTCGAGGCGTGCGCCGCCGCGGCAGCGCAGAATCGTATCCAGCCGGTCGAGTACGTTCACGCGGGCTCTTTGCCGCCGGGGAGTTGCCGTCCGCGGTCGCGGGCAGACTCCATGGCCCAATTGCAAAGCCAGAGGGCCGACAACGGCAACGCGATCTCCAACACCTTGACCCAAACCGGAGCAGGCTTCATTCGTGTCTCTTTCGCTCGTGCCACCGATGAATCATACCGGAGGTCGTCGTACTCGAAACGTGTGATGGAGGTTTCGCCATGCAACGCAGCATCATTGCGCCCGCCGAACGGGTCACCAACCTTCGCTGGGGCATCGCGTTGCTGCTGGGCGTCGGGATTCTGGTCAATTATTTCGACCGGGTGAACCTGACCGTCTCGGGCGGCGCGTTGCGCCACGAGTTCGGCATCAACGACGTGGGCTTCGGCTACCTCTTAAGCGCGTTCGGCTGGACCTACGCGGTCGCCCAGATCCCGGTCGGCATCCTGCTCGACCGCTATGGCGTCAAGCATGTCGGCCGCATCTCGACCTTCTGCTGGAGCATCTTCTCGCTGCTCACGGCGGCGGTCGGGTCGTTCGGGACGCTGTTCGCGGCCCGTCTCGGACTCGGGCTGGCCGAAACGCCGGCGTTTCCGATCAACGCGAAGGCCACCGGCTACTGGTTTCCGACCGGCGAGCGGGGCCTGGCGACCGCGATCTTCGATTCGGCCGCCAAGTTCGCGACCGCGGCCGGGGTGCCGTTCGTCTCGCTGATCCTGGCCGGCTACGGCTGGCGCGCGACGTTTCTGGTCACCGGCGTGATCAGCTTCCTCTTCTTTGTCGCCTTTTTCGCGTTCTACCGCAATCCGAGTGAGGATACGCGCCTCACCCATGCCGAGCGGGAGTACATCGCCGCCGGCGGAGCGCAGCCCGAGGGCGTTCCAAGCGCCGGCAGCGTGGAAGGGACCTTCGTCTATCTGCTGCGGCAAACGAAGGTCTGGGGGCTGACGATCGGCTTCGCCGCCTACGGCTATTCGTTCTATCTGCTGCTCACGTGGCTGCCGGGCTATCTCGTGCACACGTTCGGCATGACCGTGCTTTCGAGCGGGCTCTACACCTCGATACCCTGGCTCGTTGCGGGGATCGCCGACCTGCTCGTGGGCGGTTTCCTGGTCGACGCGCTGATCCGGCGCGGCCTGGACGCGACGCACGTGCGCAAGACGATCCTCGTGATCGGGATGCTGTTCGGCCTCGCGATCTTCGGGGCGACGACCACGCGCGATCCCAACGTCGCGATCGTCTACATCACGATCGCGCTGGCGGGTCTCGCGGTCTCGGCGCCGATCGGGTGGTCGATTCCGGCGTTGATCGCGCCGCGCGGAACGGTCGGCTCGGTCGGCTCGATCATGAACTTCGCCAACAACATCATGTCGATCGTAGCGCCGATCGTCGCCGGCTACGTCGTCGCGTCGAAGGGCAGCTTTGACAACGTGTTTCTCATCGCGGCCGGCGTGCTCGTCGTCGGCATCTTGAGCTACGTGTTCTTGCTCGGCCGGATCGAGCCGATCCCCGAACCAGGCTAAGTGGGCAACGGCGCGGTCGTCGTCGGCGTCGACCTCGGCACGAGCGCGGTCAAAGTTCTCGCCGTAACGGCGGCCGGGCGTGAGGTGGCGGCCGGCTCGGAGTTCTACGGGCTCGAGACGCCGCGGCCGCTCTACGTCGAGCAAGACGCGGAAACGGTGTATCGCGCGACGATGCGCGTGCTGGCCGCGGTGATCGCCGAGGTGCGCCGCGGT
>DASYOE010000074.1:0-10380 GCA_036008105.1 Candidatus Lustribacter sp. | reverse complement strand
TTCAGGCTGTTGGCAACGGTCGTTACGATCAGCGGGTAGATGAGCGCGAGGGCGATCACGAGACCTGCGACTTTTATCAATGCGACGGTGAGATCGTGTAGCAACGGCGTCGAATCACTCGGCATCGGCTACTCGTGAGCGACGAGGACCGGTACGCTCGCCGTGCGCACGATCTCATCGCGAACGCTGCCGTTGAGGAAGCGCTGAATGCGCGTGCCCGGGCCGGTTCCGCAGACGATGAGATCGGCGCCGAACACGCGCGCAAGCGTGACGACCTCGGTGGCGGGCTTCCCGTAACGGATGCACGAGCGCCCGAAGATGCGGGCATCCTCGGCGGCCGCCAGACAACGATCGAGCACGTCCTGCGCCTGATCCCGAGCGGCCTGCAGCGCAAGTTCGTAATCGTTCGCCATGCGGTCGACGCCGGTGATCAGGCGCGGGACGTCGATCACATGAGCGAAGACGACCTCGGTGCGCGCGTCGATTCTGCCCAACGAGAGGGCGAGCTGAACTGCGCGTTCGGACGCGGACGACGAATCGACCGCCACGACGATGCGCGTAAACGGTCGTGGCGCATGCACCGAACGATCCTCCCGCTGCAGGTGAAGAAGCGACGCCATGGTTAGGCGATAGCCCGGCCGGGCGGCTGATAGAAGCGTGAGAATACGCGCAGAACGTGGTCGGCTTCGCCTTCGTCCACGATGACGGTCAAGGCCGTCGCGTCGCCGTTGAGGTGCACGACGTCGATGCCTTCATCGTCGAACGCTTGCATGACGCGACCCATAGACGGTAGCGGCCAATCCGTCGGCGTACGCGTCAGGGCGACGCGCGCGCACTTGTCGTGGAGTTTCACCGCAACGTTCAGCTCGTCGATCGCGTTCGCGAAGCGTTCCGCGTCGCGACTGTCGATGATAAACGAACAGCCTTCGTCGTTGATGGCCACCGCTTCCAACGTGATCCCGGCCGACGTGAGGTGGTCCATGACGGAACGTTCGCAGTGACGTTTGTTTACGCGATCGAGATCACCCTCGATGACCGCAACAAAAGACACGCGACGACGAAGGCGAGAGACGCAAGGCATGGCGCAATCGTAGCGCTTCCGAACGGTCTTGTTCATCCTCCGTTCGGACGTCATCCGAACGGTTGGGCCCGCTGCGTAACGTCGCCATCCGAACGGATAGGCTGAACGGATGAAGTCGGGCAACGGCTATCGTCGAAGAATGTTCGTTATGAACTCAGCTCCGCTGATCTTAGTTGTCGGCGGTGACGCGTTGACGGAGCGCGTCTGCGCGGAACTCACGGCGACGGCCGGTCATGAAGTGCGAGTCGTCTGGCCGGTTTCGACCCATCCGGACGAGGCGTTGAAGGCGGCGGGCGTCGCGGGGGCGGCGTCGATTCTCGCGCTCTCGAGCGACGATGCACTCAACCTGGCGGTCGCGCTCCGCGCGCGCATGCTCAACCGTACGATTCGCGTGGTCTTACGGCAATACAATCCGCTCTTGGGAAGTAAGATCGAGCAGAACCTCACCAATTGCACCGCGCTCTCGCCGGCCGCTCACTCGGCGGCGACGTACGCGGGCGCCGCGCTCGACTCCGGGTGTTTCTTCGCGTTGCGCTTTCCGGCTGAGGCCGGCCCCTTGCTCGGGTTCAGTCAAACGACCGGTGCCGCATTAGGCGCGGCGGGCTTCACCGTCCTCGAAACGGAAAACCGTCTCGGACTACGCGTTCTCGCGCTGGGCGAGCGGCTCGACCCGCCCGGCGGAGCGATGATCGAAGGCGGCGACGCCGTCGTGACGTTCGGCCGGATCGCCAAGCAACCGCTACCCCATTTTGGACACGCCGCGCCGCGAGCGCCGGCTGCGGCACGACTGGGTCGCCGGCTGGGCGTCAACATGTTCGCCGTGGCCTGGGCGCGGCTGAACCCCGTCCTGCGCGTGTTCATGCTGGCGGCAGTCGGTTTCTTCACGTACGAGTTCATCTTTTTCCACTTCGTCCTGCACAAAACGTGGACGGCGGCGAGCTTCTACGTCGTGGAAACGATGACGAACGTTGGCTTCGGAGAGACCGCCGTGACGACCCAGGGGCCGTTCGTCACCGGCGGCGCGATTGCGGCCATGCTTGGCGGGATCGTGTTCACCAGCATCTTCATCGGCTACGTCAGCTCGGCGCTGACCCGCGCGCAATGGATGGCGCTCCAAGGGATGCGGCGCATCCGCGCGCACGGGCACGTCGTTATTTGCGGCGGCGGCAAGATCGGCAGCGCGGTGATCAACCTCCTGACAGCAGCCGGAAAGCGAGTCGTTGTGATCGAGTCCAATCCTGACGCGTCGCTCGTGCGGCGGGCCCGCGACCGCGACGTCGACCTCCTGACCGGCGACGCCCAGCGTGATGATGCGCTCGATTTGTGCGATATCCCGCACGCTTCCGCTGTCCTCGCGCTGACCGACAACGACGCGGTCAACGTCGAGATTGCGCTCGGTGCGCGGGCTCGTCGCGCCGACGTACCGCTCGTCGTGCGGATGGAGAACGACGCCTTCGCCAGCGCCGTCTCCGATATCTTCGGCATCGCGACGTTCTCTCCATCGGCACTTACGGCGCCGGCACTCGCCGGACTTTCCCGTTTTCCGGGGACGCGCGGCCGCGTCCATTATTGCAGCGAAGATCATACGATCAGCCAGCGCACCCAGGGCGCCGTACCCGAGAAACCGCCCGCCGACATCTGCACGCCGCTGTGCGTCTGGCGCGGTAACGAGTACGTCACGATTCGCGAATTCTACCAGATGAAGCCCCACGACGAGTTGCTCTTTGCCGTCCCGCTCGGACAGTTCCGCGCCTGAACTGCTAGAACGATCCGTGACGCCGGAGGATCAGCGCTTCGGCCACCGGGCCTAGCGCATCGGCCGGTAGGAACGTCAACGCGGTCACGACGAGCGCCGTCGCCGCGAGCAGCACGCCGAAGAAAACCGTCGCCGGGCTCAGCGCGCCGGACGGGCGCGTGTTGCGCGGTTGCCGGACGAGGCTGCCCGCGATCGCGAGGATGACGATGAGGGTGCCGAAGCGCCCGGCGAGCATCACCACCGCCGTTAACGCATTGTAAAAATCGGTTTGGATGTTGAGGCCGCCCAGGACGCTGCCGTTGTTCGCCTGCACTGAGGTAAACGCGTAGAGCACTTCGGCCAGCGCGCGCGGACCGCCGTTGCCGACGGATGATAGGCCGGGCGCCAGCGCGATCGCGCTCGGCACGAGCGTGGCCAGCGGCGCGATCAGCGTTGCGATGACGACGAGCGTGATCTCCCGCCGGCCGATTTTCTTGCCCAGATACTCCGGCGTGCGCCCGATCATCAAGCCGGCGATGAAGATCGTCAGCATGACGAGGATGATCATGCCGTAGAGGCCGCTGCCGACACCGCCGAACACGATCTCGCCGATCTGCATGTTCAGCATCGCGATCAATACCGAAAGCGGCATCAGCGAGTCGTAGGCGACGTTGGCGGCACCGCTCGATGTATCGGTGGCCACCGTCACCGAGAGCGCGCTCGAAACGTCGCCGAAGCGCGTCTCCTTGCCCTCCAGGTTGGAACCGGCGATCCCCAGCTGGTGAATCAGCGGGTTCCCGCCGTGTTCGGAACCGCTGACGACCGCAAACCCGCCGATGAAGAGTCCCAGCATGACGCCATAGAGCACCCAGCCGTGACGCACGTTCCCGACCATGCGGCCGAACGCGTTCGTCAGAGCGGCGCCGAGCAGAAACATCGCAATGAACATCAGCAAGTCGCTGAGCGGCGTCGGATTGAGGTTCGGCGCCGCGACGTTCGCCGCCACGAAGCCGCCGCCGTTGACGCCGAGTTGCTCGATGATCGTCTGCGAGGCCATCGGGCCACCGGTGATCGCCTGGGTGAAGCCCTCGGCGTTCTTCACCGTCTCGTACGGCGCAAAATTCTGCGGCGTCCCCTGGGAGATCAGCAGCAGCGCGCCCACGACCGAGATCGGCAACAAGACGTAGAGCCACGAGCGGGTGAGATCGACCCAGAAGCTGCCGAGCGTCCGCGCCGACGAGCGCGTGAAACCACGGATGGCCGCGAACAGCACCGCCAAGCCGACTGCCGCCGCGACGAAGTTTTGCCAGGCCAACCCGGCCATCTGCGCGAGGTAGCCGAGGGTGTTTTCCCCCGAGTACGCCTGCCAGTTCGTCGTCGTCGCGAAGCTGACGGCCACGTTGAACGCCAAGAGCGGCGGAAAGTTCGGGAAATGCTGCGGGTTGAGCGGCAGCCACTGCTGCACGCACAACAACCCGAACAGCGCCGCCATCGAGACGGCCGTGAAGATACCGACGGCGGCCAAGTACGTCGTCCAGGTCATCTCTTGCGCCGGATCGATGCGGCACGCGCGGTAGATTCCGGTCTCGAGGGCCCCGAGCAACCGCCCGAGCGGATGTGGGCCATCGGCGAACACCGTCGCTAGATAGCGCCCAAGCACCGGCGTGAGGAGGGTGAGGACTAGGACGAAGACGCCCAGTTCGAGCCACGCCGCCGTCACCGCAGACATAGAGGAAGCATAGCCGCGGCACCGCGGCCACGGCACCCGCCAAACGGCCGCTTTTGGGGGACCGTCGCCGGCGTCCGTTCGGCTGATCCGTTCGGAGGCTTACCGGTTTAACGTCCGCGTTCTATGCTGAGTCCGTGATTTTACTTGAAATTGGGTTGATCGTGGCGATCCTCGTGTTCTTCGCCTTGACTGACCTCTACGTGCGGGGCGCCGACAAGATATGACACCCGAACTCTGGATGGGGCTGCTGCTCTCTGCGGCATGCCTGGTCTACCTCATGGTAGCCATGCTGCGGCCGGAGCGCTTCTGATGACGCTTACTGCTTGGTTACAAGACCTCGTCTATTTCCTCATCATCCTCGCGCTCGTGAAGCCGGTCGGCGGATTCATGGCGAGCGTCTTTATGGGTGAGCGCACGTTCCTGACGCCGGTGATGGCCCCGATCGAGGGCGCGCTGTACAAGATTTGCCGGATCGACCCGGCCCGCGAGATGAACTGGAAGTCCTACCTCTACGCGGTGCTGGGCTTCAGCTTCGTCGGTTTCGCGTACTTGTATATCTTGCTGCGCACGCAGCAATGGCTGCCGCTCAATCCGCAAGGGATGAGCAACGTTCCGCCCGACCTCGCTTTCAACACCGCGATCAGCTTCTTGACGAACACGAATTGGCAGTTCTACTCGGGTGAGTCGACGCTGAGCTACTTCACGCAGATGGCCGGACTGGCATGGCACATGTTCGTTTCGGCCGGCGCCGGCATCGCGATCGCCATCGCGGTCGTGCGCGGTTTCGTCGGCACGAGCGGCAAATCGCTCGGCAACTTCTGGGTCGACCTCACGCGCTCGATGCTCTACATCCTGTTACCGATCTCGGTCGTCGCGGCACTGGTCCTGATCTTCACCGGCGTCCCGCAAAACTTTTCACCGTACGTCACCGTGAAGAGCGCCGAAGGCTTCTCGCAAGCGATCACCGGCGGACCGATGGCCTCAATGGAGGCCATCAAGGAACTGGGCACCAACGGCGGCGGCTTCGTCGGCGCCAACTCGATCTCACCGAACGAGAACCCGACCCCGTTTAGCAACCTGCTCGAAATGCTGTTGTTCCTCCTAATCCCGGCGGCGCTCACGTATACGTACGGACGCTTCGCCAAGGATCAACGGCAAGGGTGGGCGCTGTTCATCGCTATGTCGATCATCTGGGCCGGTGGCCTGACCGTCGCGTCGATGTCCGAAGCGGGCGGCAACCCGCTGGTCCACGCGATGGGCGTGACCGGCGGCAACATGGAAGGCAAGGACGTACGCTTCGGCGTCGGCGCCTCGGCGCTGTTTGCGGTCACGACGACCGCCACATCGTGCGGCTGCGTGAACTCGCAGCACGATTCGTTCATGCCGCTCGGCGGTCTCGTGCCGATGTTGAACATCCAGCTCGGCGAGAACGTCTTCGGCGGCGTCGGCGCGGGCCTGTACGGCATCCTCGAATTCGTCGTGCTCACGGTGTTCATCGCCGGCCTGATGGTCGGCCGCACTCCCGAGTACCTCGGCAAGAAAATCGAACGGCGAGAGGTGCAGTTCGCAATGCTCGCCCTGCTCGTCGTGCCGGTCTTCACGCTCGTGCCTACCGGCATCGCCGCGGTCACGAAAGACGGGCTCGCCACGCTCAATAACAACGGGGCGCACGGGTTCTCGGAGATCCTCTACGCCTTCTCGTCCGCGACCGGCAACAACGGCTCGGCATTCGGCGGCTTGAGCGGCAACACGTTCTACGACTTTTGGACCGGCGTGTCGATGTTCTTCGGCCGCTTCGCCGAGATCGTTGCGATCGTTGCTCTCGCCGGCTCGCTAGCCGGCAAGAAAGCAATCGCTACGACCGCAGGGACGTTCACGACGACCTCCGGCATTTTCGTGGTGTTGTTAATCGGCGTACTCCTCATCGTAGGCGCGCTGACGTTCTTCCCGGCCGACGCGCTGGGCCCGATCGTCGAACACCTGCAACTCTTCTCGGGGAAAACATTCTGACATGGTAAACCGCTCAAGGTCGCTTTTCGACGGCGAGATCCTCTGGCCGGCTATCGGGGCTTCGTTTCAGAAGCTCGACCCGCGCTGGCAGGTCAAGAACCCGGTCATGTTCATTTGCGAGGTCGGCGCACTGGTCACGGCGTTCTACGCCGTCCACGACGGCTTCGCAGCCAACGGCAAACTCGGCTTCGACATCGCGATCTCGCTGTGGCTGTGGTTCACCGTCGTCTTCGCCAACTTCGCCGAGGCGATGGCGGAGGGACGCGGTAAAGCGCAAGCCGACTTCCTGCGCCGCACCAAGACCGAAACGATGGCCAACCGAATCGTGGGCGGTAAGGAAACGCAAGTCAGCGCCTCCGAACTGCGCAAGGGTGACCGCGTCCGCGTCAACGCCGGCGAGTTGATCCCCGCCGACGGCGACATCGTTGAAGGCGCGGCCACCGTCGATGAGTCGGCCATCACCGGCGAATCGGCCCCGGTTATTCGCGAAGCGGGCGGCGACCGCACGGGCGTGACCGGCGGAACGCGCGTGCTATCCGACTCGATCGTCTTCGTCGTGGGAACCAATCCCGGCGAATCGTTCCTCGATCGCATGATCTCGCTCGTCGAAGGCGCGCAGCGCCAGAAGACGCCCAACGAAATCGCGCTCTTGATCCTCCTCGCCGGCTTGACGATCGTCTTCCTGATCGCGGTGGCGACGCTGGCGCCGTTCACGATCTACGCCGGTGCCAAGCCGAGCATCGTCGTCTTGATCGCACTGCTCGTCTGTCTCATCCCGACCACCATCGGCGGACTGCTCTCGGCCATCGGCATCGCCGGCATGGACCGTGTCCTTCAGCGCAACGTGCTCGCGATGAGCGGCCGCGCGGTCGAAGCTGCCGGCGACGTCGACACGCTGCTGCTCGACAAGACCGGTACGATCACGCTCGGCAACCGTCAGGCGAGCGAAATCATCGTCGATGCCGGCATCGACGAGGCGCGCGCCTATAAGGCCGCCTACTACTCGTCGCTCGCCGACGAGACGCCGGAAGGGCGCTCGATCGTCGTGTTCGCCGCACCGAAGGCGGGGCTTGCGACGGACGCGCAGCTCTACGGCGACGCGCGTCCCGAATTGCCGGCCGGCGCGTCGTTCGTGCCGTTCAGCGCCTACACGCGGATGAGCGGACTCGATTTCACCGACGGCCGCAAGATTCGCAAGGGCGCGCCGGATGCCGTGCGCGCCTGGGTTACCGAACAAGGTGCGAGCGCGAGCGCACCGCTCCTCGACGCGCAGATCGAACGGATCGCGCGCGCCGGGGGCACGCCGTTGCTGCTCGCCGACGAACGCGGCCTGCTGGCCGTTATCGCCCTCAAAGACATCCTCAAACCGAACATGAAGGTGCGTTTCGATCGCTTGCGGGCGATGGGCATCCGCACGATCATGATCACCGGCGACAATCCGCTTACCGCCAGCGCTATCGCAGCCGAGTCGGGCGTCGACGACTTCCTCGCCGAAGCCACGCCGGAGACGAAGATGGCACTGATCAAGCGCGAGCAAGGCTCCGGCCGGCTCGTCGCGATGACCGGCGACGGCACCAACGACGCGCCGGCGCTCGCCCAAGCAGACGTCGGCATGACGATGAACAGCGGCACGCAAGCTGCCAAAGAGGCCGGCAACATGGTCGACCTCGATTCCGACCCCACGAAGCTGATCGAGGTCGTCGAGGTCGGTAAGCAGCTGCTCATGACGCGCGGCGCGCTCACGACGTTCTCGATCGCGAACGACGTCGCCAAGTACTTCGCAATCCTCCCCGCGATGTTCGTGGCGACGTATCCCGAGATGAACGCGTTGAACATCATGCATCTCGCAACGCCGCAGAGCGCGATCCTCTCGGCGGTGATCTTCAACGCGCTCATCATTATCGCGCTGATCCCGCTGGCCTTACGTGGCGTCGCGTACCGCCCGCGCGGCGCCAACGCGGTGCTACGCGAGAACGTCCTCATCTACGGTGCGGGCGGGATCATCATTCCCTTCATCGGGATCAAAGCGATCGATCTCATCCTCCAAGCCTTCCACCTGACCGGAGCCGCCTAAATGGAACCCGCAACCGCCAAGGGCGAGAACATGCTCTCGCACCTGGTCCCCTCGATTCTCTACACGATCGTCACCGTGATCGCGCTGGGGATCGTCTATCCCCTCGTGATCACCGGGATCGGCACGCTGATCTTCCCGCATCAAGCGAACGGTTCGTACGTTACGGTCAACGGGAAAGTCGTGGGTTCCGAGATCATCGGGCAGCTCTGGACGAAGCCGCAGTACTTCCAAGGCCGGCCATCGGCGGCCGGCAAGAACGGCTACGATCCGACCAACACCGGCGGCACGAATCTCGCCCCGACGTCGAAGAAACTCATGGACGCCACCAAAGCAACGATCGCGGCCCTCAAGAAAGCAAACCCGCAAGCCGTTGGGGAACCGCCGATCGATCTCGTTACCTCGAGCGGTAGCGGCGTCGACCCCGAGATCTCTCCCGAAGGGGCGGACTGGCAGATCCCACGCATCGCGGCCGCGCGTCACATGACGCCGGCGGCGGTCCAGGCGATCGTCGACGCGCACGTCCGCGGCCGCACGTTGGGCTTCATCGGCGAACCGCGCGTGAACGTGCTCGACCTCAATCTCGCGTTAGACGCCGCGAAGTAACCGCGAACCGGCTAGCGGGGGGCGAGCGCGATCAGTTCGCGCGCGCCCGCCCGCAGTAGCCGGTTGGCAAACGACGGCGGCGTGAACAGTCGCTGCTTGCCGCGCGGCGACTCGACCACCAGCGTGTCCAGTTCTTTCGCCGCGGCCACCAGCGCCGCGGCGGGATCCCGGTTCTCCAGACGCAGCCACTGCGCCCGGAACGCTCGCGTCGCTTTCTGAAGCGCTTCGAGCGCTTGAGGGTCGGGAGTCGCGCCGGGCAGGCTAACGTGGACGACGAGCAATTCGATCGAGAGCCGCGTCACCAGCCGCCCCATTCGTTCGATCAAACCGACATCGCGTTCGCGCGCGCGCACGCCGAGGACGATGCGCGCAAATGGGGGCGCGTGGCGCCGTTGCCGGCGCGCGCGCATCAGTTCGCGCACCGTCAATTCGCGCAACGCCGCCAAATTTTCGGTCCGGAAGAAGTGCGCCAGCGCCGAATCGATCCGTTCGCGCGGATAAATTTTCCCGGCTCGCAGACGCTCGCGCAATACTTCCGGCGTCACGTCGACGAAGATCACGTCGTCGGCCAACTCCAAGATCGTATCGGGAAGCGTTTCCCGCACGTGCGTCCCGGTCAGCCGTTCGACGGCATCGCCGAGCCCTTCAAGATGCTGGATATTGAGCGTCGTGATGACCGAGATGCCTTGGCGCAGAATCGCGATCACGTCGTCGAAGCGCTTGGGGAACGGACTGCCGGGCTCGTTGGTGTGGGCGAGTTCGTCGATGAGCGCGACGTCCGGATGGCGGCGCACGATCGCTTCGCGATCGAGCTCGCCGTTGGGCAAAAGCGGCAGTACTTCGAGTCCTGCGAGTTTCGCGGCGGTGTCGACTCGGCCGTGCGTTTCGACGAGACCCACGACAACGTCGAGACCTTCGGCGAGCAAATCGTGCGCGCGGTCGAGCATCGCGTACGTCTTGCCGCTGCCGGCGACCGAACCGAGATAGATCACGAGCTTGCCGTAGCCGATCCGCAGGCGGTCGCCGGCGGTTTGGCCGTAGGGATGGCGCGCTTCGTCGACGACGCTCGGCGCCGACGGCCGCGTCGTATCGACGATGAACAGATCGCGGTCGACCGGACGGCCCAGGATCTTCTTCGCCAGCTCGCC
>DASYOE010000073.1:0-3027 GCA_036008105.1 Candidatus Lustribacter sp. | reverse complement strand
TCAGAAACATCGACCTTGCGGGTGAAATGTCGATCCTGACTCACCGCCTGAGTTTCGAGTCGGATCGAGAGATGACTGGTCTCTAGTGCCAACTACGTGCATCGGGCTCTCCCACCACACGGCGCCGGTCGAGGTCCGCGAGCGCCACGCCTTTCCGGCGTCGCGTATGGCCGAGGCGCTCGTCGCGCTGCGCGACTACGAGGCGGTGCAAGAGGCGGTCATGCTGCAGACGTGCGGCCGTCTTGAAATTTATGCGGAGCTCGACGACTACGAACGAGGGGTCGCGCAGATCAAATCGTTTCTCGCGAACTTTCGCCATGGCACGACGGGCTACGACATCCAGTCGTACCTCTACACGCTCCTCGGACAGCAGGCCGTAGAGCATCTCTTCCGAGTCTGTACCGGCCTCGACTCGATGCTGATCGGCGAAGCCGAGATTCTCGGTCAAGTCAAAGACGCGTACGTCGCCGCGACGCAGGCGAAATCACTCGGTCGAACGCTGCATCGGCTCTTTCGCGATGCGATCGCCGCGGGCAAGACGGCTCGCGCGCAGACGCAGATCGGGGGCGCGTCGGCGTCGGTCGCGACCGCGGCCGTGGCGGCGGCGCGGTGCCGTCTCGGCACGCTCGAGGGAAAATCGATCCTCGTCGTCGGGGCCGGCAAGATGGGGCGGACCGCAGTCAGGCGGTTGCGCCAAGAGGGCGCCGCGCACGTCATCGTCGCGAATCGAACGATGTCGCGCTCGCGCGAGCTGATCGCCGACGCCGGATTCGGCGAGGCGATCGAGATGCCGGGACTCGTCGAGGCGATCGCGCGCGCCGACGTCGTCGTTGCGTCGACCGGCGCCTCACATTTCGTGCTCAACGAAGAGCGCGTGGCCGCGGCGATGGCATACCGTCCGGAGCGACCCCTCTTCATCGTCGACATCGCCGTGCCGCGCGATGCGGACCCCGCGGTGACGAAGATCGGCAACGTCTCACTGGTCGACATCGACGGACTCAAGGCGCTCGTGAACGAGCGGCTGGAACTGCGCCGCGAGGCAATTCCCGCCGTCGAAGAGATCATCGACGAGTACGTCAAGCAGTTCGAGGGCTGGTATCACTCGCGAGTTGCCGTCCCCGTGATCGCGCGACTGACGCAGAAGGCCGAATCGATCCGAACCGCGGAGCTGGAACGCCTGCTGGCGCGCTGCCCGGATCTCGACGAACGCCAGCGCATGTTGGTGACCGGCATGACGATGACGATCGTTTCGAAGCTCCTGCATTCGGCGATCTTGAAGATCCGCGAAAAGGCGACGCTCGATCACGACGAGGCGTTGTCGAGCGCGCGCGTGCTCGACGAGCTCTTCGAGCTCGACGCGGCCGCCGAACGCAGTGAGTAAGGCGGCAGGGAAAGTCTATCTCGTCGGCGCGGGCCCGGGCGATCCGGGCCTGCTGACTTTACGGGCCGCCGAGCTGCTGCGCGGTGCGGAGGTGCTGCTTTACGATGCGCTCGTAAGCGACGCGGTCGTCGCGCTCGCACCGCCTGCATGCGAGCGAATCTTCGTGGGCAAGCGCGGCGGCGCGCACTCGATGGCGCAGCACGAGATCGAGTCGTTGACGATCGCTAAGGCGCAAGCCGGAAAGAACGTCGTGCGTCTCAAGGGCGGCGATCCGTTTATCTTCGGGCGCGGCGGCGAAGAGGCGGAGGCGCTGCATGCCGCCGGCATCGCATTCGAGGTCGTTCCCGGAATCAGCTCGGCGTCGGCAGCGCCTGCCTACGCGGGAATTCCGTTGACGCATCGCGAGCACGCCGCCGCGTTTACCGTGCTGACCGGTCACGAAGATCCCACCAAGCCGGCGTCGACGCTCGACTGGGCGAAGCTCGCAGACCCGCAGCGGACGCTCGTCGTGTTGATGGCGACCGCGACGTTGCGCGAGATCGCGGCGCAGCTCATCGCGCACGGCCTCGCTGAAGACACGCCGGTCGCGGTGGTTCAGGACGGCACGCTTCCCAGTCAGCGGGTCGTCGCCGGAAGCTTGAGCACGATCGCCGCCGCGGCCGCCGATGCGAATATCGCGGCACCCGCGGTCGTGATCGTCGGCGCCGTCGCGAGTCTGCGCGAACGGCTGCGGTGGTTCGAGTCCAGCTCGCTCTTCGGCAAACGCGTCCTCATCACGCGCGCCGGGCATCAGTCTCAAACGTTTGCGCGCGCGGTCCTCGGCCGCGGCGCCGAACCGATCGTGGCACCGACGATCGCCATCGAAGCGGCCGACGATCCGAGCGCCGCGGACGAAGCCCTCTCGCATATCGGCTCGTACGCGTGGATCGTTTTCACTTCCCAGAACGGCGTGGACGCATTTTTCGAACGGCTCGCGCGCCAAAACCGCGACGCGCGCGCGATCGGCGGCGCGCGCGTAGCGGCCATCGGCGAACGCACTGCGGAACGGTTACGAACCTACGGCATCCTTGCCGATCTCGTTCCTGCAACCTTCATCAGCGAGGAGGTCGCAAACGCGGTGATCCGACAATCGCGCCCCGGCGATCGCGTGCTCGTCTATCGCGCCGCCGAAGCGCGCGACGTGCTCCCGCGCATGCTCGACGAGGCCGGACGGCCGGCGACGACCGTCGCGGCGTACAAAACGGTGGTTGCCGGCGACAACGGTTTCGCGCAGAAGGCCGCTCGAGCCGACGTCTTGACGTTTACGAGCGCGAGCACGGTTCGCGGATTCGCGACGCTGGTCGGCGGGGATGCGGCCGCCGTTGCGGCGGCCCGCGGAAGATGCGTCGCGTGCATCGGGCCGATCACTGCGCAAGCCGCAACCGAGATCGGTCTCGACGTCGACGTTGTAGCGAGCGTCTTTACGACGAGCGGACTGCTCGACGCGCTCGCGGCGTATTTCGCGTTGCGGCAATGACGCAGATCGTGCTCGGCGCGGGCCTGGCAGCGGTCGTCGCGCTGGCTGCCTATCGAACGCGAGCGCTCACGCCGCGCGGCGCGGTAGCGGCGTTTGCGGTGGGTACCGCGGTGTTCGGCGCCGGCGGATG
>DASYOE010000072.1:0-2148 GCA_036008105.1 Candidatus Lustribacter sp. | reverse complement strand
ACGGCTTCGTCACCGAGCCGCCGCAGCGGCACAGCGCGACGGTGCTTTTGCCCTCGGGGATCGCGACGGGGTTGCCGTCGCCGTCGGTGAGGTCGATAGCTCCCGTTACCAGGTAGGGACCGCTCGGGCGAATTTTAATCGTTACGTCTGCCATGCCCGACTCAATTCCGATCGACGCTCGGCTCGTCCTCGCGATCGCGACCATCCTGATGGCCGGCGTGGCCAAGGGCGTAACCGGGATGGGCTTGCCGGTCGCCGGCGTGCCGATTCTCGTAGCGCTCTACGGCGATCTGCGCCTCGTACTGCTGACGACCGTGCTTGCAACCGCGCTCTCGGATTTGCCGATGCTGTGGCGGTTTCGCAAGAACTATCGCGAGGCGTCGATTCTGGTCGGCTTCGTGATCTGCGGGCTGATCGGCATCGTGATCGGCACGCGCATTCTGCTCTACGTCAAAGTCTCGATTTTGAGCGCCGTCCTGGCGGCGGTCGTCATCGCGTTCATTCTGGTCTCGTGGTTCGGCAAGGTGCCGACGATGAGCAAGACCCTCGCCCAGCGCATCGGTCCGCTCATCGGGTTCGCCTGCGGCATCATCCAGGGCAGCGCGGGCGCGTCGGGGCCGATCGTGACGACCTACCTCGTCAGCTCCCAGTTGTCGCGCGACGGCTTTCTGTTCGCGATCAACGCGATTTTTTGCGTTCTCGATTGGACCCAGTTCGTCTCGCTGCAGCAACTTCACCTGACCACCCGGGCGATTTGGACCTCGTCGTTGGCCGTCGCCGTTTTGGTGTTCGCCGGCATAGGTTTCGGGCTCGCGATCCAAAAGCGTATCAACGACGTCATCTTCCGGCGGGCGGTGCTCGTCATGCTGTCATTCGCAGCCATCGGTCTCGTCATCCGCGCGGCGCGCGGCTAAAGGAGTATCTCGCGTGAGCTCAACGTCAACCGGCAAGACCGTCCCCGGCGGCAAGAACGTCCTCGTCGAGTTCGAGGACGGGATCGCTTGGGTGTCCCTCAACCGGCCGGAAAAACGGAACGCGATGAATCCGGCCTTGGCGTACGAGATGCTCGAAGTGCTCGAAGCGCTGGAGATCGACGAACGCGCCGGCGTGCTCGTGCTGACCGGGACCGGCGAATCGTTCTCGGCCGGTATGGATCTCAAGGAATATTTTCGCGCCACCGACGGCTTGCCGACGCTCGAGCGCTTGCGGATCTATCGGGTCAATCAGATGTGGCAGTGGCGGATGCTCGCGCCGTATCCAAAGCCGACGATCGCGATGGTGAACGGCTGGTGTTTCGGCGGAGCGTTCACGCCGCTGATCTCCTGCGACTTGGCGATCGCGGCCGAAGACGCGGTGTTCGGCCTCTCCGAGATCAACTGGGGCATCATTCCGGCGGGCATCGTCACGCGCGCGGTGGCGGCGGTGATGAACCAGCGCGACGCGTTGTACTACATCATGACCGGCGAAACGTTCGACGGGAAGCGCGCCAAGGAGATGGGCCTCGTCAACGACGCCGTGCCGAAGGATCAACTGCGCGAGCGCACGCGCAAGCTGGCCCGCACGCTGCTCGAGAAGAATCCGGTCGTGTTGAGCGCCGCAAAGCAAGCCTACAAGCATGTGCGCGACATGAGTTGGGAGACCGCCGCCGACTATCTGTCCTCCAAGATGGATCAGACGTCGTTCCTCGATAAGGCCAACGGACGCGCGGAAGGCATGCGCCAATTCCTCGATGAGAAATCGTTCAAGCCGGGCCTCGGCGCCTATAAGAAGCGCTAGCGCGACGACATGAAGACGCAAGTCTTTCTGCACTCGTTCGCGCAACGCGCGCCCCATCGCGAGGCGCTCGCGTGCGACGGCACGCGCATCACCTACGGCGAGTTCGACCGGCGCTCGAATCAACTGGCCGCCGTCTTGCACGACCGCGGCGTGCGCGCCGGCGACCGCGTGATCTTACGGCTCTCCAACGGCTTGGCGTGGCCGCTATTGTGTGTGGCCACGATGAAACTCGGTGCCATGGTCGTGCCGGTGAGCACGCGCCTGACGGCGCCGGAGGTCGCGTTTCTCGAAGGCGACGCCGAGCCGCGTTTGAACATCGCCGACGATGACGTGGCGGCGCTCGAAGCCGACGCCGCCGGCGCGAGCGACGCA
>DASYOE010000071.1:0-20353 GCA_036008105.1 Candidatus Lustribacter sp. | reverse complement strand
GATCGACTCGATCGAAGACGTCGCCGGCGCCGTCGAAAAACCGTTCTGGTTTCAGCTCTACGTCATGCGCGATCGTGGTTTCGTGCGCGAGTTGATCGAACGCGCGATCGCCGCCAAATGCAGCGTGCTGATGCCGACACTCGACTTGAACGTGCTCGGTCAACGCCACTGCGACGTGAAGAACGGGATGAGC
The DNA here is from genome assembly GCA_036008105.1 of Candidatus Lustribacter sp. Lineage (GTDB taxonomy): Bacteria > Vulcanimicrobiota > Vulcanimicrobiia > Vulcanimicrobiales > Vulcanimicrobiaceae > Lustribacter. The sequence continues at coordinate 20,160 of DASYOE010000071.1, read as the reverse complement.
GTACCGCCGGAACTGACGCCGGCCAACGTCCTCGATATCGCGTCCAAGCCGACCTGGGCGTGGAGCATCGCGCGTGGGAAGCGCAAGACGTTCGGCAATCTCGCTGGGCACGTCGGCGGCATGGAAGGCGTGACGACGCTCGCGGCGTGGGTTTCGAAACAATTCGACCCGACGATGACCTGGAAAGACATCGAGTGGATCCGCGGCCTGTGGCCGGGCAAGATCGTGCTCAAGGGCATCCTCGACATCGAAGACGCCAAGATCGCCGCGACGACCGGCGTCACCTCGATCGTGGTGTCGAATCACGGTGGCCGCCAACTCGACGGCGCGCCGTCCTCGATCGCCGCGCTGCCGGCCATCGCGGACGCCGTCGGCGCCGACGTCGAGGTGCTGTTTGACGGCGGCATTCGCAGCGGCGCCGACGTCCTGCGCGCGCTCGCGCTGGGCGCCCGGGCATGTTTGATCGGCCGCGCCTACGTGTACGGTCTGGGGGCGGCGGGCGAAGCGGGCGTCGCCAAAGCGATCGACATCCTGCGCACCGAGCTCGACGTCGCGCTGGCGCTTACGGGCACGACGTCGGTCCGCAACGTCGGCCGCACGGTGATCGCCGGCAAATGACCGAGGTCGCGGTGGTCGCGGACGGGCTCTCGCTCACCTTCGGATCGGGAGACGAACGCACGGCCGCGCTCGACCGCATCGACTTGACGATCGAGCGCGGCGAGTTCGTGTCGCTCATCGGCCCGTCGGGATGTGGCAAAACGACGCTCTTGCGCGCGATCGCGGATTTGGAACGGCCGACCAGCGGAACGCTGCTGGTCAACGGGATGACGCCCGAAGCGGCGCGCCGGGAGCGCGCGTACGGCTACGTCTTTCAGGCGCCGGCCCTCTATCCATGGCGCAACGTCGAGCGCAACGTCATGCTGCCGCTCGAAATTATGGGCTTGCCGCGCGCGGAGCGGCTCGACCGCGCGCAGCGCAACTTGCAACTCGTCGGGTTGAGCGACGTCGCGCGCCGCTTTCCGTGGCAACTCTCGGGCGGTATGCAGCAACGCGTCTCCATCGCCCGCGCGCTGAGCTTCGAACCGTCGCTGCTGCTGATGGACGAACCGTTCGGTGCGCTCGACGAGATCACGCGCGACGGGCTCAACCTGCATCTGCACGAACTGTGGCGCACGACCGGCATGACCACGGTGTTCGTCACGCACTCCATTCCCGAAGCGGTCTATCTCTCCACCCGCATCGTCGTCATGTCGCCGCGCCCGGGACGCATCGTCGAGGTCATCGATTGCGACTTGGGAGCGGAACGTCCGCTCGGCATTCGCGACACGCCGGCGTTTACCGCGGTCGGCAGCCGCGTTCGGCGCGCGCTCCACGGCGAGACGCCGCATGCGTGAGATCGGCCGCCGGATCGTGCCGGTGATCGTTGTCTTGTCCGCACTGCTGGCCGTGTGGTACGCCGCCGCCTTTGTCGTCGACGCGCCGCAGGGCGCGCTGGCGCTCACGCGGCCGCTGGTTCCGCAACCGCATCAAGTCGCCGCAGCCCTGATCGCCGGTATTTTCCAACCGTTGGGCCCGCGCAGCTTGATCTACCACGCCGGCGTCACCGCGTCGAGCGCGACGGTGGGCTTTGCGCTCGCGTTCGTGCTCGGCATCGCGCTCGCGATCGGCATCGTAAACGTGCGCATCTTGGACCGCTCGCTGATGCCGTGGATCATCGCCAGTCAGACGGTGCCCGCGCTCGCGGTCGCCCCGATGGTCGTCGTCGTGCTCGGCAACATCGGCCTCACCGGCCTGATTCCCAAAGCGCTGATCGCCGCGTGGCTGAGCTTCTTTCCGATCGTCACCTCGATGGTCGCCGGCCTGCGTTCCCCGGAACGTATCCAACTGGACCTCATGCGTACCTACGATGCCGGCAGCTGGGATGTGTTCGCGCAGTTGCGCTGGCCGTCGTCGATGGGGTTCCTGTTCCCCGGCATGAAAGTTGCGGCCACGTTGGCGGTCGTCGGCGCGATCGTCGCCGAACTCCCGACAGGGGCCGTGGCCGGACTCGGTGCACGTTTGTTGGGTGCGTCGTATTACGGCCAGACGCTGCAGCTCTGGGCGGCCCTGGCGATGGCGTCGATCCTCGCGGTCATCGCGGTCGCCGCGGTCGATGCCGGGCGTAGCGTGCTCGTGCGTGTTCGCGGCGGCCGGCTCTGATGGAAGGACGCTTCGCGCGGATCGCCGCGCCGATCGCGTTCGGGATCGGCGTGCTCGCGGTGTGGCAAGCGGCCTGCGCGGGGTTCCACATCCCGCGCATCTTGCTGCCCGCGCCGACCGCGATCGCGGCGGCGTTCGCAGCGAACCTCCCCATGCTCGGGGCCGACTTCATGCAGACCACCGTGCGTTCGATGCTGCCGGGTTTCGCGATCGGCTCGGCCGCCGGGTTTGTCGTGGCGCTGCTGGTCGACGCCTCGCCGTTCATGCGCCGCGGCGTGCTGCCCGTCGCGTCGCTGGCCGGTGCGCTGCCGATCGTCGGCATCGCGCCGATCATGGTGATGTGGTTCGGCTTCGACTGGCAATCCAAGGCCGCGGTCGCCGCCGTCATGACGTTTTTCCCGATGCTGGTCAATACGGTGGCGGGGCTCGAAGCGCCGGGCGCGATGGAGCGCGACGTGCTGCGCTCCTACAGCGCGAGCGGCCTGCAGACACTGCTGAAGCTCCGGCTTCCGGCGGCGTTGCCGTACATCTTCACCGCACTCAAGCTGAACACGACCCTGGCGCTGATCGGCGCGATCGTGGCCGAGTTCTTCGGCACGCCGACGGTCGGCATGGGATTTCGCATCTCGACCGAAGCCGCCCGGCTCGATCTCGACGTCGTGTGGGCCGAGACGCTGCTCGCCGCCATCACCGGTTCGGCGCTCTTCTTCGGTCTCGCGTACCTCGAACGCAACGTCACCTTTTGGCGCCCCGCCTTTCAGCCCAGCACCCAGAAAGAGTTGCAATAATCCGATGAAGACCTTCACGTTCATGCTGTTCGCGTTGCTCGCGCTCGGCGGACCGGCTCAAGCCGCCGACAACCTCACGCTCCAATTGAAATGGGTCACGCAAGCGCAGTTCGCCGGCTATTACGTCGCCCAGGCCAAAGGCTTCTATAAGGATGCCGGACTCAACGTCACCATCAAACCCGGCGGGCCGGACATCGATCCCTCGCAGGTGCTCGCCGGCGGCGGTGCCGACGTGATCGTCGAGTGGATGCCGGCGGCGCTCGCGGCGCGCGAAAAAGGCGTGCCGGAGGTGAACATCGCGCAAGTCTATCAGCGCTCCGGCATGGAGCTGACCTGTCGCAAGGACAGCGGCGTGCGCACGCCGGCCGATTTCAAAGGCAAGACGCTCGGCGTGTGGTTTGCCGGGAACGAGTACCCGTTCTTGTCGTGGATGAGCAAGCTCGGCTACAAGACCGACGGCGGGCCCAACGGCGTGACCGTACTCAAACAGGGCTTCAACGTCGACCCGCTCCTACAGAAGCAAGCCGCCTGCATCTCGACGATGACGTACAATGAGTACTGGCAGCTGATCGAGGCCGGCATGAAGCCCGCGCAGCTCACCGTCTTCAAGTATGAAGACGAGGGCGTGGCGACGCTCGAAGACGGGCTCTATTCGACCGAGAGCCGCATCAAAGATCCGGCGATGCGCGGCCGCTTGGCACGCTTCATCAAGGCGTCGATGCGCGGCTGGAACTATGCCATCACCCATCAAGCCGAAGCCGTGAGCATCCTGATGGCCGCCGACACGTCGGGTGCGCTCGGCGCGCCGCACCAAACCCGCATGCTGTCGGAAGTCGCAAAGCTGATCGCCGGCACGCAAAGGCCGGGCTATCTCGACTACGCCGCGGCGAATCGCACGGTGCACGTGCTGCTAGCGAGCGCGAGCAAACCGGTCATCACCCACCCGCCGGTAGGCGCGTGGACCCACACCGTCTGGGACGCCGCCTACCGTTCGAAGTAGGTTAGATCTCGACCATCTCGCCGTACGTCTCGGGCCGCCGGTCGCGATAGAACTGCCACGTGTTGCGCACTTCTTCGATGAGCCGGCGGTCCATGTCGCCGATCACGACCTCGTCCTTGTCGCGGCTGCCGACGGCGACGAATTGCCCGCGCGGGTCGACCAGATACGACTGCCCGTAGAATTCACCCATGTTCCAGGGCGCCTCGAACCCGACGCGATTGATCGCGCCGACATAGTAGCCGTTGGCGACCGCATGGGCGGGCTGCTCGAGCTTCCAGAGATACTCCGACAGCCCGGCGACGGTGGCCGACGGGTTGAACACGATCTCGGCGCCGTTGAGCCCGAGCAAACGCGCGCCTTCGGGGAAGTGGCGGTCGTAGCAAATGTAGGCGCCGATGCGCGCGAACTTCGTCTGGAACGTCGGGTAGCCGGCGTTGCCGGGTTTGAAGTAGTACTTCTCCCAGAAGCCGCAGCCCGCCGGGCCGGCGGCGACCTGCGGGATATGATGTTTGCGGTAAATGCCGAGCACCGATCCGTCGGCATCGATGATCACGGCGGTGTTGTAGTACACGCCGCTGATCGTGCGCTCGTAGAGCGGAACGACGAGCGCGACTCCGAGCTCGCGCGCCAGGTCCCGCATCATGCGCGTCGTCGGACCGTCGGGCACGATCTCGGTCGCCTCGTACCACTTGGGGTCCTGCTCGGTGCAGAAGTACGGTCCGTAGAAGAGCTCTTGTAAGCATACGATCTGCGCGCCGCGGCGCGCGGCCTCGCGGATCAAGCCGACGTGCTTCTCAATGGCAACGCGCTTGTGGACCTCGACCGGTTCGCCGCCGGCCGTGTCGTGGTGGGCTTGGACCAAGCCGATCGTGACGATGTCGCTCATGTGTCGTTTCTCGTTACAGTTGAACGGGACGGAAGGGGGACGATTTTTGGCGGATGCCGCGGCCGGTCTCGCCGGAGTAGGCGCCGTCCTTCACCAGAACGCGCCCGCGCGAGATCACGTAGCGCGGCGCACCGCGAACGGTCATCCCCTCGAAGATGTTGTTGTCGGCCTTCATATGGTGCGTGGAGGCCGAGATCGTGCGCGAGGCGTTGGGATCCCACACCACCACGTCGCCGTCGCTGCCGACCGCGATCGTGCCCTTGCGCGGGAAGAGCCCGAACAGCTTGGCCGGATTGGTCGAGGTCAGCGCGACGAACTGGTTGAGGCCGACGACCCCGCCGTTGACGATGCGTTCGTAGACGATCGCGACCCGGTCTTCGATCGTCGGCGCGCCGTTGGGGATCTTGGAGAAGTCGTCCTTCCCCAGCTCCTTCTGCCCGCACATGAACGAGCAGTGGTCGGACCCGATGCTCTGCAACTCGCCGTTCTTGAGTTTGCCGATCAAGACGTTCTGGTTCCACTTGTCGCGCAACGGCGGCGACATCACGTAGTTCGCGCCGGTGAAGCCGGGCCGGTCGTAGTCGCTGGTGTCGCACACGAGGTACTGCGGGCAGGTCTCGCCGTAGATCGGCAAGCCGCGCTTGCGCCCATCGCTGATCGCATCCGCCGCGCCCGCGCTCGACACGTGCACGACGTAGAGCGGGGAGCCGGATACCTCGGCCATGTAAATCGCGCGCGCGGTCGCCTCCATCTCCAGCTGCACCGGGCGAGTCAGCGCGTGATACTTGGGCGCCGTGTGTCCGCCGGCGAGGGCATCCTTGACCGTGACCTCGATGACGTCGCCGTTCTCGGCGTGCACCTGCACCAAACCGCCGTACTTTGCCGCTACCTGCATGACCCGGAAGATCGTCTCGTCGTCGACCTGAAGCACGTGCTTGTAGGCCATGAAGCACTTGAACGAGTTCACTCCTTCGCGCTCGATCATCTGCGGGATCTCTTCGAGCGTCTCGCGCCGGCCGTCGGCGATCGTGAGGTGGAACGCGTAGTCGATCGATGCCTTGCCGGCGGCCTTCTTCTCCCACGTTGCGAGGCCGTTGGCGAGCGAGTCGCCCTTCGTGTGCAGGGCGAAGTCGACGATCGTCGTCGTGCCGCCGAGCGCCGCCGCGGCGGTTCCGCTGGCGAAATCGTCGGCCGTGACCGTGCCGCCGAACGGCATATCGAGGTGCGTGTGCGGGTCGATGAAGCCCGGAAACACGTAGCTGCCGGTGGCGTCGACGACGTCGGGTCCCGAACCCGGAATCGATGCGGCGATCGCCGCGACGGTGCCGTTCTCGATCAGGATGTCCGCGACGAACTGGTCGGTCGCGGTGACGATGGTGCCGCCTCTTACGATGGTACTGATAGCCGTTCTCTCCAGGTGTGCACGTTCTCGCCGCTGTCCACGCGCACCATCGTGATGCACTCGTCCACCGGACAGACCATGCTGCATAGATTACAGCCGACGCAATGTTCCTCGTCGACCTTCAGGGTCGTTTCGCCGCGTTCGTCGACCAGCCGGTCGATGCATTGGTGGGCCGCATCCTCGCACGCGATCCAGCAACGGTTGCAGTTGATGCACGTGGCCGGGTCGATGTTGGCGACGATCTTGTAGTCGAGGTTGAGGTCGTTCCAATCGACGAAGCGCGGCACGGTCTTCCCGACGATCTCGGCCACCGCGGCGATGCCGCGATCGTCGAGGTAGTTGTTGAGCCCTTCGATCATGTCGCCCACGATACGAAAGCCGTCGCGCATGACCGCCGTACAGACCTGCACGTTGGTGGAACCCATCAACATGAACTCGACCGCGTCGCGCCACGTCGCGATGCCGCCGATCCCGGAGATCGGCACCGTCACCGCCGGATCGCGCGCGCAGTCGCCGACCATATTCAGCGCGATCGGCTTCACGGCCGGTCCACAGAAGCCGCCGTGCGACGATTTGCCGTCGACGTGCGGAATCGGGTTCCAAGTCTCGAGGTCGACGCCCATCAGGCTGTTGATCGTGTTGATCAGCGAGATCGCGTCGGCGCCGCCGCGGGCCGCCGCGCGCGCGGTATACCGCACGTCGGTGATGTTCGGCGTCAGCTTGACGATCACCGGAACCTTGGCCGCTTCCTTCGTCCAGCGCGTGATCTGCTCGACCAGCTCCGGATCCTGGCCGACCGCCGAACCCATGCCGCGTTCCGACATCCCGTGCGGACAGCCGAAGTTGAGCTCGAAGCCGTCGACCGGAACCGTTTGCACGGCCTCGATCAGATCGTGCCAGGCCTTGCGCGAGCAATCCGTCATCAGCGACGCGACGATCGGGCGATCCGGGTAGGCGGCTTTGCACTCCGCGATCTCGCGCAAGTTATCGGCGAGCGGACGATCGGTGATCAGCTCGATGTTGTTCATGCCGATCATCTTGGTGGCGCCGAGGTTCAAGCCGGCGAACCGCGAGGTCACGTTGACGATCGGCTCGCCGAGCGTTTTCCAAACCGCACCGCCCCAGCCGGCGGCAAACGCGCGCATCACTTGGTAGCCCGAATTCGTCGGCGGCGCCGACGCCAGCCAGAACGGGTTCGGGCTGCGAATTCCGGCGAGATTACTGGAGAGGTCGGCCATCAGCGCGCTCCTTCCTGCAGCCAGACGTCGATGCTGCGCGCGGCGATCTTCCCTTGTTCGGCCGCTTCGACGACGGTCGCATCGTTCGATCCCCCGCGAAACATGCAGTCGCCGGCCGCGAAGACGCCCGGCACGTTGGTGCGCATGTCCACGTCGACGGCCACGATCCCGCGTTCGTGCGAGACGCCGAACGCGTCGAACAAGGCGGCGAACTTCGTTTGGCCGACGGCGAAAATTACGGTGTCAACCGGGATCGCGTGTTCGGTCCCCGCGATCGGCCGCGCCGAACCCTTGGGGTCGGTGCCGATCAGTTCGAGACCGGACACGCGTCCGCCGGTGGTGAGAATGCGCTTGGGCAGCACGTGGTAACGAAACTCGACGCTCTCGCTCTTGGCAAACTCAACCTCGAAGCCATAGGCCGTCATGCGCTCGGGTCCGCGCCGATAAAACATCGTCACCGAAGGCACGCCAAGCCGTTTCGACACCGTGGCAGCGTCGATGGCGGTGTTGCCGCCGCCGATGACGGCGACCGTCTCGCCGAGGCCGGCAACCGCGCCCTCCATCTTCGCGAGGCGAATGAAATCGAGCGCATCCCAGACGCCGGTCGCATCTTCGCCCTCGATGCCGAGCTTCGGAACGCTCCCCATCCCGACCGTAATGGCGACCGCATCAAAGTCGGCCCGCAGTTGCGCCGCCGCGATATCTTTCCCAACGGTCACGCCGGTGCGAATGTCGACGCCCATGCGGCGCACCTGCTCGACTTCCCAGAGCGCAACCTCGGCCGGCAAACGAAACGGCACGATGCCGTACGTATTCAGACCGCCGGCAAGTTCTTCGCGCTCGAACACCGTGACGGCGTGACCCATGCGCGCGAGTTCGCGCGCGGCCGACAGACCGCCCGGACCCCCGCCGACCACCGCAACCGACTTGCCCGTCGGCGGGCCGGGACCGAAGAGCAGCCGCCCGTCGGCGATCAGCCAGTCGGTGGCGTGCTGCTGCAACTGCCCGATGCGGATCGGCGAATTGTCGGGCGCGTACACGCACGCGCCCTCACAGAGTTCATCGGTGGGACACACGCGGGCGCAGCTGGCGCCCATCGGGTTCGCCTCCATGATCGTGCGCGCGCTTCCCGCCAAATCGCCCTGCGCGATACGCCGGATGAAGCGCGGGATGTCGATGGACGTCGGGCACGCCGCCATGCACGGGGCGTCGTAGCAGTTGAGGCAGCGATTCGCTTCAACCTTGACGTCGAGCGGCGTCATCGGCTCGGCCATCGGGGGTCCGAGCGCACGGGACGTGTCCATCCCGGAAGGAACGCGACCGGGTCACCGTAATCCTCTTTGCTTCCGGCTCGTCGGCCTTTTGGAGAAACGCGCGTGATCGTCACCGAAGACCTCAAAACCCTGCACCGTGAATACGTCCTCACCCCGTGGGTGGCACAAGGAAATCTCGACGTGCCGGTGCTCGTTCGCGGCGAGGGCGTCTATCTTTATGATGCCGACGGCAAACGGTACGCCGATCTCTCGTCGGGGCTCGTCGCGGTGAACCTCGGCCACGGCCACAAGCCGATCCTCGATGCGATGCACGCCCAGATCGATACGCTGTGCTTCAGCCCGACCAACTGGTTTCAGGACGGGCGGGCCAAACTGGCGCAGTCGCTGATCGGGATCTCACCGTGGGCGGGGAAGGAAGGCGGCCGCGTCTTCTTCACCACCAGCGGCGCGCAATCCAACGAAGACGCGGTGAAGTTCGCGCGCGCGCTCACCGGCCGTCACAAAGTGCTCACGGCGTACCGTTCGTTTCACGGCTCGGCTGCCGGCGCCGCCGCGTTGACCGGCGAGAATCGCCGCTGGCCGAACGAACCCGAGACCATGCCCGGCGTCGTGCGCTTCTGGGCCACCTATCCGTACCGCAGTCCGTTCCACACCGAGGATCCCAAGGTCGAAGTCGAGCGCGGACTGCAACACCTGCGCGACGTGATCAGCGCCGAGAATCCGGATGCGATCGCGGCGCTGTTGATCGAACCGGTGGTCGGCTCGAACGGCGTCATCGTTCCGCCCGAGGGCTATCTCGCCGGCGTGCGCGCGCTCTGCGACGAATATGGCATCGTGCTGATCTTCGACGAAGTGATGACCGGCTTCGGCCGGACCGGCGCCGTGTTCGGCGGCGCGCGCTTCGGCGTCGTGCCCGATATGATCACCTTTGCGAAGGGCGTAACGTCGGCGTACGTGCCGCTCGGCGGCGTGATGATTCGCGAGAAGCTCGCGCAAGCGTTCGACACGCGGCCGCTCGGCGCGGGCCACACGTATAGCGGTCATCCGCTGGGTATGGCGGCCGGCATCGCGGCGATCGCGGCGTATCAGGCCGGCGGCTACTTCGAACGCGGCCGCACGATCGAGGGGTGGCTGCGCACGAAACTCGGCAAGCTGCGCGAGCGGCACCCGTTGATCGGGGACGTGCGCGGCGTGGGCGCGTTCTTCGCGCTCGAATTCGTGTCCGACCGCAAGGCGCGGACACCGCTCATCCCGTGGCAGGGCAAGAGCATGGGCGTCATGCCGACGCTGTTCGGCGCGTTGCGCAAGGGCGGGGTCTACGCCTTCGGCCGCTACAACGTCATCCACATCGCGCCGCCGCTCGTGATCGAAGAGGCGGAACTCGACGAAGCGCTGGCCGTGCTCGACGGCGCGATCGGCGAACTCGAAAACGCCTACGCCGCCGCTCAGAAATAGGTAGCCCGGCGATAAAAGTCGCCACTTTTAACATAAACGGCGTCGAGCGGCGGCTCGACAATTTGCTTGCGTGGTTACACGCGGCGCAACCCGACGTCGTGTGCTTGCAAGAGATCAAGTGCACCAATGCCGCCTTTCCGCGCGCCGCGCTCGAGGCCGCAGGCTACGGCGCGATTTGGCGCGGTCAAGGCCCGCATCACGGCGTCGCGATCTTGGCCCGCGACGCGCAACCGCTCGAAACGCGGCGCGAACTCCCGGGCGGTCCCGCCGACCGCGAAGCGCGCTACATCGAAGCGGCGGTTGACGGCGTGCTGGTCGGATGCCTCTATCTCCCGAACGGCAACCCGCAGCCTGGACCGAAATTCGATTACAAGCTGGCCTGGTTCGCGCGCTTAATCGAGTATGCCGGCGAACTGCAAGCTGCGAACGTACCGGCCGTCCTGGCCGGCGATTACAACGTCGTGCCCACGGACTTCGACATCTACGACATGCGATCGTGGAAAGACAACGCGCTCGTGCAACCGGAACCGCGCGCGCTCCTCGCGCTTCTCGTCCAGCGCGGCTGGACCGATGCGCTGCGCACGCTCCATCCGGCCGAACCGATGTACACGTTCTGGCACTACCTGCGCAAGCGCTGGGAACGCGACGCCGGCATGCGGCTCGATCATCTCATGCTCGGACCGGCGCTCGCGGGCCGGCTCCTCGCCGCCGGCGTCGACCGCGCCGTACGCGGCGAGGCGAACGCCAGCGATCACGCACCGGCGTGGATCATTCTCGGGTCCGCTGACGGCTAAGCCTCGGTTACGGCGATGAGGTCCATCTCGATAAGGAAATCGGGGTGTGAGAGGCGGGTCACGCCGATCATCGTGCTGGTCGACGGCGGACCGGTGTATTTCGGCCGCCGCGTTGCCGGGTCGCTCGTCGCGGCGCGCAGCTTATCGACATCGAGCGTGAAGACGCGCCGCACGACGACGTCGTCCCACGTTGCGCCGGCCGCCTCGAGTTGGACCGTCAGCGCTTCGATGACGCGTTCGTATTGCCCGCGATAGTCGCCGACGGCGACCGCCTCGTAGTTGTCGTCGGTCGGCGTCTGCCCGGCGATGAAGATGAACTTGCACGGGCCCTTCACCGTTATGACGCGCGAGAAGCTCGGGTGGCTATACACCCCGGGCGGGTTGATGACGGCCTTTTCCACGTTATTTCACCGTCGGGAAAATGTACTCGGCGCCCGCGGGCGGTTTGGGCCAGCGCGTCGTGGTCGTTTTCAAACGCGTGAAGAACCGAATGCCTTCCATCCCGTGCATCGCGTGGTCACCGAAGATCGACCGTTTCCAGCCGCCGAAGCTGTGGAACGCCATCGGCACCGGAATCGGAACGTTGATGCCGACCATGCCGGCTTGCACGGCGCGGTCGAACGCGCGCGCGGTTCCGCCGTCCCGCGTGAAGATCGACGTGCCGTTGCCGAACTCGTGATCGTTGACGAGCTTCAGCGCTTCGTCGAGTGAATGCACGCGGACGATCCCGAGAACGGGCCCGAAGATCTCCTCGCGGTAGACGCGCATGTCGGGCTTGACGCCGTCGAAGAGCGTTCCGCCGACGAAAAAGCCGCCGGTTTGCGATTTGAACGTGCGTCCGTCGAGGACGGCCTTCGCGCCCTCCTTGATCCCGGTTTCGATGTAGGACGTTACCTTGTCGCGATGCACGCCGGTGACCAGCGGCCCCATCTCAACGCCGTCTTGCAGACCGCTCCCGATCTTGAGCGCGGTGATCTTGGGGCGCAACATCTCGATGAGTTTGTCGGCCACCTCGTCGCCGACCGCGACGGCGATCGAGATCGCCATGCACCGTTCGCCGGCCGAGCCGAAGGCCGAACCCATCAACGCGTCGACGGCCGAATCCAAATCAGCATCGGGCATGACGACCAGATGGTTTTTCGCACCGCCCAGGGCTTGGACGCGTTTGCCCGCCGCCGTACCGGTCTTGTAGACGTACTCGGCGATCGGCGTCGAGCCGACGAAACTGACCGAACGGATGCCGGGATGGGCGAGGATCGCATCGACGGCGACCTTGTCGCCGTTCACGACGTTGAACACGCCGGCCGGCAAGCCGGCCTCGGCGAGTAACGCCGCCAACTCGAGCGCGAGCGACGGATCTTTTTCGCTCGGTTTCATCACGAACGTGTTGCCGCAGGCGATCGACACCGGGAACATCCACATCGGCACCATGGCCGGAAAGTTGAACGGCGAGATTCCGGCGCACACGCCCAACGGTTGGCGGCGCGCGTGGCTATCCACGCCGGTGCTCACCTGCTCCGTCAATTCACCCTTAAGGAGGTGCGGGATCCCGCAGACGAACTCGACGACCTCGAGCCCGCGCGCGATTTCGCCTTGCGCGTCGTTGAACGTCTTGCCGTGTTCGGCCGTGATCATGCGCGCGAGGCGGTCGGCATCGCGCAGCAACAGCTCGCGAAAGCGGAACATCACCGTCGCGCGCCGCGACGGCGGCAGTTCCGCCCAGGCCGGAAACGCGGCGGCCGCGGCGGCTACCGCGGTATCCACCTCGGCGGCGTTTGCGAACGCGACGTGCCCGGTCAACTCGCCCGTCGCCGGATCGAACACGTCACCGGCGCGGCCCGACGAGCCGGCCACGCGTTTCCCGTCGACGAAGTGTCCGATCTCGGTGACGGCGGTCAGCATTATGCTTTAAACCGCGGGAACAGCCGCTGGGCGTTCTTCTCGAAGATGCCCTTCTTCTGATCGGCGGTGAGCCACGCAATGCTCTCGATCGTCGGCTTGATGTCGTCGTACGGCTTGCCGGTCTCGGGATCTTTGCCCGAACCGCTGCCCGGCCGCTCCGTGCCGAACACGCACCGGTCGGGACCGACGACGTCGAACAGCAATTCCAGCGAGAGCTTGTTGTGCAGGCACGTGTCGAACCAGAAGCGCTTGAGCGTCTGATCGAACGTCTCGTTTTTCACCGGCGCGCGGCCGGCGAGTTTCGCAGCCGCCGGGCCGCCACGGAACTCGAAGCCCGATTCCGAGCGTCCTTTGTGCATTTCGCGATTGGAGCGCCAACGACCGACTTGATACGGAATCGAGCCGCCCCCGTGGCTCACCAAGATGTTGAGTTCCGGATATCGATCGAACACGTCCGAACGCGCGAGCGACGTGATCGCGAGGCTCTCTTCGGTGACGAAGTGCTCGTCGTACGTCTCGCGCCCGCAGCAGCCGGCGCTGTGGATGTGCAGCGGGATCTTCATCTTGATCGCCTTCTCGTAGAGCGGCCACCAATACGGATCGGCGAGCGTGGGCGTCTGGTCGATGCCTTCGCCCGGATCGGGGTTGAGCAGCACGCCGACGAAGCCCAGTTCGTTGATGCAGTAGTCGATCTCATCGAACGTGACGTCGATCGGCTGACCGGAACACTGCGGCAGTCCGGCGACGCCGCGAAAGCGAGTCGGATGCATCTTGATCGTCTTCGCGATCTGTTCGTTGTTCGAACGCGACCAAAGCTGCGAGTCGCTCAGGCGCCCGCGGTGAATCTGCATGAACGGCCGCGGCGAGAGGAACTGGATGTCCGTCCCGACCTCGTCCATGAGCTTGACGTTGCTGTCGGCCGACTTCTGGAGGTCGGCCTCGGGAATCATGGCTAGGGCCGCACCGTGCTGGCCGCCCGAAACGATCAGGGTGCTCCGATAGCCGTACAGCGCCGGCGGAGCCACCAAGTGTGCATGCGCATCGATAATCATAGGCCGGGCCTTCGCTGCCCGCAGGCACCTTCTTGCCGCCCCGCAAACCGGGGGCACGGACATGAGCGTGCTGATCACCGGCGGGACCGGCTTTATCGGGTTGCACACGTCCCGCGTCTTCCTGGACAACGGCTTCGATGTGGTTTCGACCCAGTATCGCGTGCGGCGCGAGCTGGCCGAGGTCGAACGGCATCGCGCGAGCCGGTTCCATCGCGAAGTCGCCGACGTGACGAGCGCCTACGCCCTCGACGCGATCTTCGAACGCTACGACATCGAACACGTACTGCACTTGGCGACGACCGGCGTCGGCGTTCCGCCGCCGGCCGAAGACTTTCGCGCCAACATGGACGGGATGATCGTGCTGCTCGACGCCGCGCGGCGCAATCGCGTCAAGCGCGTCGTCGTCGCCAGCTCGATCACCGCCTATTGGGGTCTCGACGGGCCGTTTCTCGAGTCCATGCCGATGCCGATGGCGTCCAACGGACCGACCGGCGCGTTCAAGAAAGCCCAAGAGATCACCGGGCTCCACTTCGCCGACCGGTGCGGGCTCGACGTCGCGTTCGCGCGCATCTCGTTCGTCTACGGCCCCCTCTACCACTCGTTCACCAACGCGCCGAGCCGCATCGCACACGCCGTCGTGCGCGGCGTTGCCGACACCAAGCCGAAGCCCTTCGCCGGCGATCACTACGACTACATCTACGTGGGCGACTGCGCCGATGCGCTCTTCGCGATGCAAACCGCGACCGGTCTCACCGAACGCATCTACAACGTCGGCGGCGGGACGGCGGTGCCGTTACCGCAGCTGCTCGAAGCGGCCCGCGCCGTCGTTCCGGGCGCCGAGTTCGCGTTCGCCGAGGGTCAGGATCCGTTTCACAAAGCCGGCTCGTACCTCGACATCGAGCGCTTCACGCGCGACACCGGCTGGCGCCCGAAACACGACATCAAAAGCGGCATGGCCGCCTACATGGCGTGGCTGCGCGATAACGAGGTTTAATCGGCGGCCTGCTCCGCGCTCGGGTGTTTGAGGCGAACAGTCCATGGGGCACCTATGGAGCAATTTTTGCCAATGGACGGGGCAAACGTACATGAAACGCGGTGAGTTGGTTCGCGCTCGCAGGTGCTTTATTTAAACGATCGCCGCGATGGAGGCCGCCGCAAGAATAATGGCAGTAACGAAGGTTCCTATAGCGTAGCTGAATTTAAGGCTGCCGACCGCGAGCCGGCGGGAAGTTCGGCAGATTCGGGAACGGCGCCGGATTGAACGGTGTCGGCGTCGCCTGAGGAGCGGGCAGCGTTGTGTTACCCGCTTCATCACCCCAGTGCTCGACATTATCGTAGATCGTTCGCGGGGTGTCATCGAGGACGTCGGTGGAGCGCGGGTGCCGCGTTAGGCCGTCGGCACCGCGTTCGATCGTCGGCGAATTGCCGCGCGTGTACAGATAGCGCAGCGTGCCCCCGACCGGGACGCCAACGATGGCCCGGAAATGCAACGGGTCGACCCGATCCATTCGAATCGCCAACGCATCCCAGCCGCTTTGGTTGGTCGTGATGTAGACTTGATCGGTTGGATACGTCGTCGCCGGAACGCGCACGATGAAGGTCACGGCCGCGACTTTGGTGACGGCCGTGCTCGTGTTCGCGCTCGCGACGATCGTGACGGCGCTGACGGCGCCGTCCGCATCGAACGTCAAGCGCACCGTTGTGCCGGGTGCGATCGTCTTCAACGCCGCCCCGGTCAGGCCGGTAAGCTGCAGATTCGGGACGGCCGTAAACGTTTCACCCGCGGTGGTGAACACATAGCCGCGCTCGATGTCCAACAGCCCAACGACGCGGTTGTCCTGCGCCGCGCGCACCGGCGAGGACAGCACGCCCCCCGAAATTGCGGCCGAAAGCACCGCCGCGAGCAGCGCCACGCGCTTCATGGCCGCACCTGAAAGCTGAGCGACGTCCACGTTTGGCCGCCGAAGTTGAAACTGTACGTATCCTGCATGAGCAGCGAGAGCTGCGGGTTGAGGCGAAAACGCAAATTCAGCGCGAGTTGGTACGGAGCCTCGCCGAGCACGAACGTCGGCACGTTCTGACCCAGCGCCGGCGCGGGGAGGGAGGGGAAAAAGCCCGGCACCGCATTGGGGAAATCGGTGTTGTGATTCAGAACAGCGGAAAAATCCACGTCGGGGCGTGGCGTGAAGTAGAATCCCAAACCCAGCGTGTGGAACGTTGCGAAGCCGTCGAACGCCGCGTAGCCGGGATCGGCCGGTGTCGCGTACACCGGGTAGGCCGCGCTTTGCAGCGCGCCGTAGTTGTCGCCGACATTCGCGACCGTGTACGCGGCCGTGACGGAAAAACGCGACCCGAACCGGCGCGTCAGGCCGGCGCTGCCGCCTACCTCATCGACGGTGTGCGGCAGCGACTGCCATTCGCGCTGACCGCCGATCGCGAGGTTCACGAGCCACGGCCCGAAGGTAATGTCGGGTGCCCGCAGGTTCACGGCAAGATAGCTGGACGCGATGTCCACCCATTGCGTGCCGGCGAGGGTTGCAAGCACGGTAGGGTCGTGAACGTACCCCGTCCCGGCGCTGACGTTCGCGATCAGGGCGTCCTTCACTAGCGACAGATCGGACGACGTGAAGCTGAACTGCAAGCTCGTCTGTTTCGTCGGCAGCAGGTTCAACTGTTGGGCCGTTGCTTCGGCGCTTTGGTTTCCGAACTGATAGTAGAGCGCTAGAAAGCCGCCGTTGATGCCGGCTGTGACCAATGCATCAGTGTATTGCGCCGAGCCGAACAACTGACCGGGTGCGGGGGCGGTCGCTTCGTGAAACTGCGCCGATGTGCGCAGCCCCATCACACCGGAATCGCCGGCGGCGATCAGACTGTATACGGGGTTCTTCCCGCCCAACGGGTTGACCGAAGCGACCCCCCACGCGTGCTCCGAACTTAGGTTTTGTTGGATTGCTCCGTAGATGTGTTGCGCCGCATCGTAGTTGATGATCGCCGCGCTCGTCGCGTTCGCGTTTCCGGCGAAACGGTAACCGGCGCCGATGTTCGCGCCGCTCAGTGAGTTCTGCGCGAGATTCGGATCCGCCCCAAAGTTCGTGTAGCAGATAGGCAACGGGAAGTAGACGCGTAATCCGCCGATGATCTGCGTCCGGCATCCGCTGAAGCGGACGTAGATCGTCGGCTGCGCGGTGGCAGTACGTCCGAGCAGGGAGGCCGGCGTGTCCTCGACGTCAGGCCACGCAAAAGCGTCGGGCGGAGACGTGAGGCCGGGGTCGACCGTATCGAGCGCGCTCGAACGAAACACGACGCGGTGCGGCTGCGGGTCCAAGGCCAGCAAATACCCGCGGTCCTCAGCCAGATCGTCGGCCAATGCCGCCCCGGCATAGGTCGCCTGGCGCGTGCGCAACTCCACGCCACCGGCCAGAACGAACCGCCCACGGCGCAGATCCAAAACGAACGCGGCGCCGTGCATCGTCGTGCCGCCGCCCATATCGATCGACGCTGCCGTCGCTGTCAGAATCCCCAAATTGTTGTAGTACGCAATTTGGTCGGCGCTGATCTTCATGACCGGCAAATCGGCCGCGCGGACCGCCAACGGCAACGAGGTGATGGCGAAAACCGCGATCGCCACCCGGAGCAGTTGCTTGATAACCACCTCGCACTTTTAGGAGAGAGAGGGATTCGAACCCTCGATACTCTTGCGAGTATGTCGCCTTTCCAAGGCGATGCATTCGACCACTCTGCCATCTCTCCAGGGCCGACGGGCCCCGTTCTGCCCAATGCTTTACGGTACCCGCCCCCGTATAGCGCACGTTCTCGCGCCCGGCGACGTTTGTAGTACGTCATGTTTTCGCGGGTTGCGGCGGCCATCTTGGCCACGCTCGTCTTCTGTGCGTCCGGGCGCGTCATTGCGGCCGATGCGTCGCCGCGCGCGGACGTCCTCGTGATCGGCGGCACGCCGGCCGGCGTCGCGGCAGCGGTTGCGGCCGCGCGGCGGGGCGACGACGTCACGCTGGTCGCACAGCGCTCCGAGCTCGGCGGCGTGCTGACCGATGCGGTGATGGATCAGTGGGACCTGAACGTGACGGCGGGCGACGTGCCGGTCGAAGGCGGCATCTTCAACGAGATCTACGCCAAACTCGGCGACGCGTTCACGGCCGCCGATGCGGCCGCCGCGTTCGCCGGCTTGATCGACGCGCAGCCCGGTATCACTACGATCTTCAACGCGCGTCCGGTCCGCGTGGCGACGAGCCCCGCCGCCGGCGGAACGCAGATCGATGCGGTCACCTTCGCACGCGCGAACGGACCGGACAAGACGATTGCTGCCGATGAGGTCATCGACGCCACCGACGATGCCGACGTCGCGGCGCTCGCCGGCGCGCGCTACGACGTGGGCCGCCAAGACACCGGGATCGACGAGCGCATGCAAGCCGTCACCTTGATGTTTTCGCTCGACGGCGTCGACTGGCCGGAGGTCGCGCGCGGCTACGACGTCGCGCTCGACGGAGCCGGCGGTGTCGACGGGCGCCGGGCCTGGGGCTACGCGAAGTTGATGGACGGTTACCGCCCGGCATCGCCGGACGAACTGGTGCGCGACCTCAATCTCGGCCGTGAAGCGGACGGCACCGTGAGCGTCAACGCCATCGACGTGCTCGGCATCGACGGGCGTTCCGCGAGCGATCTGGTCCGTGCGCGCACGATCACCGAAGACGACGCGCCGAATCTCATCGCCTACTTGCGCCCGCGGCTAGCGGGCTTCCGGGACGCGCGCATCAGCGGCTTCGCACCGGCCGTATACGTCCGCGAGACGCGCCACGTGCTGGGACTGGCCTGGCTAACGGCCGACGACGTCTGGGACGGCGTGCTGCCGGACGACCGCATCGGGCTCAGCTCGTATCCGCTCGATTTGCATCCGGTCACCGCGACCGACCGCCCGGCCTACGCTCCGGTCCGTCACGTGTACGGCGTCCCGTTCGGCGCGCTCGTGCCGCGCGGCTTCACCAACCTGCTGCTCGCGGGCCCGTCGATCTCGGCGTCACACGAAGCCGCCGGCAGCGCGCGCGTCATTCCGACCACGATCGAAGAGGGCGAGGCCGATGGCGTCGCCGCGGCCCTTGCGGGCGAGCGTCACCTGTCGTTCATCACCCTCGACGAGACGCCGCGCTTGATCGCGACGCTGCAGAGCGAACTCCGGCGCAACGGCGCGATCCTCGACGGCGCCTCAGCGGTCGTTGACGTTGAGGATGCGCGGGCGGGTCAGCACGCGCTCGTAGACGTACGGCACCCCGTCGTCTCCGCTGCCGGTTTGCATCGAGCGGCCGCTCGCGTACGCGGCCGGACCGCGTAGCGCGCCTTTCACGACCTCGCCGAGCCCGAAGGTCTCCGCGATGCCGCCGATCAGTTCGAAGAAATCGCCGTCCACAGCCCGTCCGGCTTAGTCGTTGAGACCGATCTGGAACATCGGCGTCACCTTCGTTTTCTCGCCGCGGCGCACGATCGACGTGCCGATCGCCAAGAACTCGATCACGTGCGCTTCCCAGACGTGGTTTTTCTCGACGATGCTCATGCCGACGATCCCGGCCGCGCCGTGCGCTTCGGCCTCGGCTTGCATGCGGCTCATCGCCAGCTCGCGCGCGTCGTACAGCGCCTCGGTGTAATTCTGCAGTTCGATATTGTTGCCCAGCGTGCGGATCGACTGCATGAACCCTTGATGCGCGATGTGGTAGACGCAGCTGCCGAGCACGAGTTCGGCCGGCACGTAGCCGGCCTGGTGCAATTTGTAGAAGTCTTGCACCGATAAGTCGCAGGTGAACGGCTTGTTGTGCACGGTGCGATAGGACGCGCCGGGCGGCGCTTTGACCGCGGTACCGATAGCCGTGAACTCGAGCGCGTTGGGCGCCCAGATATAGCCGCCGACCTCGAGCCGCACGCCGACGATGCCGTCGGCACCGAGCACCGCGGCTTCTTCCTCCATCCGGCTCATCGCCAGCTCGCGCGCCTGGTACATCGCTTGCGAGAGATAGCCAAGTTCCTGGTTCTGGAAGTAGTTGCCGATCTGAAAGCCGACGTGGAAAATCGAGCTGCCGAGCACGAGACCGAGCGGCTGCATCGCCAGTTCGTCGAGCAACACGAACTCGCTGACCGACAGGTCGCTCGTGAACATCGGCGCGCCG
>DASYOE010000070.1:0-2078 GCA_036008105.1 Candidatus Lustribacter sp. | reverse complement strand
GATCGGAGCGATCACGGCGTTGGCCGCGTGCGTCGATGTCGCTTACTCCGATGAGTTGGTGCACGCGTGCATCATCGACGGCTTGCGTTTGACGAAGCTCGAGCGGCATATCGTGCCGCATGGGGCGCTGCCCGCACGGTCGCGCGATATGCGCGCGGCGCTCGTCGTCACCGAATCGGCGTTCGGGATGGACGGTTCGCGCGCGCCGCTCGACGCGCTCTTGGCGCAGTTGCGCGACGGCGACGTGCTGCTGGTCGATGAAGCCCACGCGCTCGGCGTTGCCGGGGTCGCGGGCAGCGGCTACGCGGCGGCGTTGCGCGATGAGCGCGTCGTCGTCATCGGGACGCTCTCGAAGGCGTTGGGTTCGGCCGGGGGGTTCGTCGCCGGACCGCTCGAGGTCGTCGAGTTGCTGACGAGCACGGCGCGCACGTTCATGTTCGACACCGCGCTCCCGCCGGCGATCGTCGCGGCGGCCGCACGAGCGCTGGAGATCGTGCGCGGCAGCGAAGGCGACGAACGCCGGGCGCGCTTGCACGCGGTCGCAGCGCGCGTGCGCGCGGAGCTGCGCGCGCTCGGCTACGACGTGCGTGGCGAAGATGGTCCATCGGTGGTGGTTGTTGCCGGCAGCGAAGCGGCGGCGCTCGAGCTTGCGCGCGGGCTCGAAGAGCGCGGCGTGTACGCGCCGGCCATCCGTCCCCCGACCGTACCGCACGGCTCGTGCCGCGTGCGGTTCACCGTTTGCGCGCACCATAGCGACGCGCAAATCGAGGCGCTCTTGTTTGCGATGCGCGAACTCCGGACCGCAGCGTGCGTCTCTTCGTAACCGGGACCGACACCGACGCCGGCAAAACGCGCGTGACCGCGGCGCTCGCGGCGCTGTGCGTTGCGCGCGGCGAACGGCCGACGATCGTCAAAGCGGTGCAAACCGGACTCGCGCCCGGGGTTCCGGGTGATGCGGCCGAGGCGGCGGACCTTGCGGGTTGCGCCGCGCTCGAATTGGCGCGGTTTCGGCTGGCCGCCGATCCGTGGTCGGCGGCGCTCGCAGAGGGCGCGCTTCCGCTCGATGCCGCGACGCTTGCGCGCCGCATCGACGCGATACCGGCTCCGGCGATCGTCGAGGGCGCCGGCGGCGCGGCCGTGCCGATCAACGCGCACGAAACGCTGACGACCGTTGCCGCGCGCGCGTCGTGCGCCGCCGTCGTCGCGACCGGCATGCGCTTGGGCTGCATCAGCCATACGCTCCTCACGCTGGCCTACTTGGAGGCCCATGGCGTGCCGGTGCGCGGCGTGGTGCTCGTCGATCGCTGGCGTTCGAGCACCATGGACGAACGCGCGAACGTCGAACGCGCGCTGGCCGGGCGCGCGCCGATCCTCGGCGTCATCGAGCACGATCTCGATGCACGGCGCAGCGTCGCGGACGCGGCCGCACTCTTGGCGACCTCACCTTCCTTGGAACTCGAAAAGGTTGAAACACGTGCTTGACGTCCTGGGGACCGCGCGCCGCATCGTGCTCGAAGAAGAGCGCGTACTCGAACGCGACATGCTCGCCGCGTTGACCGAACTTCCGCGCGAAGAGGTCGGGGGGCTCCTCACCCTAGCCGACGACGTGCGGCGCCGTACGTCGGGTGAGTCCGCCGCGGTCGAGGTGCTGTTCAACGCGAAAAAGGGCGGGTGTTCGGAGGATTGCCACTTCTGTTCGCAGAGCGCGCGCTACGCGACCGACGTCGTCCCCGAACCGTTGCGCGCCACGGGCGAGTTTCTTGACGCGGCGCGCGAGGCCCGCGCGCGGGGTGCCGCCGAGTTCTGCATCGTGGTCGCGGTCCGCGGGCCGTCACCGGCGCTGCTCGAGCGCGTGTGCGAAGCGACGCGGGCGATCGTCGCCGACATGGCCGACATGACGGTGGCTGTATCGCTCGGCATCCTCACCGACGAGCACTGCGCGGCGCTGGTCGACGCCGGCGTGCACAAGGTGAACCACAACTTGGAGACCTCACGGCGTCACTTTCCAGCGATCTGCACGACCCACTCGTACGATGAGCGCTGGGAAACGTGCTTGCGGGTGAAGCGCCACGGTCTCG
>DASYOE010000069.1:0-3179 GCA_036008105.1 Candidatus Lustribacter sp. | reverse complement strand
CCGATCACCGTCGGCTACATCTACATGCTCAAGCTCGCGCATCTCGTGGACGACAAGATCCACGCGCGTTCCACCGGTCCGTACTCGATGATCACGCAGCAGCCCCTCGGCGGTAAAGCGCAGTTCGGCGGCCAGCGGTTCGGCGAGATGGAAGTCTGGGCGCTCGAAGCGTACGGTGCGGCCTACACGCTGCAAGAACTCCTCACGGTCAAGTCCGACGACGTCGTCGGCCGCGTGAAGACGTACGAAGCGATCGTCAAGGGCGAGAACGTGCTCGAACCCGGCGTGCCGGAGTCGTTCAAGGTTCTCATCAAGGAACTCCAGTCGCTGGCGCTCGACGTCAAGGTGCTCACCGAGACGCGCGAAGAGGTCGAGATCCGCATCGCGGACGACGACATGTCGGAGCGCGCGCAAGAGATCGGTCTCCTCATGGGCGACGAAGATCCGCGGCTTTCGCAAACGGCACTCGCCGAACGCGAAGCCGAGGTCGAACGTATCCCGCAGCCGGGCGTCCCGGTCGACGGCGAAGAGCCGCCCGAAGACGCCGTCGGCGAAGTTGAGGAAGTCGAAGAGGAAGAGGAAGAGCTCGATGATTCGGCTCCGCTCGTGTCGGCTTCGGCCAAGCGCGGCGGCGACGACGATCTCATTCCGGCCTCACCGCTCGGCGGTCTGCGTGCGACCATGACCGATGACGGCGAAATCGTGGTCGATGAAGTCATCGACGACGAGATCCCGGTCGCCGGCGTGGTCGAGGAAGAGGAAGAAGACCAGGGCTACGTGCTCGAGGAAGACGACGAAGAAGTTTCGGAAGAGGAAGAAGAGGACGAAGGTCCGCTAGCCCACTCGACCGACGACGACTACTAGCGTGCAGGCCGATGGGCGTATCGGCCTCTACACGATCGGCGGGCGTGACGGATGTTCGCCGATCGACTTCCCCGCCGCGTTCGCAGACGATATATTCTACGTCTTCTTCGACGCCGACGAAGACGCCGTTCCCCAAATGCTCGCGCGAAACGACCCGGCCAAAAGCCGGGTCTTTCCATATTGCCTCGGCGATGTGAACGGCCCGGCAACGTTCTATCATAATTACGATCCGTACACGTCGTCGTTGTTGAAGCCGTCGACCGAATTCGATTTCGTCCAGCGGAGCAAGGGCCGCGACTATCGGCTGAGCGACGCCTTCCGTCCCGTGCGCGAAGCACCGGTCGAATTGCAAACGCTCGATTCGTTGCATCTGCTCGACGATCCGGCGGTGGCGGCACCCGCCATCATCACGATCGACACGCAAGGCACCGAACTCGCGATCTTGCGCGGCGGACGCGACCTCATCACCGAGCACACGATGGCGATCGTGACGGAAGCGGAGTTCGTTCGTCTCTACGAAGGGCAACCGCTATTCGGCGACCTCTGCGCGGCGCTCGACGAGCTGGGCTTCATGTTCGTCGACTTCACCGCCGGCCCGTTCAAGCTTCAACCGTTCTTCGCTCCGCTCGGCATGCGCAGCCGGCCCATGGTGGGCTTTTGCGACGCGCTTTTCTTGCGCAAACCGTCGGCAGTGTCGCAGCCGCTGCACCTCGCCCAGCTCGCGTTCGTCGCGCACCTGTACGCGCAGGCCGCCTACGGCTTCCATTGTCTGGACCTGCTGAAGAAGGCCGATCCGGCGTTGGACGGCGTCCCGGCCGGCCGGGCTTATCGCCGCTTCTTGCTGGAACTCGATGCCGCGCGCCAGACGATGCCGGTCACGTTCGGCTTGAACTGGATGGATCTCTACCCGACGTACGAGCGAAGCAACGAACGCTTCGATAATGCGACGCCGTTCGACGTCGTCAACGAACATCTCAGCGAGCGGTACGCTGCCATGCGAACCGACTTGGTCCGGCGGCAAGACGAGTTCGCGCCGCTGCTGTCGTTCGACGATAGCCCGATCGAAACCGTGATGCGCGCGTTCGGCCTCGACAAACACGCCCAGGCGTGCAAGGACTGGCGCATCCACGAAGTGACGGAAATGTTCGAAGAAGTCGGCTTGAAGATCGTGCGCGAAACCGTCCCGGTGGAACAGCGCGATCGCAACTGACGACGGCGGCGTCTTCCCGGTTTCCCGGCGGCGACGCGCCTACGCCGCGCTGATCCTCGGGACGATCCTCACCGCAATCGACGCGTCGATCGCCAACATCGCGTTGCCGACCATCGGTCGCGACTTGCACGTGGCGCCGGCCCAGATCGTGTGGGTCGCGAGCGCGTACCTGCTGGCGATCACGATGTCGCTCTTCGGCGTGTCGTCGCTGGGACAATCGCGCGGTCCGACCCGCATCTGGGGCGCCGGGGTCGCGCTGTTTACCGTGGGCTCGCTCGTGTGCGCGCTGAGCGGCTCGTTCCCCATGCTCATCGTGGGGCGGATCGTGCAGGGCTGCGGCGCGGCCGCGATCATGTCGCTTTCGCCGGCGCTGGTGCGCGATATCTACCCGCGCTCGCTGCTCGGCCACGCGTTCGGAATGAACGCGATGTACACCGGCATCGCCGCCGCCACCGGCCCGACGCTGGGTGGCTTGATTCTCGCGGTCTTGCCCTGGCAGTGGCTGTTTGCGATCAACTTGCCGATCGCGGTCGTGATCCTGCTGCTCGCGCGCGACACGCTGCCGAACGATCTCGGAACGCGCGCGCGACTCGATCCGGCGAGCATCGTCACGAGCGCGATCGGGTTCAGCTTGCTGATCTACGGACTCGACGGGTTCGCCCGCCGGGAACCGCTGCCCGTGACGCTGATCGAACTCGCGGCCGGCGCCGCTGCGTTCGCATGGTTTGCGCGGCGGCAGTTCACGTTACCCGTGCCGATGATCTCGCTCGATCTCTTTCGGCTGCCGCGTTTCTCCGTCGCCGCGCAAGCGGGCTTCAGCGGCTGGACCGCCTGGAGCATCGGCGTGATCATGATGCCGTTCTTCCTGCAGCTCGATTTCGGTCTGTCCCCGTTGCAGTCCGGATTACTGATGACCGCATGGCCGATCGCAAACGCGGCCGTCGCCCCGTTCACCGGCCACTGGGCCGATCGTTACGCAGTCGGCTGGATCGCAACCGGCGGCCTCGCGGTATTCACGTGCGCCCTGCTGCTGGTGGTATATGCGGTCGAACATCCAAGCATCGCGCTGTTGCTCGGCGCCGGCTTCCTCGCCGGCGCCGGCTGG
>DASYOE010000068.1:0-5655 GCA_036008105.1 Candidatus Lustribacter sp. | reverse complement strand
AAGATGAAAACCAACAATCCAAGAACGACGTTTACCCATGGTGTGTAGTTGTTCGGCCCGCCAAAGTCTGAACCGGCGGGAGGAGCATCTCCGGCCGACGGCTGTAGTCCCGGAAACTTACCCAGCACCTGAGAGACCCTCTCTGCAGCTCGCGCCGCGGCTAGAAAAAGTCAACCTGCCCCATCCTTATGCCCTTGTTGTAACATTCGCAGCAGAACTTTTGGTTCGGCGAGGTAAAGGGGTTGAACTAAGAGTCAAGAGAAGCGTCGCCTTCAGGAGGTTTTCGATGAAATCCGTCCGCTCTCTCGCCCTCGTCACCACGTTGCTCGTTGCCCTTGCGACCGTCACGCCGGTGCGTGCCCAAACGCCGCCACCGGTCGACGTCAGCTACGGGATTCTAAACTACACGGCTGCGGAATGGCCGCTGATGCTTGCGATCAGCCAGGGATTTTTTGCGAAAGAAGGCGTGAACGTTTCGGTCATCAGTGCCGGCTCACCGCCGAACGTCATCAACGCCCTGGCTACCAACGGCGTAAACATCGCCGAGGACGGGACGGACAGTTACATCGCCGCGGTGACGCACAAATTGCCGATCAAGATGATCGCGCCGGTCCTTGTGGTCGACCCGTACAGCCTAATGGTCGCTCCCTCGATTACGTCCATCGATCAGCTCAAGGGCAAGACGATAACGCTCGGAACAAAAGAGGACGTCACTGCGATCACGTTCGCCGCCCTGCTCGCGCCGTCGCATCTCACGCTGAACGACTTCCAGATCGTCGTCTCGGGCTCCACGCCGGCGCGGTGGGCGGCACTTCAAAGCGGCAACGCGCAGGGCTCGATGCTGCTCCAGCCGTTCGATCTCCTCGCGCAATCGCAAGGATACCACGCGCTTGGAACCGGCCAACAGGTGCTCAAAGATTGGGTCTTCACCACGCTCGCCGTAAACGAGGGATGGGCCGCCGGCCATCGGACGACAATCGTCGCGATCCTCCGCGCTCTACGTGAGGCGATCCAGTACGGCGCCACCCACAAGGCGGAAGCGATCGCGACGCTCATCCAATACACGCACGCCGCGCCCGATATCGCGGACAAGACGTACGATCTGGACTTCGTTCAATGGAAGGCCTTCCGCGCGGATCTCGCCGTGACGCCGTCGCAGCTTGCCACGATTGCCAAATATCAGATCCAATTCGGCGTCATCACGTCCGCGCCGGCCTTTGCCGACATGTACGACGGGTCATACGCGGCGGCCGCACTAGCTCGTTAATACGGCCAGCACGCTGGCGTGCTCTTCTTCGCCGCTGAGTGCCTTCGCAACCGTGCGTGCCACCTCGCTTTCGCCGACGAACACGCCGCCGACGATCTGCCCGTCGCGCACCACCACCCGCCGCCAGCGCGAACCGGGGTCGGTGCTGCCGGTCAAATGCCGATGGTCGTCGCGCCCACTGGAGACGTCGCCGAAGCACTTCACGTCGATGCCGGCGAGCTTGAGGTGCATCATCGTGTGGGTCTCCACGTACCGCGACTCCTCACCCGCGATCGTCGCCGCCGCGATCTCACCCTGCTTCTTGCCGACCGGCCAGAGGCCGCCCACGGCGCCGGGAACCTCCGCGACGTCACCGACCGCGAAGATCGCCGGATCCGAGGTGCGCATCGCGGTGTCGACGACGATCCCGCGATTCACGGTTAGGCCGGCGGCGCGGGCCAGTTCGGCATTCGGCCGGATGCCGATGCAGCTCAGAACGATGTCGCACGCGATGGTCTCGCCGTCGTCGAGCACGACGCCCCGTACGCGTTGGTCGCCGGTTACTTCGCGCAGCGTGCGCGAGGTGCGCACCGCGATGCCGGACGTCTCGAGGAATCGTTGCAACAACACCGACGATTCGCTATCCAGCGCGCGCTCCATCAGGCGTTCCTCGCGCGCGATCAGCGTCGTCGCGATCCCGAGTTGGCGCAGGGCGTCGGCCGCCTCGACGCCCAGCACCCCGCCGCCGGCCACGACCGCGCGCTTCGCATCGTGCGTTTGCGACCAGTGCCGCAAGTTCATCGCGTCGCCGGCCGTGCGCAGCACGAAGGTTCCCTCGCGTTCGATGCCCGGCGTTTGCAACGGCGCGGCACTGGCGCCGGTGGCGATGACGAGGGCGTCGTAGGGCAACGTCTCGCCGGTCGCGATCACGATCGCTTTCGCGTCGCGGTCGATCGTGTTGACGCGCGTATTCAACCACACGTCGACGCGCTGCTCTTCATACCACGAGTCTTCGAGCAACGCGAGGCTGTGCAGGCCCGAGCGACCGTAGATCAGGCGGCCGATGCCCATGCGGTTGTAGAAGTTGTGTCCTTCCTCGCTGACGACCGTGATCGACGCGTTGGGGTCGCGGCCGCGCAAATGTTCCGCGGCGCTCATGCCGGAGGCGCCGTTTCCGATGATGACGACCCGGATCGACGGCTCCGGCTCGGGTTTGCGAACCTCTTCCGCGCCGACGCGTCCGGCCAGGAAAACCGTCGTCGGGTCGATGCTGATGGAAACCGGACCGGCGACGTGCGCCGAGCATGCGAGCCGGCAGCGACCGGCGAGCCCCAACCGGTCGAGCGTCGAACGTTCCTCCGGGCCCGGCGGGGACATATGCTCGGCGCCTTCGACCACGAGCACCGGATCGGCGCCGCACATGCCCATGCGACAGCCGGTCTCGATGTGCAGGCCGCTGTTCTCGATCGCTTCGAGCAGCGTTTGCTTCGACTGCACCAAGAAACGCCGCCCCGACGCTTGCTCGATGACCGCCGGCAGCCCGGCATCGGCGATCTGCGCGCGCAGCGATTCGCCGCCGTCGGCAACGCGCACCACATCGTCTTCCGCGCGCACGCGGCGCCACGCGCGCTCGTGCCGAACGCTCGCGACGATCGCGCAGAGCGCCGCCAAAGCGACGACGCCTTCGACGGCGTTCGCCGTAACCGGCGCGACGATTCCGAGCGCGTGCAGAACGGCCGGCGTGGCGAAGGCGTAGTAGGTCGCGAACGCGGCCATGCCCCACACAACGACGAGCACGTACGCCGTCGCGTTGGTGAACGCGTGGATCGTTGCGAACAGGCCGAGCGAGAGCAACGGAAACCCGATGAGCCCGCGAAAACCGAACTGCGCGAACGTGAAGTAACCGAGGACGAATCCCGGGTAGATACCGGCGAAGAACCGCCGGTGGCCGGCACCCCACTGGTCGCGATCGTAGAGATCGCTGGCGAGCTTTGCGGTCGGATTGAAATCGTAGCAGTTGGACTGACAGCCCACGCAGGGCGAACAGTATTCGTTGCGCACGACGACCGTGGGCAGTTGCCCGTAAAGCTTCTGCACGGGCGCGAGCGGACAGAACGTGCCGCACCAGCCGCTCTTACCTTTAAAGACCAGACCGCCGAGAAACGCGGCCACGAGTGCCGCAGCCAACAGCAGCGCCGACGCGCGCGCCGAACCGTTGAACAGCAGCGGACGGAGCGCGATCGCCGCGAGCAGCACAGCGATCGAGATCGGGTAGGCCCACGTGCGCAACGCTTCGGGCCGCCGTTCGCCGCGCGTGAACCCGAGCTCGCGCGGGAGTTGATTCAAGAACGCCATCGGGCAGACGTTACGCCACAATCCCGGCGCGACGAACCACAGTGCCGGCAACAGCGGAATGCACAGCGACCACAGGACGGTCAACGCGAGATGATTTCCGGTGAGCAGCCAACCGATCAATCCGAGCGTGAACGCCAGGACGATCACGCGCGCGGCGATCCAGAACGGCCGCGGCGCAAGGTGCGGGAGCTGCGTGTAATTCTCGAACGCCACCGCTCAGGACCCGGCCTTGGCCAGCGTTTGGCGCAAGCGAATCGCGCACAACCGGCCGAGATCGAGCGCGATGCGCTGCGCGAGCTGCGGTTCCCAGGCTTGGATCGCGAGGAACGACGCGCGCGACACGCGCACCATCGTGCCGCCGGTCAATGCCCGCACCGTGGCGGTACGCTTGCCGCCGTCGAGAAACGCGATTTCGCCGAACACGGAGCCGGCGCGGATCGTCGCGACCGTGCGGGTGCCGAACATCGAGGTCGTTTGGACCGCAACGTCGCCTTCGACCAGGATGAAGAAACAGTCGCCGGGATCGCCGGCTTTGATCAGCACCTGATCGGGGACGAACGGCTCGACGCCGACCGAACGCAGTAGTGCCTGCCAGTCGTCATCGGTGGCGTCGGGAAGAAACGTTCGATCGTCCGCAGTCTCTTGCGAGCCGTCGGTAATCTTGAAGAAAGGCACGTTGCCTCCGCAAGAAGGTACCTACGTCTTGCTCGCTAGCGCGCGTCTCTAAACCGCAACGAAACGGTTACTCGCCTCGCTCAGCGCAGAATCAGGCGCTCGCCTTCCAGCGACTGAAGTGCGCCTCGGCGAGGCGGCAGAGCTCGTTGAGGACCACGGCCATCGTTGCCAGCAGCACGATGAGCGCGAAGAGCTTGGGCGGCTGGAACGCGTTGGTGAACTGCGCGGTGAACGAACCGACCCCGGCCGACGAAACGTACAGCTCGGCCAGGAGCACGCCGAGCAAAGTCGCGGCCATCGCGAGGCGCATCCCGGTGAACACGCCCGGCACCGCGCTCGGCAGCACGACCTGCATGACGATCTGGCGTTGCGTCGCACCGAGCGAACGCGCGGCTCGGATCAGCTTCGGGTCGATCCCGCGCGTCGCGGCGGCCACGGTCAGTACCATCGGGAAGATGCCGTGGGTGAAACCGAACACGATCTTCGCCTTCGCGCCGACGCCGAACAGCAAGACGAAGAGCGGCAGCAACGTCGCCTGCGGCACGATGTAGAGCAGCATGACCACCGGAAAGATGGCGAGCCGCCAGATCCGGTTGCGACCGAGCAGCACGCCGAGCGGAATGCCGGCGATGACCGCAAACGCGAACGCCGCCAGCAGCTCGAAGAACGCGGTCGAGAGCGCGCTGTCGATGCGCCCGTTCTGCGTGATCGTGACGAGCCCGCCGATCACAGCCGACGGCGGACAGACGAACAGCGGATCGCCCCACAACCGCGCGCCGATCTCCCAGAGCGCAAGCAACACCGCGATGACCGCTATCCGGCCGGCGAGAGGGCTCTTCATTCCACGAACGCCGCGCCGCGCCGCTCGATCAGCGCCGCGAGGCTGGTGAGGAGAAACGCCAGCGCGATCGCGACCAGCACCCACGCATACATCGCGGCCGTCTCGAGATTCTCGGCGAAGGTGACGATCTGGTGGCCGATGCCGTCGAACGAGGCCAGCGTCTCACCGCCGAGCGTCGCGAGCAGCGCGATCACCAAGCCCAGCCGTAGGCCGGACAGCACGACCGGAAACGACGCCGGCAGCATGACCCGGGCGAAGACGTGCCAGGCCGACGCGCCCATCGAACGCGCGGCCGAAAGCAACGTCGGGCTGACGTTGGAGAACCCGGCAATCGTGCTCAACGCGATCGGGAAGAACGCGATCGACGTCGAGAGCGCGATCTTCGATCCCGGTCCGAGTCCGAAAAACAGCAGGTACAGCGGAAAGAGCAGGATGGACGGGACCGCGTACAGCGCCGCGAGCAACGGGTCGAACACACGCAC
Source organism: Candidatus Lustribacter sp. (assembly GCA_036008105.1). Taxonomy (GTDB): domain Bacteria; phylum Vulcanimicrobiota; class Vulcanimicrobiia; order Vulcanimicrobiales; family Vulcanimicrobiaceae; genus Lustribacter. The sequence continues at coordinate 56 of DASYOE010000068.1, read as the reverse complement.
CGCGTAGGCCGAGCGGCTGATGAGATAACCGGTGCCGGTGCCGAGAATCACCGCCA
>DASYOE010000067.1:0-2300 GCA_036008105.1 Candidatus Lustribacter sp. | reverse complement strand
TAAAGAAGAACCGGCGCCCGCGTAAACTAAAGGATGCCCATGGACAAGGTCGTCGCATCCTGCGCGGAAGCGGTCCGCGATATCCCCAACGGCGCGTCGCTGGCCGTCGGCGGTTTCGGTTTGAACGGGATCCCGCAAATGCTGATCGAGGCACTGATGGCGGCCGGCACGACCGATCTCGAGACCGTGTCGAGCAACTGCGGCGTCGATGAGTGGGGCTTAGGCGTGCTGCTGCACGCCAAGCGGATCCGGCGCACGACCGGGTCGTACGTGGGCGAGAACAAAGAGTTCGAACGCCAGTACCTCAGCGGTGAAATCGAGGTCGAACTCGTCCCGCAAGGGACGCTCGCCGAGCGGCTGCGCGCGGGCGGATCCGGCATTCCCGCCTTCTACACGCCGGCCGGCGTCGGCACCGTGGTCGCCGATGGCGGCCTGCCCTGGCGCTACGCGGCCGACGGCTCCGTTGCCGTCGCGTCGCCGAAAAAGGAAACGCGCTCGTTCGCCGGCCGCGAATACGTGCTCGAAGAAGCGATCGTGTGCGATTTCGGGCTGGTTCGCGCCAGCATCGGCGATCGCCACGGCAACCTGGTCTTTCACAAGGCGACGCGCAACTTCAATCCCTTGTGCGCGATGGCCGGCCGGATCGCGATCGCTGAGGTCGAGCAGCTGGTGGAACCCGGCGAGATCGATCCGGAAGCGGTTCATCTGCCCGGCATCTACGTGCAGCGCGTGGTCGAGGTCGGCAGCGGCGGCAAACGCATCGAGCGCGTCACCACGCGCCCGCGTCCGGGCCAGGGAGCGTAACCGTGGCCCTCACCCGCAACCAGCTCGCCGCGCGCGTCGCGCAAGAATTGACCGACGGCACGTACGTCAACCTCGGCATCGGCTTGCCGACGCTGATCCCGAATTACATCCCGGCCGGCATCACCGTCGTCTTGCAGAGCGAGAACGGTATTCTCGGTTTCGGGCCCTACCCGTATCCGGGCGACGAGGACCCCGACTTGATCAACGCCGGCAAGGAAACGGTCACCGTGCTGCCCGGCGCGTCGTTCTTCGACTCGGCCACCTCGTTCGGCATGATCCGCGGCGGCAAGGTCGACTTGGCAATCCTCGGGGCGATGGAGGTCGGGAGCAACGGCGACTTGGCGAATTGGATCATTCCGGGCAAGGTGGTCAAAGGGATGGGCGGAGCGATGGACCTCGTTCACGGAGCAAAGCGGGTGATCGTGATGATGGAGCACACCGCCAAAGGCGGCGCGCACAAAATTCTCGAGCGCTGTAACCTGCCGCTGACCGGCCGGCGCGTCGTGCAGCACATCGTGACCGACCTCGCGCTCATCGACATCACCCCCGACGGCCTGTCGTTGCGCGAAGTCGCACCGGGAGTCACGGTCGACGACGTCCGGGCCGCGACCGGCGCAACGCTCGCGGTGCCGCACGAGCCGCACGTGATGAGCGTGCCCGCGGGCATCTAATGGCCGGCGACGAGGAGGCACTGATCCTCGAGGCCGTGCGCGAGCTCGTCGCGGACAAGGTCGCGCCGCGCGCGGCCGAGATCGATGCCTCGGGCGAGTTCCCGTGGGACATCCAAAAAGTATTCGCCCACAACGATCTGTACGGCATCCCGTTTCCGGTTGAGTACGGCGGCCTCGGCGGGACGTTTCTGACCTACGTCAAGGTCGTCGAAGAAGTGGCCAAGGCCTGCGCGTCGAGCGCGTTGATCATCGCGGTTGCGGAACTGGGCGCGCTGCCGATTCTCATCGCCGGTTCCGAAGAACAGAAGCAGCGCTTCGTGCCCAAAATTGCCAGCGGCGAATTCGTCCCCGCGTATGCGCTGACGGAAGCCGGTTCGGGTTCCGACGCGGCCGGCTCGATGCGCATGCGCGCGCGCCGCGACGGCGACGCCTACGTGCTCGACGGCACGAAGATCTGGATCACCCAGGGCGGCATCGCCGACATCGTCACCGTCTTCGCCGTGACCGATCCCGACAAAGGGCCGAACGGCATCAGCGCGTTCGTGGTCGAGAAAGACACGCCGGGATTCGCCGTCGGCAAGCTCGAGAAAAAGATGGGCATCCGCGGTTCGCCGACGGTCGAGCTGGTGCTCACCGGCGCCCGCGTGCCGGCTGCGAACATGCTCGGCCCCGAAGGGGACGGCTTCAAAACCGCCATGAAAGTGCTGGATAAATCGCGCCCCGGGATCGCCGCGCAGGCGCTCGGCATCGCGACCGGAGCGCTCGACTACGCCGTCGAGTACCTCAAAGGCCGTATCGCTTTCGGCAAGCCGCTGGCGCAACAGC
>DASYOE010000066.1:0-4890 GCA_036008105.1 Candidatus Lustribacter sp. | reverse complement strand
CTCATCCTCGCCTCCTTACGCGTGGATAAAAAGCGAACGGTCTTTTAATGTTCACCACCGCGTGTCATTCCGAGCGTAGTCGAGGAACGCGCCACTATCATGCCTGATCGCCAGGGCAGCGCCACGAAAGCTCGGGGTTGTGGCCCGTCCCTCGACCACGCGCCCTGCGGCGCGCGCTCGGGATGACACAGGAGAAACGTTCGCTCGAGGAACCGAGCGCGCAGGCGCGAGGTGTTTACACTGCAAGCGAGAGCTCGGCGGGCGCGCGCATCGATGTCGAGTTGACTCGACGCACCGGGTTCTCGCGCTCGCACGTCGCGACGGCGATCCGCGCCGGGGCCGCGTCGGTGAACGGCGAACCGGCGAAGCCGAGCCGTATCCTTGAGCCTGGCGATACTGTTACGTACACGATCGCGCCGCCGGCGGTGCTCGAAGTGCGCCCGGAAGCGGTTCTGCTCGATATCCTGTTCGAAGACGAGACATTGCTCGTTGTGAACAAACCGGCCGGCATGGTGACGCACCCCGCGCACGGCGCGCTCGACGGCACGCTGGTGAACGCGCTGCTCGCCCACACCGGTGCGCTGCCCGGGGATCCGTTGCGCGCCGGGCTGGTGCACCGGCTCGATCGCGATACGTCGGGACTGTTGCTGGTCGCCAAAACGGAAGCGGCGCTCGGGACGCTCGGCCGCGCCATGCAAAAGCGCTACATCAAACGCGAATATCGCGGCATCGTGGCCGGCGTTCCGCGCGAACTCGACGGCGTGATCCGCGGCGCGATCGGCCGCGATCCGCACAATCGTTTGAAATACGCGATACGCGCCGACGGCAAACCGGCCGTGACGCACTACACGCTGCGCACGCGGCTCCGGGACGCGGCCGAGTTGACGCTGACGCTCGAGACCGGGCGCACGCATCAGATTCGCGTGCATTTCGCGGCGCTCGGATTTCCGATTTTCAACGATCCGATTTACGGCAAACGCGATCCCCGCTCGCCGTTGCCCGGCCAGGCGCTGCACGCCTGGCGGCTGGGATTCAAGCATCCGCAAACCAAAGAGCACTTGTCGTTCGAGGTGGAGCCGCCGCCCGCGTATCTCGCGACGCTCGACGTGCTGGCACCATGATCGCGTTTGCGCTGCGCGGTGTGAGCGAATCCGCGCGACGCGGCACGCTGACGCTCGCGCACGGCAGCGTCGAAACACCGGCCTTCATGCCGGTCGGCACCGGCGCGACGGTCAAGGGCCTGACGCCGGCCGATCTGCGCGAGATCGGTGCCCAAATCGTGCTCGCCAACACCTACCATCTGTGGCTGCGGCCGGGCCGCGAAACGCTGGTCGAGCTGGGCGGCCTGCATCGTTTCATGGCCTGGGACCGGCCGATCCTCACCGATAGCGGCGGCTTTCAAGTGTTCAGTTTGGAGTCGCGACGCCGGCTCGACGACGACGGCGTGACGTTTCAATCGCACCTCGACGGGAGCACGCACCGCTTCACGCCGGAGAACGTCGTGGAATTCCAGGAAGCGCTCGGCGTCGACATCGCGATGATGCTCGACGTCTGCGTCAAGCTGCCGGCTGCGGCCGACGAGCTCGCGGCGTCAGTGCGGCGCACGACGCTGTGGGCGCGGCGCGGAGCGGCGGCGTGGCAACGCGGCGCGACCGCGCTCTTCGGTATCGTGCAAGGCGGCACCGACCAGCGCCTGCGCGAGGAGAGCGCTCGCGAGCTGGTCGCCCTCGACCTGCCGGGCTATGCCGTGGGCGGGCTGTCGGTCGGCGAATCGCGCGAGGAGCTGGCCCAACTCACCCGGTTTACGGCCGCGCTGCTACCCGCAGCGAAACCCCGCTATCTCATGGGGGTGGGCACGGTCCGCGATCTGATCGCCGGCGTCGACGGCGGGGTCGACATGTTCGACTGCGTGTATCCGACCCGCGCCGGGCGGCATGGACGGGCCATCACGCGAACGGGCGAATATAACATCCGCAACGCTGCGTATGCCCGTGACGACAGTCCGGTCGATCCACAGTGTTCGTGCATGGTGTGCACGACGTTTACGCGTGCGTATCTGTCACATCTCTTCCGATCGGAGGAACTCTTGGGCCCGCGCCTCTTGTCGTACCACAATCTGGCCGCGCTCGCAGCGCTGATGGCCGACGCGCGCGCCGCCATCGAGGCCGGCCGCTGGGCGGCGTTTCGCGACGGCGTCCTCGGCGAGTTGGCGGCAGCATCATGACGCTGATCGCGCGCATGGGCGCACTGCTCGGCATCGCGTTTGCGTTTGCCGCAGCGCCCGCGGTCGCAGATCCGCTCGACGGGCAGATCGGGATCACGCTCAACCCCATCCTCGGCGGCTTTCACGACAGTTATAACGACCAGATCCATTTGCCGCCGATCCCGGTGCCGCTGCTCGAGGGCAACCTGCGCTACTCGCTCTTCGAGTTGACCGCGTACGGTTTGCCGCCGACGATTCCGATTCCGTACACCGATGCGATTCAAGGTTCGGTCGCGCTGCGCTTGTCGATCCTCAACGCGACGCTGCGCGTGTGGGACCCAAGCGGGCGCTTCGCTATCGGCGCAGGCGAGCTCGTCTACAATCAAACGACGAGTTACGCCCGCGGTGATGCATTCGCACTGACCGGGACCGGTGGCCAGACGCAGTATTCGCGCATCGCGGGCGCGCACTACCAAGCCGCGACGCGCCTGCCGATGCACGCCGACCGGCTCGAAGTGTACTTGGACTACGCGCCGGTCTTGCTCGGCACGCAGGTTTCCACGTATACCGACGGCTCACCGACGCGCTTCAATCCCGAACGCGGCGAGCAGATCGAAACGAACGTGCAGTTCACCCATCACGTGGGCCGGCACACGGACATGATCTTCGGCGTGCGCTACGTGAACTTCACCGCCGCCTACGACATCCCGTCGAAGCCGCTCTCAGACCGCAATGCCGCCGTTTTGCCCTCGTTCGGCTACCTCTGGCGGCTCTAAGGATGGTATGATCGGCCCATGAACATGATGCATCCCGAGGTGGTGGTCACCGAGGCTCGCTCGTTGGCGGCGCTCAAAGAGCCCGACGCGGCGACCCGGGCCGCACTGGATGCGTTGCCGGGCCTGTTCTCGACCGACTCCCACGTGATGGAACCGCACGCGATCTGGCAAGATGTGCCGGCGGCACAGCGCGAGACCGTGAACGCGTGGCTCTCGGAGATCGGTTTCCGGGCCGACAAACTGCCGGCCGGTGCCGGCGACCCGCACGCGCGGTTGCTCGACCAGCAGCGCGACGGCGTGGTGGCCGAGATCCTGTTCCCCAACGACGGGATGACCATTTTCGGACTGCCCGATCCGCTCGCGCAGCAGGCGGCGTTCACCGCCTATAACAACTGGCTCGCCGCGTTTTGCAAGACCGCGCCGAATCGCTTTTTCGGCGTCACGGCGCTCTCCGTCTACGACATCGATGCTGCGGTCCGCGAGTTGCATCGCGGCCTCGACATCGGGCTCATCGGCGGCATGGTGTGGCAAGTGCCCGATCCGCAACTGCCGTTTTCATCGCGCCATTACGATCCGCTGTGGGCAGCCGCCGCCGAAGCGGGCGCGCCGATTCACATGCACATCCTCACCGGCCATTCCTACGCGCTGAGGCAGCGCAGCTTCGTCGGCGCCGAGAAGATCCGCGGCGCCGTCAACAAGAAGCAAGACGACACGATCAACGCGCTGTTCGATTTGATCTTTTCCGGCGTATTCGACCGGCATCGCGAGTTGAAGGTCGTGCTGGCCGAGAGCGAGTGCGGCTGGCTGCCGTTCGTGCTGCAACAATGGGATTACTATTTCGAACGCTTCCGGCACAAGGAGCCCATGGGCATCGAGCGCCGGCCGAGCGAGATCTTCTTCGAACACGTGTACTGCACGTGGCTCGAAGACTATTCCGGTACGCGTCAATTTTCGTGGTGGGGTCAGGACAACCTGATGTGGTCGAACGACTACCCGCACTTCAACATGACCTTTCCGTATTCGCGGGCCAACGTACTCCATCACATCGGCAACCTGCCCGCGAACGTGCAACGCAAACTCATCCGCGACAATGCCATCCGGCTCTACGGACTGGCCGCTCGACTCGAGGAGAAAATCGCATGACCACCCAGACCGAAGTCAAACCCGAGGCGTCGTTCTTCTCCCTGGAGTCGCCGCTGCTGGCGCAAGGGCGCCTCGACAACATCGTCGCCCGCACGCCGCTGATGAAGCTCACGGTCAAAGTGTACGCTTCAGGCGGTGAGAACGCGCTCCACAAACATCTGCACGAGGATCACTCGTTCATCGTGCTGCAGGGTGAGGCCACGTTTCACATCGGCGAGGAAGACACGGTCAAAGTGCTCACCAAGTACGAGGGCGTGATGCTTCCGCACGGTGTGTTGTACTGGTTCCAAAGTACCGCGCCGGAGAATCTCGTCATGCTGCGCTGCGGCGCCTCCGAGCAGTGGGGGCCCGACGGCCGCGCGTTCCCCGACGGAACCCCGTTCCTTGGCAGCTCGCCTGAAAACAAACAGGTCGAGGTCATCCCGCTGCCGGGACAGTTCTTCCGGCCCTAGCGACCGATCAGTTCCCGCGCGGGAAAACTCTCGTCGATCACTTTGTATTTGGCCGACGCGTCGATCGCCGGCTGGATCTCTTGCGGGTCGAGATACTCGCCGCACGTGGTACGTTTCATCGCGTTGACCTGCGCCGTCTCGATGCCCGTGAAGGCCGCAATCAGCGGCGCGGTTTCGGCGTGGTGCGCGTTCGCGTAGAGCGTCGCGGTGCGCATCGCACTTGCAAAACGGTCGCACGCGTCATGGTTCTTGGTCAAGAAGTCGGTCGTCGTGCTATAGGCTGCGACGAGCCAGCGCTTCGCGATCCCGTCGAACG
>DASYOE010000065.1:0-1543 GCA_036008105.1 Candidatus Lustribacter sp. | reverse complement strand
GCCATGCTGTGATAGGCATCGGTGCCGTTCTCCGCTCGCTGCACCCAGTTGCAGAAATCGTCGCCGGCCCAAATCGTGCGGTCGCAGTCGTCGAGCCACAGCAGATCGTACCGGGGCAGAATGGGCGCCGGGCTGGGCCCGATATAGGCGAAGACCAAGCCGGCCACGACCTGTACCGATGCCGCCCGGTGACGTACGTCCTTGTGGAGGGTGCTGCCCGGCGGTTCGGCCGGCATCTCGAGACAATTTCCGCACGCGTCGTACAGCCAGCCGTGGTAGCAACACCGCAGGCCGCGTTCTTCGACCCGTCCGTATTCGAGCGACGCGCTGCGATGCGAACAGACGATGTCGAGCATTCCGATAGTACCGGCGCCATCGCGGAAGAGGACGAACGCCTCACCGAGATGCCGCACCGGCACCGGCTTCTTTTTGATCTCTTCGTCGAAGCCGACCGGCCACCAATAGCGCCGCAGCATCTCGCCGCCGGGCGTTCCCGGACCAACGCGGGTGAGGGTCTCGTTCTGTTGGGGGGTCATCGTCTCGTCCTCGGTTATACGACGGATACGGCGAACAGGTCTGTTGCCGGGAATCGCCGCGGGATAAAGCCGTAGCGCGCGGCGGCGTCGATGGCCGGCTGGAATAGCGCCGGATCGAGATGCTCGGCGTACGTCGGCCGGGTAAGCTTGGCCATCGTCTCGGGCGACATCTTCGAGTACTTCTCGAGAATAGCCGCGGTCGCCGGGCGATTGTGGTTGGCCCACACGGCGGTATCGTGAATCGCGCTCACGAGGCGCTTGGCGAGCGCTTTGTTCGCGTCGAGCCAATCGTTGCGGGCGGCCCAGGCCTCCGTCTGCACTCGCCTCCCGAGGACGTCGTACGGTTTTGCGAGGACGCGCGCGTTGTCTTGAAGTGCGGCATTTGTCCAAAGCCCCGACGTCAGGGTCGCATCGACGTGGCCCGCATTCAGCGCCGACATTTGATCGCGAAGCGGCATCTCGATGAAGTTGACGAGCGACGGGTTCACCCCGTTCTTATCGAACCACGTCATCACGGCGGCCTGATCCATGTCGTGTAGCGTCGACATCGATACCGTCTTCCCGATGAGGTCCTTCGCCTCGCGCACCGTTGAGTTTTTCAGAACCAGCACGGCGGTCGTCGGCGGCGCGTCGGCCGAATAGATCGCACCCCCCGCGATTACCGAGATCGGCATCCCGCGGAAGTGCGCCTGCGCGAGCGACCCGACGTTGCTGATCGTAACGTCGAGCGCGCTGCCGGCGAGGGCTGACGTGAGGGCGCCGCCGCCGCTGAGTATCGTGAGGTCGACGTCGATTCCATAGCGCTGGAAGAAACCGCCGTCGTTCGCGTAGAGCGGCTCACCGAAGTTATCGCCGATCCCAGCGCCGATCCGCACGCGCGGCGACTGCGCCGCAGCACGTAGCGGTCGCATCGCGGCACCGGCGAGCGCGATAGACGTGAGGCCGAGTGCCTGCGATCGCCTCAGTGATTAACCCTTCCAGATCAGATCGGACGGTGGAACGGGCTT
>DASYOE010000064.1:0-8933 GCA_036008105.1 Candidatus Lustribacter sp. | reverse complement strand
CTGATCGAGAAGTTCGGCGTTTCGGTGCAGACCTCGCAGCTGCACCTGTTCATGTTCGTGGCCGCCGTTGCGTTCGGGACGATCGCCGGCGGACCGCTCGGCGATCGCTTCGGACGCAAATACATCATCTGGTTTTCAATTCTCGGCATCCTGCCGTTCACGCTCGTCCTGCCGTACGCGAACCTGTTTTGGACGGGCCCGCTCACGATCGCGATCGGGATGATCCTGGCCTCGGCGTTTCCGGCGATCGTCGTGTACGCGCAAGAACTGGTGCCGGGGAAGATCGGCGCGGTATCGGGCATGTTCTTCGGCTTTGCATTCGGTATCGCGGGCGTCGGCGCGGCCGTGCTCGGCGTGCTCGCCGATCACACCGGCATCGAGACCGTGTACCGCATCTGCGCGTTCTTGCCGGCGCTGGGTCTGCTGGCGGGGTTGCTCCCGAAGATCGAGCGCGCCCCCGCCAGCTAGCCCGCCGCTACTTGACGACGTGCCAGTCCGTGATCACGTACTGGCTGCCGCCCGAACTCATCGTGAGCGTGCCGTCACCAAAGGCGTCGACCGTGAACGTCGCGATCGATGTGCCGCCGTTGGCAATCGTTCCGGTGATGAACGCGCTGTTGGTCGGCGAAACGTTCAGGTTCGTCGTGACGTTGAGCGTCGCGCCCGAGGAGAGGGTGGCGCCGGTAATCGTCAGGCCGACCAGTAAACCGGACTTGTACGTCGCCACCGTTGGGATGTTGTAGGTGCCGAGCGACGTTCCGCCGGTGAGCGTAAACATCGGCGTCGCGATCGGACATGAGGTGTTCTGCGTGCCGGCGGCGATCCCGAGCGAGCCGATCCCGCCCTTCGACGTCGCGCCGGCGTGCGTGGCGGTCCAGGTAACGGAGCCGTCGGGGTTCACGGTGCGCGTGCCGGCCGAGAGGACGCCGCCCTGCCAACCGAACGTTTCGCCGAGCGCCGCGATGCCGTTGACGTTGTAGCCGGCCGAGTCGCCGCAGAACGTTTCCGTTGACCCGCTGGCCGGATTCATGACCAGTTCGGCGTCGGATGCGATGGCGTTCGTGCCCGAGTACTGCAGCATTCCCGCTTCGCTGCGGGCAAAGCCGTCGGCCGGGATCGCGAAGCCGTACTGATCGAACGTCGCGTTGCGGATCGTGTCCACGTCGGTGCGCGTGGCGATCGCGGTGCTGTTGCTCTGTGCGTACACCTTCACGGTGCGGTTGACCGTCTCCGACGTCGTACCGGTGGACGTAAAGACCCGCACGACGTCGCGCGCCAGCTGCGCGCAGGCGTTGTCGTAGAAGTACTGCTGTTCGGTCGAGTTGGTATCGCCGTTCTTGTCGGGCGAGAAGAACTCGTAGCTGCCGCCGCCGCTCGTCGTCTGACACGTTCCGAGCGAAACGGATTCGGTGCCGCGCACGAAGGATTGTAGCGAGGAGGTTGCGTTGTTGTAGTCCGACAGCGAGTTCATCGGCGCGCCGACCGCGTTCGTCGTCGAGACCGCGCTCTCCGAAGCCGACGCGTTAGAACCCGATGAGTTGGACGAGTTTGACGAGTTGCCGCCCGCGGGACCTGCGGGAGCGGAGCCCCCACCGCCGCAGCCGGCAACGATCAAAGCCGCGGTAAGAGCAAAACCGAGAGTGATGTTTTTCATGCCCCTGAGAATACTCTGGGGATAGCAAGCGTGCATTAGACGCCGCTTGCATGCCGATTAGATTAACCTGAGAAACGCGCTACTGGGATTTTTCGGCCGCGAACTTCGCCAGCAGCTCGATCGCCTTTACTTCCATCTCGTCGGTTTCGTTGACCGCCGTCGTCTCGAGCGTCCGTTTCTCCCGCACGAACTCCTGATGCTGCGTGTACGCTTCTTCGGCCGCTTCGTCGTTCGCGCTGCACTTCTTGAAGTGTTCGCGGAGCGACAGGGGCAGCGGGCTGTTGGGCTGGGTGGCGCGCCGCAGTTCGAACTCGGTGCCGGTTCGGGTGAAGTCGTAGACGCCGTCAAAGAGGTTTTGCAAGCGCCGGTCGTACGGCAGCGCGTAGAGCTGGCTGCGCGTATCGCGCAGAATCAGGTACGCGTCCGGCCCGAACTGGTCGATGCGGTAGAACATGACGCCGCTGACCGGCATCGAGAACTTCTTGACATCGCCTTCGCCGAACGCGCGCAGGCGCAGCTCTTCGTTGCTGACCTTGCCGGCGGCGAGCCGGGCGGCGTAGGCTTCCCGTTCGGCCAGAATCTCTTCGACCTTGGCCTTCACGGAGGCGAGCTCTTCATCTTGATGGATCTCGGCCAGCCACTTCTCGGAGGTCGTGACCTCCTTCACAACCTCCGGCTCGCGCTCGATCGCTCGTTGCAGCTCGACGTCGACTTGCGGTTCGTTGTGCTCGATCCGGCGGATTTCGCTGGCCGCGTGTTCGGCGGCGCGCCAGGCCTCTTTGGCGACATTGTAAAGCTTGCTCGCCGCCCCCAGGCTACGCATGTTCTCGAGCGCGGAGGGCTCGTTCATGTGCAGCTTCTTGACGTGGTGGGGGTAGGCTTTACGGTACGCCTCCCGGGCGATCTCGTAGGCCTCGGTGCGCTGGGTCCACTCCTCGTTGGCCTCGTCGAGCTGCTCTCGCAGCTCGTCGCGCTTGGCCGAGGCGTTCCGCCGGACCGAGCTGTCGTGCTCGGAGGCGAAGTCCTTGATCCGGCGCTGGATCATCGACGCGTAGCGGGCCTGGATCCGTTCGTCTTCTCGGAAGTTCGGGACGGCCGGGGCGAGCGGTTGGCGATTGGGTCGTGCCTCTGGAGTTGTCATGGCCATTTGCTCGGTTCCACATCGGCAGTGGTTCGTGATCTAGACGGTCAGTCTACCCTGCCATTTGCGGTCATAATACGCCTTCGGCTCGGCATAATACAGGGTATTTTGTCAATGCTTGGTGCCGGTTTCGTCAAAGCTGTGCACGGGCGTCTTTGCGATGGCTTTACGCTTCTTTACAGAGAGGAACCGCCGGGGCGCGGGGGATTGCGCCGGGAAGGCGAGAAAATCGGGTGTGCTGATTTCCCGCCCAGGAGGCCACCCTTTAAATGGCAACCGGAGTCGCCGCAGCCGCCCCTTCCGCCGACATCGCCGCAACGAAGATAACGACTGCGCCGGTGGGTTCTTTCGGAGACACGCTCGCGAAGCTGCAGATCGAATCGATCGGCATCACGCCGCTGCCGCAGACGACCCTGAACGGCTTCGGTCAGGGAATCTACGTAAACATCAACGCCTAGGCGCAAGCCTTACGGGCGGATTTGACCGCGGCCGCGCACGACGTACTTATAGCTCGTGAGCTGCTCCGCGCCGACCGGACCGCGCGGCGGTAGCCGGCCGGTCGAGATGCCGATCTCGGCCCCCATCCCGAACTCGCCGCCGTCGGCGAACTGGGTCGACGCGTTGTGCAGGACGATCGCACTTTCGACCTCGTCGAGGAAACGCTCCGCCGCGGCCGCGTCTTCGGTCACGATCGCATCGGTGTGATTCGATCCGTAGCGGTTGATGTGCGCGATCGCGCCGTCCACGCCGTCGACGACGCGCACCGCGAGAATTGCGTCGAGGTACTCGGTCGTCCAATCGGCTTCGGTCGCGGCCAGCGCTAACGGATCGAGCGCGCGCGTTTCGGCGTCGCCGCGGATCTCGCAACCGGCAGCATGCAGATCGGCGAGAATCGCCGGTAACTGCGCCGCCGCGACGGCGCGGTCGACCAGCAACGTTTCGGTCGCGCCGCAGACGCCGGTGCGCCGCATCTTCGCGTTGAGCACGATGCTGCGGCTCTTGGCCGGATCGGCCGCGCGATCGACGTAGGTGTGGCAGATCCCCTCGAGATGCGCGATCACGGGAATCTTGCTGTCGCGCTGCACGCGCTCGATCAGCGAACGCCCGCCGCGCGGAACGATCACGTCGATCAGATCGACGAGACCGAGCATGATCCCGACCGCTTCGCGGTCGCGCGTCGGAACGAGTTGCACGGCGTTTTCGGGCAAGCCGGCGGCGGCGATGCCCCGCCGCAAACACGTCGCGATCGCACCGGACGAAGCGAAGCTCTCCGAACCGCCACGCAGAATCACCGCATTGCCCGCGCGCAGGCACAACCCGCCGGCATCGGCCGTCACGTTGGGGCGCGACTCGTAGATGATGCCGATGACGCCGATCGGAATGCGCACGCGGGCGATGTCGAGGCCGTTGGGGCGCGTCCAGCGCGCGAGTTCGGTGCCGATCGGATCGGGCAGCGCGGCCATCGCGTCGAGCCCGTCGGCCATATCGTCGACGCGGCGCGCGTCGAGCATCAAGCGGTCGAGCAGCGCGCCGGAAAGTCCCATCTTCCGCGCGGCCGCCATATCCTCGGCATTGGCCGCGAGGATCTCGTCGCGCGCGGCCCGCACGGCCGCCGCCGCGTTCCGCAGCGCCGCCGTTTTGGCGGCCGCATCGGCGCGCGCCAAGACGCTCGCCGCGGCGCGGGCCGCGAGCGCGATCGTCCGCATTTCGGCGGCGAGATCCGTCTGTTTGAGTGCCGTCATAACCGTTTTCCGCTCATCACCAAGTCATCGCGATGGATCATCTCGTCCCCGCCGCGATAACCGAGGATCGCCTCGATCTCGCTGCTTCGATGCCCGGCGATCGCCTGCGCATCGGCGCTCGAATAGGCCGAGAGGCCGCGCGCGAGCTCGTGCCCGTCGCGGCTGCGCACAATAACCGCATCGCCTTGCTCGAAGGTTCCCTCAACCGCCACAACGCCGGCCGGCAACAGGCTCGTGCCGCGCTCGAGTGCCTTGCCGGCACCGTCGTCAACCACCAGCGCGCCCGCAATGTTGACCGAACCCGCGATCCAGCGCTTGCGTGCGCCGGCCGGCTCGGCATCGGGGATGAACCACGTCACGCGCGCACCGGCTTCGATCGCGGCCAGCGGATGCAACCCGTCGCCGCGCGCGATCACCATCCGGCAGCCGGCGGCCATCGCGATCCGCGCCGCCGCAAGTTTGGTCACCATGCCGCCCGAACTGTAACCGCGCGGCGCGTGCCCGGCCATCGCTTCGACCTCGGCCGTAATGTCGCGTACCTCGGGCAGATGGCGTGCGCCCGGGTTGCCGCGCGGATCGGCGGTGTAGAGCCCATCGACGTCGGACAGCAGCACCAGCGTATCGGCGCTGATCATCTGCGCGACGCGGGCGGCCAGCCGGTCGTTGTCGCCGAAGCGAATCTCCGCCGTCGCGACCGTGTCGTTCTCGTTGATCACCGGCACCGCACCGAGCGCCAACAGCTGTTCGATCGTCGCGCGCGCGTTCAGATGACGGCTGCGCTGTTCGGTGTCGTCGGGCGTGAGCAGAATCTGCGCGACGCCGATGTCGTGGCGGCCGAGCGCTTCGAGATACGCGTGGGCCAAGCGAATCTGGCCGGTCGCCGCCGCGGCTTGCTTTTCTTCGAGCTTCAGCGTGCGGCCGGTCAGGCCCAGATGCCGGCGGCCGACGGCGATCGCGCCCGACGAGACCAGCAACACCTCTTGCCCGCGCGCGCGGCAGCGCGCGAGATCTTCGACCAGCGCGCCGAGCCACTCGCGCCGAATGTCGCCGGTCGCTTCATCGACGAGCAGCGCGGAGCCGACTTTGACGATCAGCCGGCGCGCGGCCGCGAGCCCGTCAGCACTCGCTGAGGGCGCGGGGTTCATCGACTCGTACCTTCCAGTACGTTGCGCGCTTCCTCGACCGCGCGCGCGAGCACCGAGCGAATCTTCCCGTCTTCGAGCACGAGCAGCGCGCCGATCGTGCATCCCGCGGGCGTGGTGACGTCATCGCGCAACGCGGCCGGGTGACGGTCGCTTTCCTGCACCATCACCGCCGCGCCGAGAACCGTTTGCGCCACGAGTTTCAGCGCGACGTCGCGCGGCAAACCAACGCGCACGCCGGCGTCGGCCAGCGCCTCGATGATGAGGTACACGTACGCGGGCCCGCTGCCGCTGATCGCGGTGACCGCGTTGAGCAAACGCTCTTCAATGGTAATGCACAGTCCGACCGCGCCGAACAGCCGCTCCGCCAGCGCGAGGTGCGCCGCGCCCGCGTGTGAGCCCGGCGCGATCGCGGTCATGCCGCGTCCGACGAACGACGGCGTATTGGGCATCGCGCGCACGACCGGGTTCGCGGCGGAAAGTTGCGCTTCGATCCGTTCGATCGAAACGCCGGCGGCCACCGAGATCACCAGCGCGTCGGGCCGCAATCCGGCCCGCACGAGTTCGCGCAGGGCCGCTTCGATCTGCGCCGGTTTGACGGCCAGGACGACCACGTCGGTCGTGGCGGCGGCGTGCGCGTACGCCGTATGGGTCGCAACGCCGAACTCGCCGGCCACGGCCCGCGCCGAGGCCTCGGATTTGGTCGCCGCCCAGACCGCGTCGAGGGGGACCCCGCTGGCCAGCACGCCGCGCAGCAGCGCACCACCCATCGCCCCGGCACCGATGATGCCAAGCCGCATGCCGGGGGCTAGGGCTGCCGTCGCCCGTACGTCCGATATTTGCACGACCCGTCAACGTTCTTGGCGCTAGGCACGTCTTCCCGGCCCGCGAATGAGGGCGGCATGGTGAAAGACATGGCGTTCGTCGCCTACTCGGTGCGCGACGTGCCGAAGGCGATCGCATTCTACCGCGACGTTATCGGGTTGAAGCCGGGCTCGCTGTTCGGCGACCACTGGGCCGAGTTCGACGTCGGCAGCACCACGTTCGGCATCGGTAACGGGGAGCCGTTGGGCATCACGCCCGGATCGTCGTTCGCCGCGACGTTCGAAGTGGACGACGTGGCGGCGGAGCGCGAGCGGCTGATCGGGGCCGGCGTTCCGATCACCGAGATCCACGAATCGCCGGTGTGCTTCAGCGCCTTCGTGACCGACCCGGAGGGGAACCGGTTCGGGATTCACCAGCGCAAAGCCTGAGTGACCCTGCGCCAGAAGCTCTTCTTACTGCTGGTTTCGATCGCGCTCGTTCCGCTGGCCGTGCTCGCGGGACTCGGGTTTCGCTCGAGCCAGAACGTCGCCGCACGGCTCGCCGCGGAGAATCAAAACGCGGTGGTGGCCGACATCACGCAGCTCTTGGCGCGCAACGTCCAGGCCAACTCGTCGTACCTCAACGGGGAAGCCGCGATCGTCGAACTCTCGCTGCAACTGCAAGCCGCGGCGGTGGAGCGTGCGCTCGGCGAGCCGGCGCCGCACGTACCGTTGTACTTTGCCGAACGATTCGACGGCCCGCGGACGCAGTGGCCGCCGCAAACGTCGCTCGTGCGCTTGGGCGAAGCGCCGCAGCCGATGGCGGTTTCCGCGTCGGTCGGCTCGGTCATGGTACCGCGCGGCGTGGACCGCGTCGCGGCGCACGACAATCTCGAGCGGCTCGCGAGCATCGACGGCACGCTGCGCGCGCTCGACCGCGAGAATCCGGGCCTCTTTCTGGCGCAATTCACGGCGCTCGCAAGCGGCGAACGCAACAACTTTCCCGGCCACGGCAACTACCCGCCGGGCTACGATTCGCGCCAGCGTAGTTGGTATAGCGCCGCGCACGCGTCGGACCGGCGCTTGTGGACGCCGCCGCTGTTCTCGGCTTCGACCAAACAACTCACGTTTATCGCCGCGATGCCGGTACACGGTCCGGACGGACGCTTCGCCGGCGTGTCGGCGGTCGAGATTCCGATCGTCGACGTGTTGCGGAAGCTCGACCGCAGCGTGCAGCGTCAGGAGCGGGCCGGAGCGACGTCGATCGGCCGGCTCGCGGATGAGGTCGCGACGATCCTCGTCGTCCCGTTCGCGACCGAAGGCGCGCGAATGCCCAACGCGTTGCGCGTGATCGCGCAGCGCTCGTATCAGCAGCAGGCCGCAAATTGGGCGGCGACCCCCGCGCTCGAAACGATCGACGGCGGCAACCCATCGATCTACGACGGCCTGGTCGACGACGTCGTTGCCGGCCGCAGCGCGACCGTCCGCATGACCTACGACGGCGCGGACAGCCTGTGGGCCATCAGCCCGGTTCCGGCGTTGGGCGCGGCGATTCTCATCGTATTGCCGTACGACCGCATCCTCGCCGCTGCCGATGCCGCGAGCGAAGACGTGCGCGCGAGCGCCAACGGACAGCTGCGGAATTCCGCCATCGTCGCGTTGCTCGTGCTCGCCGCGCTCGCGCTCATCGCGTACTACGTTTCGGATTTGGCTACCAAGCCGATTCGCGAGCTCGCCCAGGTGGCGGCGCGCATCGGCGCCGGCGATCTCAACGCCCGGGCGACCGTCGCCGGGCACGACGAGATCACGGCGCTCGCGAACGCCTTCAACGCGATGGTGCCGCAGCTGCAAGCCGGATTGCGCATGCAGCACGGCCTCGAAATCGCGCGGGCGGTGCAGCAGAACCTGCTGCCGCTCCAGCCGCCGGTGATCCCGGGTTTCGATATTGCCGGCGCGAGCGAGTACTGCGATGAGACCGGCGGCGACTATTACGATTTCGTCGATCTCTCGCGCACCGGCGAGGGGCGCGTGGCGATCGCGGTCGGCGACGTCAGCGGCCACGGCATCGGCGCGGCGTTGCTCATGGCGAGCGTGCGCGCCGCGCTGCGCGCCTCGATCGACGGCGCGGATTCACCCGAGGCGTCGATGCAGCGCGCCAACCGGCTCTTGTGCGCCGACGTCGGCGACGGCAGCTTCATGACGCTGGTGCTCACGCTGGTCGACCGGAGTGCCGGTACGATCCGCTGGGTCAACGCCGCGCACGATGCGCCGCTCGTCTATCATCGCAACGCGAACGCGTTCTTGGAAACCGCTGGCGCCGACGTGCCGATCGGCATCGACCCCACCTGGCCGTATGCGGAACACGAACTCACCCTCCCGGCCGGCGACTTCGTGCTGGCGATCGGCACCGACGGCATTTGGGAAACCGAGGACGGCGCCGGCAGGCCGTAC
>DASYOE010000063.1:0-2893 GCA_036008105.1 Candidatus Lustribacter sp. | reverse complement strand
CTTTCGCCAGCAGATGCGCGGGCAACACGTACTGCGGCGCGGTACCGTAGCTGAACAGCGTCGCCACGGCCGGCGCCCACGGCGCTTTGAGCGTGACGCGCACGGTCGCATCATCGATGCGCTCGGCGCGCGCGATACGGTCGTAGCCTTCGCGCGAGCGAATTGGATTGCGCGGATCGACGATCGCGCGCAGCGTAAACAGCACGTCGGCGGCCGTAACCGGCACGCCGTCTTGCCAGCGCACGCCCGGGCGCAAGTGGTAGACGATCGTGCGGCCGTCGCGCGCGAGATCGCCGTTCGCCACGGTTGGAATGCGCGCGAGCAACACGGGCACGGGCCGGCCGTGCGCATCGATGTCGATGAACGGTTCGAATGCCAGCCGCGCGAGCTGCTGCTCGACGCTGTTGGCGTCGGCGTGCGCGAACAGCGGATCGAGCGTCTGCGGGTCGGCCGCGATGGCAAAGCGTACGCTTGCCGCAGGCTGGGTCTCCACGACGCCGGTGCGCGTGCAGGCTGCGGCCAAGAGCAGCAACACGACGCCGAACCGGCAGATCAAGGCCACGTCCCCTGCAACGGTAGGGCAGGGAGCGCGGTTTCAAGGTTTCGGTCTGATGATCTCGCTTGAAACAACGCCCTCCGCACAACCGCCGGCCCCGCCGGCGTCGCTCGAACACAGGAGGTTGCGCGACGGGGCCTTCTGGCAGACCATCCCCCGCTACGCCGGGGTAGATGAGGCGACGTTTCTCGACCACGTCTGGCAAGGCCAGAACTCGGTCAAAACACCGGACGAGCTCTTCGCGGCCATCGCGGGCCTCGTCGACGAGGCGTTCATCGCCGACGCCCGGCACGGATTCGAACACGCTCCGATGGCGGTGCGCGTCTCGCCGTACCTGATCGCCTCGATCGACTGGTCGCGGCCCTACGAGGACCCCATCCGGCGGCAGTTCATCCCGCTGCTCTCGACCGCGCGTCCCGATCACCCGCGCCTGACCCTCGATTCGCTGCACGAACAAGAAGACTCGCCGGTTCCCGGGTTGATCCACCGCTACGCCGACAAGGCGCTCTTTCTGCCGTTGCAGACGTGCCCCGTCTATTGCCGCTTCTGCACGCGCTCGTACGTGATCGGCCCCGACACGGAGCGCGTGGATAAGCTCGCCCTTGGCAAAACGGTTGCCTCGTGGGCTCCGGTGTTCGACTACATCGCCGCGCATCCGGAGATCGAAGACATCGTGATCTCCGGCGGGGACGCCTATCAGCTGTCGCCGAAAAATATCACGTTCATCGGCGATTCGCTGCTTGCGATCCCGCACGTCCGGCGCCTGCGTTTCGCGACCAAAGGCTTGGCCGTGATGCCGATGAAAATCCTGACCGATCCGGCGTGGGTCGATGCCCTCGTGGGCGTCGTCGACCGCGGGCGCAGCTCGGGGCGGGAAGTCGTGGTGCACACGCACTTCAACCACCCGAATGAAATTTCGGCGATCACCGCCGCGGCGATGAAGGTGCTGTTCGAGCGCGGCGTTTACGTTCGCAACCAAACCGTCCTCATGCGCGGCGTCAACGATGACGCCGCAACCATGTTGCTCCTGGTGAAACGCCTCGAGTACATCAATATCCACCCGTACTACGTCTACGTGCACGACCTGGTGAGCGGCGTCGAGGATTTGCGAACCTCCATTCAAGACGCGCTGGAGATCGAAAAAGCCGTGCGCGGAGCGACCGCCGGCTACAACACCCCGACGTTCGTCTGCGACGCGCCGGGTGGCGGCGGCAAGCGCGACGTGCATTCGTTCGAATGGTACGATCGCGAGACCGGCATCTCGGTGTGGACCGCGCCTAGCGTCAAGCCGGGCCGGTATTTTCTGTATTTCGATCCGCTGAACACGTTGACGCCGACCATGCAGACGCGCTGGAGCGTTCCCGAACTGCAAGACCGGATGATCGCCGACGCACTTGCCCGCGCAGGCGGAACCACGGCCGCGCTCGCCTAAGCAAACGGTATGCTCGTGCAAGCCGTGATCTACACCGTCCCCGCCGACAAGGTCGACGAAGCGATTGGGGTGCTGCGCAGTTTGCGCGACGGATCGCGGGGCGAAGCCGGCTGCGTCTGCTTCGACGTTTCGCAGAGCGTCGACGATGCCGGCACGTTCGTCCTCTACGAGGAGTGGCGCGATCAAGACGCGCTCGACGTGCACTACAAGACCGTTCACTTCAACAAATTCGGCATCAACGGCATCCGCACGCTCGCCGTCAACCGCGTCGCGCACCGCTGCCAGCCGCTCGAGTAGACACCCCATGCGCTGGTGCGTGTTCTGCGGCTCCTCAGCGGGCAGCGATCCGCGCTTTGCCGCGCTCGCCGCTCAAGCTGGAACGGCGCTGGCGCAGGCCGGCAACGAGCTCGTTTACGGCGGAGGGCGTACCGGGCTCATGGGCGCGGTTGCGGACGCTGCGATTGCCGGCGGGGGCCGGGTCACCGGCATCATCCCGCGGCAACTCGAGGAGCGCGAGATCGCGCATCGCGGTATCAGCGACCTGCGGGTCGTCGCCTCGATGCACGAGCGTAAGGCCCTCATGGCCGAGCTGTCCGATGGGTTCGTCGCGCTGCCCGGCGGCTTCGGCACGTTCGAGGAGTTCTGCGAGGTCGTCACCTGGGTGCAGTTGGGCATCCAAAACAAACCGTGCATTCTGGCCAACGTCGCCGGCTACTACGATCCCTTGATCGCGCAGTTCGACCGCGGGCGCGACCTGGGGTTCATCAGCCCGGCCAACCGCGAAATCGTGCAGGTCGTTACGTCCCCCGAAGCCTTACTGGCCGTTCTTTCAAGGAACACCACGACGGAGCGCATACTCCCCTAAGCAAGGAGATTATCGTTGGCAGGGATCGGGCGCCGCGCTC
>DASYOE010000062.1:0-4218 GCA_036008105.1 Candidatus Lustribacter sp. | reverse complement strand
CGCGGCGTCGAACCTGGTCAACGATTTCTTCGACTATCGCTCGGGCATCGACCAGGCGGACAACTTCGGGTCGGTCAACGTGCTCGTGCGCAAACTGATGACGCCGATGGACGTGTCGCTCGAAGCCGGCGCCGCATTCGTGCTGGCGAGCGCGTGCGGTCTGTACCTCACGCTCCAAGTTGGGCCGGCCGCCCAGTGGCCGTTGCTGGCGCTGATCGTGTTCGGCGCGCTGTCGGCGTATTTTTACACGGCGCCGCCGTTCGCGTTCAAGAATCGCGGCTTCGGCGACGTTCAGGTGATGCTGTCGTTCGCGCTGCTCATGGTCCTCGGCGCGTTCTACGTCCAGGCCAAGACGCTCTCGTGGCTGCCGTTGATCGCCGCCGTGCCGGTCGGCTTACTGGTCGTCGACATCCTCCATATCAACAACCTGCGCGACCGCACGACCGATCGCGCGGCCGGGATCGCGACAATCGCGATCGCGCTCGGCAACGCGGGCGCGAAGCGCTTGCATCATCTCTACATCGCGGGCGCGTACGTCGTGACGCTCGCCCTCGTCGCGTTCTCAGTGCTCTCGCCCTGGACGCTGATCGTCTTCGCCGGCGTTCCCGCGGCACTCAAGCTCAGCCGGGCGGTCCAGAGCCTCGTCGAGCCCGACATCGATCCGATGATCGTGGTAAAGACGGCCCGCTTCCACGCGCTCTTCGGCGCGTTGCTCATCCTTGGTCTGCTGATCGGCATCGCTCTCTAGCGCGACGGCCGCAGCAATGAGCGGCCGGCGGAAACGCTTGCTTGGGTTACTCTTGCATAAAGCATTCAAATAGAGTTGAATGGTGCGGTGAACGGGATCTCCGAGATAGCCAATGAGGCGGCTCTCCCCGACCTGGAAGCGCTACGAGTCCTCGTCGACGGCCGGCGGCACGAGATCGTCACCGAGTTGATCGCGGCGCCGCTGACGATTCGCCAACTCGCCGAACGGCTGCATCTGCCTCGCACGCGCTTGTACTATCACATCGAGTTGCTCGAACTGCACGGAATCGTGCGCGTCGTGCAAACCCGAATGGTGTCCGGCGCACTCGAACGCACGTATCGCGCGGCGGCGCGCAATTTCCGCGTCGACCGTCGGCTGCTGTCGAACACGGCTGCCGCCGCCATCGACGATGCCCAAGCCGGCATCCTCGAGGCCGTTGCGGACGACATCCGCCGGCGCCGCGACACCGAACGCGACCCGCTCGTCACACGCACGTTCGTCCGGCTCACGCCGGAACGTTATAGCGAACTCGAGCGGCGTCTGCGCGCTCTGATCGGCGAATATGCAACCGGCGACGACGATGGGGCGACGGCCGAACTGGCGCTCGCGCTCTTTTCGTTGGAGAACGCATGATCGAAGCATTGGTGCTCAGCTTGGCCGTGACGGCGTACGGCGTTCCGGGAACCGGCACGATCACGATCGACGAGCGTGGCCGCTTCGTCCGGCGCTTCGACGCGGGCCCGGCATCCGAGGGCGAAGGGTGGGACGGGCGCAACGCTTGGCGTTCGGACGCAACCGGAATGCCGCGCGTCCAGGGCGATCCGGCCGAGCGCGCCGAGATCCTCGGCTGGTCGCACGCCCTGCGCAACGCACTCGAGGCCGGCAAAACGCATGCGCTGGTCACCAGTTCGCAAGACAGCGTCGACATCACGTTCGCGGGCGCGCGGCGCTCGCTCGGCGTCCTGGTTCCGCGTACGATCACCGCGCGATCGGCCGGCAACGGTACGTGGACCGTCACCGTTATCGCCGCGCGGCGGGTTGCGGATAGCCCGGCACTCTTCGCGTTGCCTCGGCCGCCGCGCGACGCATCGCTCTCCGGCACGATTACGACCGTTCCGCTGACGCTGCGCGGCAACGAAGCAACCGTGACCGCGCGCATCAACGGCGTGCCGCTGTCCGTGTATACCGACACGGGCGGACAAAATGTCGTGACCGAATCGGCGGCACGGCGCATCGGCTTGCATGTCGTCGGCGGCGGCAGCGTTGCGGGCGGCGGGGGCACCGCGACCATTCGCTATGCTTGGGCGAATTCAGTCCGCGCCGGCAACGCGGTCATGACGCACCAGCCGTTCATCGTGCTGCCGGACTCCGCCATGCCCGGAACCGCCGCCGGTATCATCGGATACGAGCTCTTCGCGCGCTTTGCCGCGCGTTTCGACGCACGCGCGGGCACGCTTTCGCTCGCGCGCACGCCGGCGGCATTCGGGCCGGCGGTACAAACGGTGCCGTTCGGGTTCGTCGACCGGCAACCGGAGGTCATGGGCTCGCTCGACGGTGTGCCCGGAGCCATTTCACTCGATACCGGCAGCACGTTTACCGGCCAGGTGACCGCGTCATTCGTTGCCCAGCATCAACTCGTGCGCATGCTCCATGCGCGCGTTACGGCGATCGGTCAAGGCGTGGGCGGGCGCTATCCGCTCTACCTCGTACGGGCGCATTCGCTCACGCTCGGCACGGTTACCGTCGACGATCCGCTGCTGGCGTTGCTGACGCGGCCGGGCGTGTGGAACGCGGGCGGACCGATCATCAACCTCGGCTTCGCCATGCTGCGCCGCTGGATCTTCGTTCTCGACTACCCCAATCGCACGATCCAACTCCGGCCCGGCGGCGATCCGTCCGGCAATCTGATTCGCGATCGATCCGGCCTGCAAATCGCGCTGCGCGGCGCGTCGGTCGACGTAGTGAGCGTGCTGGCAGGTACGCCGGCCGCCGAGGCCGGCATCACCGAAGGTCTGCACCTGCGCTACCTCAACGGCCGGCGCCTGAACAAAGCCGACCTCGCATGGGCCCAGACCCAGCTGCACGGCCAAGCGGGAACGCCGGTGACGCTGCGCTTCACGAACGGCGTGCAACGCACGATCGTGTTGCGCCGCTACCTTTAGAAATCAACCGAGCTAACGTAACCGGCGCGCAACGATGCGTTTGGGCTCGAGCGTGAGGAGCCAGGGGACACCGTTGCGCTCCACGACAATCTGGTTCTGCGAGAGCACGTCGACCAAATCGCCTGCATTCGAGAATCGCAATGGATGCTGCTCCGCCGGACTTCGGAAGACGTATCGATAAACGCTTCCGTAGAGCGGAACGATGACGACACCATCGCAATACCGCGCGAACTGCGCATCTTGTCCAAACACGCCGGTCGCACCCGTGTCATACCATTTGCGATTCGCATCGTAATCCGGCTCGAACGACCATTCCTCCCTTTGGGCCCCGGTATACGCATTCACCATCGTGAGCCGTGCGGAAAGAAAGTGATCCTGCATTTCCTCGTTCGCATCCACCTCCATCGCGAGCAATGGTAGACGCACGACGCCGAGAAAACGGCCAGATCCCAAAAATCGCTCGTGCATACCACCGGGTCCGCCCGACGCCGGTTCGCCACGGGCGATGGCCAGGCGGGGCCAGCCGAGCGCCACGAGCAAGAGCAACAAACCCCACACTCGCACGCGCGTCTACACGCCCAGGTAGGCGCGCTGTACGTTCGGGTTGTCCAGCAGTTCGCTCGACGGACCGGCGAGGATGAAGTGGCCGGCTTCCAAGACGTAGGCGCGCGTTGAGATCTCGAGCGCAGTCTCGACGTCTTGCTCGACCATCACGATCGCGACCCCGGTCGCGTTGATCGTCTTGATGATCTCGAGCAGCGAGTCGACGAGCACCGGCGCCAAGCCCAGCGACATCTCGTCGATGAGCAGCAGCTGGGGGCGCGACATCAGCGCGCGCGCGATCGCGACCTGCTGCTGCTCGCCGCCCGAAAGATGGCCGGCCAAGTACCCGAGCCGCTCGCGCAATCGCGGCAGCAAGTCGAGCAATTTCTCCAGATCGCTCTTCACCTCGTTGTCGCGACGCAAATACGCGCCCATCAACAAATTCTCTTCGACCGACATCGAGCTGAACAGACGCCGGCCCTGGGGGACCTGCACGAGGCCGGCCGACACGATCTCGTCGACTTGCGCGCCGGTGAGGTCGCGCTCGCCGAACGTCACCGAGCCGGACCACGTTCGCACGAGGCCGCTGATCGCGCCGAGCAGTGTCGACTTGCCGGCGCCGTTGGAACCGATGATCGCGACGATCTCGCCCGGCTGCACGTCGAACGACACGCCCCAAAGCACTTGCGTGTCGCCGTAACCGGCGCTCAAGCGTTCGACGCGCAGCGCGCTCACGGCGGTGTTTCCCGTTGCCGTTGGCGGGCG
>DASYOE010000061.1:0-4637 GCA_036008105.1 Candidatus Lustribacter sp. | reverse complement strand
TGGTCGTGAAGCCGCGCAGCAGCGGTTCGAGCGCCGGCGTCTCGATCGTGCGCACGCATGAAGAGTGGACCAAAGCGATGATCGGCGTCGCACCGCGAACGACGCAGATCGTCGCCGAGGAATTCATCCCCGGCCGGGAATTTTCGAGCGGCGTGCTGGGCGAGGAAGCGCTGCCGTTGGTCGAGATCATCGCCGGCGACGAGTTCTACTCGTACGACGCGAAATACAAACCGGGCGGTTCGCGGCATCTCGTGCCGGCGCCGATCGACGGCGACCTCACCGCGCGCCTGCAGATGCTGGCGCTGTCGGTCCACCGGCTGCTGGGTTTGCGCGACTACTCGCGTACCGACATCATCGTGACGAAAGAAGGCCGCCCGTACATCCTCGAGATCAACGCGCTGCCTGGGTTGACGCCGCTCTCGCTCTTGCCGGATGAGGCGCGCGCCGCGGGCATCTCGTTCGAAGCGTTGATCGAACGCTTGCTCCAGTTCGCCCTGGGCCGCGCCGTCCTGGTATAAAGGCGGTCGGGGTCCGACAAAACTCAGAAGGCGGCGGGCCCGGCTATTTGGAAGGGTTCTAGGCTATGCCAGGACTTGTGGTCGATCGTGGTCTCGAGGGCGTCAACGTCGGTGAAACCGTCCTCAGTAATGTTGAGGGTGAAGTCGGGCGGCTGACGTTCCGCGGCTACGACATCGACGATCTCGCGCCGAAGGCGACGTACGAAGAAGTCGTCTCGCTCATGCTGTACGGGAAGCTGCCGACGGCGGCCGAGCTGGCGGCGCTCGAAGCGAAGCTGAGCTCGCTGCGCGCGCTCCCCGACTCGACCCTCGCCGTCATGCGCACGTTCCCGCGCGACGCGTGGCCGATGGACGTGCTGCGAACCGCGGTGTCGTCGCTCTCGCTGCCGCTGCCGCACAAGCCGTCGGGCGTCCATGCTTCGGACGTCGATGCCGCGCTAAGTTTGGTCGCCAAATTCACCACGATCGTCGCGACCTGGGACCGGCTGCGCCAGGGTCTCGAACCGATCGCGCCGCACGCGAAGCTCGGCACCGCCGCCAACTTCCTCTATATGAAGACCGGTAAGGAGCCCTCGGCCGATCACGCCAAGGCGCTCGACCAATACTACGTGCTGCTCGTCGATCACGGCTACAACGCCTCGACGTTCTCGGCCCGCGTGACTGCGTCGACCAACGCCGACCTCTATTGCGCGATCACCGCCGCGATCGCCACGCTCACCGGCGAACTGCACGGCGGCGCGCCGAGCCAGGTTCAAGATTCGCTCAAAGACGTGGGCGCGCCGGAGAAGGCCGAGCAATGGGTCCGCGATCTGCTCAAGCGTCACGGCCGGCTGATGGGGATGGGTCACCGCGAGTATAAGGTGCGCGATCCGCGCGCGAAGCATCTCGAGGAGACCGCCAAGCGCCTCAACAACGGCGGCGGCTCGTACGCCCTCGCGCGCGCGCTCGAAGACGCGTGGAACAAGGTTCTCCACGAAGAGAAACCGCAGGCGCGCATCTACGCCAACGTCGACTTCTACACCGCGCCGGCGCTCGGCGCGCTCGGGATTCCGAGCGATGAGTACACGTGTCTGTTTGCGTGCTCGCGCATCGCGGGCTGGAGCGCGCACGTCCTCGAGCAGTACGCCAACAACCGGCTGATCCGTCCGCAAGTCACCTACACCGGTCCGGAAGTGCACCCGTTCGAGCCGATTGCCGAACGCGGCCGCGAGCCGGCCGCCAGCGCGCGCACCTGACAAACCGTCGGGCCGTCGTCGAGCGGACGACCAAAGAGACGCAGATCGATCTGCGTCTCGGGCTCGATGGCGGGCCGATCGAGATCGACACCGACGTCAAGTTTCTCGATCACATGCTCGAAGCGTTCGCCAAACACTCGGGCTGCGCGCTGCAATTGGTCGCGCGCGGTGACGGGCTCGACAACCACCATCTGATCGAAGACGTCGGGATCGCGCTGGGCAAGGCGATCTACGAAGCGCTGGGCGAGAAGCGCGGGATCGCGCGCTACGGCTCGATGCTGGTGCCGCTCGACGATGCGCTCGTCGCCGGCAGCATCGACCTCTCAGGTCGCAGCTACTTGAACTTCAGCGTGCGTTTCGAGGGCGTCGAGAATCTCGGCGACTTCAAGACCGAGATGGTCCGCGAGTTCTTCCGCGCCGTGGTCGACAACGGCAAGTTCAACCTGCACTTGATCCAGATGAACGGCGACGTCGCGCACCACTTGTGCGAAGCGTCGTTCAAGGCATTCGCTAAAGCGTTTCAGCAGGCGAAAACGCTGACCGGCAACGACGAAATACTCTCGACCAAGGGCCTGCTGGAGTAAGCGTCAGGGCTTGACGTTCGGGTTCTTGTCGGCGAACGCGCCGCTTGGGTTCGGCTTCACCCAGACGATCAGATCCCAGATCGTCGGGAACAGAAAGATCGTGGGCACGTCGCCGGCTGCGGGAACGCGCTTCATCGCGACCAGCGTCGTTGCGGACGGGTGCACGGGATCGCCGCCGGCGGCTTTCCACTTATCGAGCATGACGTACTGATCGTAGGTGTGTTTTTTCGTTGCCGGGTCGACCACGACGTAGTGCACGTGCGCGTCGAACTCCGTCCAGCGGCCCGGGTCGATGCCCCATTTGCGCGGCCGCGCGTCGCTCGTTTTCAGTTCCGAGAAGTCCGCGCCCAGCAGCTTCCCGTGCTTGTCGTACCACAACTGGCTCGGGTGCTTGATGTCGGCCGACTGCCAGTGCTGGTTGGCGTAGCTGATCGCACCGGTGTCGTCCTCGTTCGTATACCGGACGTAGCCGGCGCGTTCGGCGTCGGCCGCGGTCGGAAAACGCTTGCCCAGATCCGCTTGGATCGCGTTGACGAATTTCGATTCGCTGACGGTCGGCGGCCCGTGGACGGTCGGATCGGCATCGGCCAGAGCGGCGGTGCACGTCAGCGCGAAGAGCACCACGGCGGCGAGCGGTTGGTATATACGCATGGTCAGCGTGCTACCGGACGGATGCGATAGATGCCTCCATCCAAGTCGTCGCTGACGAACAGGCTGCCGTCGGAACCGACCGCGACTCCGGTGGGTCGCGCGATGCGCCGTCCGTCGGCCAGCTGAAAACCGCCGACGAACTCTTTCCACTGTGTCGTGGGGTCGTTCCAGTCGACCGCGGTCTTCGGCTGGTCGCCGTTCATCGGGATGAAGACGACGCGCGGCGGAACGGGCGGCTGGTGCCACGAGCCGTGCAGCGTGACAAAGGCGCCGCCGCGGTAGGCTTCCGGAAAAGCGTGCGCGCCGGCCGGATGTTGGGGGTAGAAGGCCGCGCCGATCGGCGTTGCGTAGGCGGGCAGCGCGACGCGCGCCACGACCTGCGCGCTGCAATCGTGGCCGCCGACGGCTTGATGGTTTTCGTAGCAGTAGGGCCAGCCGTAGTCGGCGACCCCGGCGTGCAGCGTGACCGGATCGAATATTTCGTAGGGATGACCGTGCGGAAGTTCGTCCTGGCCCGCGACGCCGGCCCAGAGCGTGCCGGTTTGCGGGTTCGTCGCCAGCGCGATCGCGTTGCGGATGTGGCGCGCCTTCGGTGCCATGCCCGTGCCGTCGAGATCCATTGCTTGGATCGTCGCGCGCGTCGCGTCGAGGTCGGGGTCGCAGTTGTTGCACGACGAGCCCACGCTCGCGTACAGGCGTCCGTTGGCCACCGCTACGCTGGTGGTGACGTGGTCTCGCGCCACGCCGCTGGTGCGCACCGACGCGATCTTGCGCGCCGGCGCGCGCGGCGCGCGGTCGCCGTCGCGATAGGGCAACTCGTACACGCCGAACTGGCTGCCGATATACATCCGTTCGCCGTCGAGCGTGATCCCGGCGACCGGGTGATCGACGATCGTCACGAACGTCTTGGCCGGCGCCGCGGCGCCTTGCGCGTCGGCGACGATCGCGACCGTGTTGCCCGACGTTGCGACAAACAGATCGCCGTTCGGGGCAACTGCGATTTCGCGCGCGTTCTCGACCGTCGCGATGCGTTCGATGATGAAACCGGGCGGTACGGTGAGACCGGCCGCCGGAGCCACGGCCAGAAGGGCAAGCATAGCGAGCGCGAGGGTTGAGCGCAGTATGGTCATGCCGGGTGTTTCCCCACCGGCGCGGGAAATAATGCGCCGTGGAACCCAAACGGCTCGCGGTGCTGGACTACGGCGGCGGGAATATCGGCTCGCTCGTCGCGGCGCTCGAGCGGCGCGGCGTGACGTTCGATTTGACCGGCGACGCCGAGCGCGCGGTCGCGGCGGACGCCGCGATTTTGCCCGGCGACGGCGCGTTCGGTGCGACGATGGACGCACTGCGCGAGCGCGAACTCGATCGGGCCGTGCGCGAGATCGTGGCGGCGGGAAAACCCTTTCTCGGCATCTGCGTCGGCATGCAAGTGTTGTTCGAGACGAGCGATGAGTTCGGGGACGACGCGGGCTTGGGCATCTTCCGCGGACACGTGCGCCGCTTCACCGCCGCACCGCGCGTGCCGCACATGGGCTGGAACGATCTGCGGATCGAGCGCGAGCACCCGTTCGTCGCCGGACTGCGCGGCGGCGAGTTCGCGTACTTCCTGCACTCGTACCGCGTTGCCGATTGCGACGCGACGGTGGCGA
>DASYOE010000060.1:0-8069 GCA_036008105.1 Candidatus Lustribacter sp. | reverse complement strand
CGCGCGCGCCGATCACCGCGACGCAATCGGCGTCGGCAATCAACGACCGCTGCTCGCCGTACTGGCCGAGATAACGCGGGTCGGCGACCGGATACGGCAGTTCGTTGAGCTGCGTGCGATCGATCGCGAACACCGGCAACTCCAATGCTTCAGCCAACGCGCGCGCGGCCTCGGCGTGGGGCGCGGTCGACGAACCGAGCACGAGGATCGGCCGGCGCGCTTCGAGCAACAAGCGCACCGCTTCAGCAACGGCCTGCGCGTCGGGGCGCCGTTCGAGATGCGCGAACGGCGCCGCCGCATACGCGTGCGCATCGAACGCTTGCGGCGCAACCGTGCCGGCCTGCACGTCTTCGGGGATCGCGAGATAGGTCGGCCCGGGCGGATTCGCCGCCGCGACATTGATCGCGCGGCGCAGGTCGCTACCGACCGCATCCGCGGTGAGGCTCTGCCACGAATGTTTGACGAACGTGCGCGCCAGCGACGGCAGATCGGGCAGCGCACAGAAGCCGTCGTTCGCCAGCACGTAGGTGTCTTTGTGGCCGGCCGTAACGACCAGCGGCGAGCCATCGCGCGCGGCGTTGTAGATCTGGCTTAGACCGTTCATCGTGCCGACGCTCGTGTGCAGGCCGGCGAGGCCGACGCGGTTGCCGGCGCGCGCGTAGCCGTCGGCCATCGCGACCGCGATGGTTTCGTGCAGCGTGAGCACGTAGCGCAGCTCGCCGTCCGCGCGCATCGCTTCGAGCAGCGGTGCTTCGGTAGAACCGGGCAAACCGAACATCACCTCGACGTGATTGGCTTTGAGCGTAGCGAGAAAGGCGTGCGCGCCGGTCGTTTGCGTTTCGAGCATGCGTTAGGCTTTCGGTGCTTTCCAGATGAGTTCGGCGGCGGTGATCTCGTGATCGACGCTGTTGTATTTGACGCCGGCGTCGATCAGCGCTTGGATTTGGCTCGGCACGATGTCGACGCCGAACGTCGAGCGCGTCATCACCGCCAGCGTGGACGCTTTGATCGGCGTGTATTTCAGGAGAATGTCGGCCGCTTCTTTCGAGTGGCCGTTGGCCCAGATGGCCGCGCGGCGCAGGACGTCGACGACTTTCCCCGCCACAGCGGGTTGCGTTTGCAGCCACGTGCCGTTCGCAAACCACGTCGTGGCCGGAATCGTGCGCGCGATCGCGTCCATTGGGCTAGCCAGCGGACGCGCGACGGACTTGGCATCGGAAACGTAGGGTTCGGCAAGCGTGGCGGCGTCAACGCGATGGGCGGCGAGCGCGGCCGCCATCGACGGGAACGGCAGCTCGAGCCACTTCACGCTCTTGCTATCGCCGCCGTTTTTATCCAGCCACGCTTGCGTCGCGTTCATCAACACGTTGCCGAGGCCGTTGACCGCGATCGTCTTGCCGGTGAGATCGGCCGCGGTCTTGATCGGCGAATCGAGCGCGACCATCGTGACGTCGGTCGGCGCCGTGCTGAGCGACATCCCGGCCGGCGCGATGATCTTCACGCCCAACCCTTTGACGTAGCCTTGCGCGATCGGACCGACCGCGGAGAGGCCGACGTCGAGCGCGCCGGAGATCACGGCGGCCACCAGAGCGCCGCCGTTTGAGAGCGTGGTGATCTCAACGTCGAGGCCGGCTTGGTCGAACCAACCGAGATCCTTCGCGTAAAACGTCTGTCCGGCCGATTCAACCGGCTGCACGCCGATGCGCACCGGCGTGTTCGCGGCGCGGGCCGGCAGGGCGAATGCCGCCGGGGCGGCGCCGAGCAAACCGAGCAGCGTGCGACGTTCGAGCATCACTCCACCTTTGGAGGAACGCCCTTAGCCGCCTGCGTCAGGCCGCGACGGCGGCGAAGGCGCCCGCCAGCAACTCGTACGAGCGCAGACGCAGCGCGTAATCCGGCGCGATCGTCACGACCATGATCTCGTCGGCGCCGTACGCTTCGACGATCGCATCGATGCGCCGCCGCACCGTCTCCGGCGAACCGGCGATCAGATTGCGTGTCGCAAACGCTTCGGCTTTCTCGCGTTCGGTCCACGGATAGGCTTGCGCTTCGGCCAACGACGGCAGCTTGGATGAGAGACCGCGCGCACGCCGCAATCGCGCGAGCAGCGTCGGCAGCGCGAGGACTTCGGCTTCTTCATCGGTCGGCGCGACGATCGCCGCAACGGTCACCATCACGCGCGGCTGCGCGAGTTGCGCGGACGGTTGGAACAGTTGACGATACGCTCGCGTGACCTGCGGGTAGTCGCCGCCGATGAACTGCGCGAACGAATACGGTAATCCCATCTGCGCCGCCAGCATCGCACCATAATCGGACGAACCCAGCACCCACAGCACCGGCGACGTATCGACGGCGGGGTTTGCGACGAGACCGCGCAGCGCGTTATCCGGCACCTCGTCGGCAAAGTATGCGAGCAGGTCGTGAATCTGCTGCGGGAACTGCAGCGCGTCGCGGCTCTGGAGTGCCATCGATACGGCGCGCGTCCCGCCGGGCGCGCGGCCGACGCCGAGATCGATGCGCCCCGGCGCGAGGGCTTCGAGCATGCGAAACGACTCCGCCACTTTGAACGCGCTGTAGTGCGGCAACATGATGCCGCCGCTACCGAGGCGGATGCGCGAGGTCTCGCCGCTGAGCCGCCCGAGCAGCACTTCGGGCGAGGGATCGGCCACGCTCGGCAGCCCGTGATGTTCCGCGCACCAGTAACGGTGGTAGCCGAGTTCTTCCGCGCGCCGGGCGAGCGCGATCGTGGCCTCGATGGCCTCGCGCGGCGTCGCGCCGTGTACGACCGGCGATTGATCCAGAACACTCAGCGGAATCGGCATGCCCAAGTTAAGACGCGCTAGACGTTCGAAAGGTTGAGTTCCCAGGTTTCGCTGGTCAGGTGCGGGCCCCAGAGGTCGTTGTACTCGGTCGCGGTCATCACGAAGCCTTCGCTTGCGTAAATCGCCCGCGCGGCGGTCAGCACGGAGTGCGTCCAGAGCACCATCGTGCGGTAGCCGGCCGCGCGCGCAAAGGCGATGCACTCGCGCACGAGCCGCCGGCCGAGACCGTGGCCGCGCGCGGCCGGTTCGGTGATCAAGAGCCGCAGCCGCGCGATCGTTGGATCGTCTTCGTGCACGACGAACACCGAACCGCAGCGCACGCCGTTGCGCTCGGCGATCCAGCCGCGATCGAGGTCCGGGCGAAAGTTTGCGATGTACGCCGCGAGCACTTCGGCGACGTAGCCTTCCATGTGAAAGTCGAAGCCGTATTCGGCTCCGTAGAGCGCGCCGTGCCGTTCGATCACCCAACCGTAGTCGCCGACTTCCGGTTCGCGTAGCGCGATCTCGGTCGCCGCTTCGTCGGGCGCGAGCGCTTCGGCGATGACGGCCATCGCGTTCAGCACGCGCTCCTGGCGTTCGTCCGGCAGCGCCGCGAGCAACGCGGTCATCTCGGCGTTCGAGCGTTCGTTCAACGGCCCGAGCGCGGCGTGCCCGGCGTCGGTCAGCGCGAGCACGCTCCGACGGCCGTCGTCCGGCGACGCGGAGCGCGTCACCAAGCCGCGGCGCTCGAAGCGCGCCAAGATGCGGCTCAGGTAGCCGGGGTCGAGACCGAGCGCCGCGGCGACGTCGCTGGGTGAGGGCTCGGTACGGTTCCCCACCTCGAACAGCACCCGGCCCTCGGCCAGGGTAAACGGCGTGTGCAGAAAGTTCTCGGCCAGCACGCCGATGCGTTTGGTGTAGAAGCGGTTGAAGCGCCGGACCTCGTCGACCCGGCGGTCGAGTGCGGTAGCCACCCAGGCATTTTAGTTGACGATCGTCAAATACCTGTCGAGGTCCCGAGCCAGGTCGAGGGACGGATCGAGCCCGTAATGACGCCGCGCCACACGCTGGCAGCGGTGGCGATGACCGCGAACGCCGTGGCGATAGCCAGCGTCTGGACGACGGCCTGCGGCGAGATGCCGCCCCGCGCCCGTGCCACGGCGTCGAACGCGAACACCAGCGCGACGATTGCGGCGCCGGTCGTCTGACCCAGGAGCCGGGCGACGCCCTGGATCGCTTGCGGCGCGGCGCTACGTTCGCGTGGGGCGCTGATTTGCATCGCGCGATTGTTTGGCGACTGGAAGAGCCCGTAACCGATGCCGCAGACCGCCATCCGCCAGGCGATGTCCGCTGGTGCGGGGTCTGGTCCCATCACGGTTGCGAACAGTAGGCCGATGCTGAAGATCGCCAGGCCGAGTGCTGCTAAGCGTGAGGAGTTGTAGCGATCCGCAAGCGGACCCGCGACCGGCGCCATCACCGCCGACGCGAGCAGCCACGGCAACAACAACGCCCCGACTTGCAACGGTGTGTGGCCCATGACCGTTTGAAACGCGAACGGCAGCGTCACGTACGCGATCGTTTGCGAAACGAACGAGGCGAAGCACGCGAACACGGCCAGCGTGAAGCGCGCTTGCGCAAAGAGATCGACCGCGAACATCGGCAGCGGCGTCGCGAGCTGACGGCGGATGAACAGCCAGCCGACGATTGCGGCAACGACAACCTCGCCGATGCCGGCCGGCGTCGGCCCGTCGTGTCCCATCGTGTCGAAACCGAGCACCGCGAGACCGAACATGGCGACGTTCATCAGCGCGCTCGTCCAGTCGAACGCGCCGTTTGCGCCCGGCGTTTTCGGGATCGTCTTAAGCGCGAGCACGAAAACCGCCGCGCCGATCGGCACGTTTAGCGCGAATAGCCATTGCCACGGCGCGAACGACAACATGACGCCGCTGACGATCGGACCCGCCATCGCGCCGAGCGCTACGGCCATCGTGTTGTAACCGGTTGCCCGCCCAACCATGTTGGCCGGAAAGATCAGCCGGTTGATCGGCGTGGCGGTAATCGTAAGCGCCGCGGCGGCCGCGCCTTGCACAAATCGCGCGAGCGTGAGCGTGAGGAGGTCGTGCGAAAGGCTGCAGGCGAGCGAGGCTACCACGAAGATCGCAAGTCCGAGGCGGAACACGCGCCAGTAGCCCAAGATGTCGCCCGCGGCCGCGAGCGGCACCACGCCGATGATGAGCCCGAGTTGAAACGCGTTGATCACCCAGATCGACGCCGATGCGCTGGTATGCAGATCGTGCGCGATCGTCGGCAGCGCCGTATTGGCGATCGATTGGTCCAGTGCGGCGAGCACCGATGCCGTTACCGTAGCGGCGAGTGCCCACGTGCGTTGGGCTGGGGCGACGACGCCCGCCGGTTCATTCACGTCGGCCGCTCTTCCCGGCGCGGGTACGCGAGCCCGCTCCAAGGTCTGCACGCGATCTAGCGAAGCAAGCGCGATGAAGCTGCTCTTACTCGGCGGTTACCGGTTTGTGGGCCGCGCGATGATCGCGGCGGCGCAAGCGCGCGGCTATGCCGTGACGGCGTTCAACCGGGGTAATTTGACGCCGTTGCCGGACGTCGAGCAGATTGCCGGCGACCGCGACGACCCGACGGCGCTGCGCGGGCGCCGTTGGGATGTCGTCGTCGACACCAGCGGCTATGTGCCGCGCCATGTGCGCGCCGCAGCCGAAGTGTTGCGCGATTCGGTCGACCGGTACGTGTTTGTGTCCTCGCTCAGCGTCTACGCGCAGCACGTGTCCGGTTCCGACGAGTCGGCTCCGCTAGGCGTGCTGCCGCCCGACGCCGATCCCTCCGTGTATGCCAACGAACGCTATGGCGAGCTGAAAGCGCTGTGCGAAGCAGCGGCCGAGGACGTGTTGCCGGGGCGGGCGATTTCGGTACGTGCCGGCTTTATCGTCGGACCGTGCGACAACACCGACCGCTTCAATTCATGGATCGAGCGCGCGGCGCGCAACGAACCGTTCCTCGTGCCCGGTGCGGCCGATGCACCGGTGCAGATGATCGACGTGCGCGATCTCGCCGCGTGGATGTTGTCGGCCGCCGAGCGAAAGTTAAGCGGACCGTTCAACGTGACCGGTCCGCTCGAACCGATCACGGCGCTCGACGTGGCGCGCGCGTGCATCGCCGGCACGGGTTCGCGCGCCGTGCCGGTCGTCGTGCCGTCGGAGGCTGCGCTCGCGGCCGGTGTCGAGCCGTGGAAACACATACCGTTTTGGATGGAACCCGAGGACTACGGTTTGATGCAGGCAAGCATCGCGCGCGCCGTGGCAACCTGCCTCACCACGCGTCCGCTCGTCGACACGGTGCGCGACACGTACGCGTGGCTGCAGACGATCGATCGCCCGCGCCTTGTCACCCTTCCGCCTGAGTTGGAACGCGCGGCGCTCGCAGCGCAACGATAGACTTACTGCGTGCTGAACGTTCCGAGCGCGATCGCATCGGGGTAACCACAGCCGTCGGTGTACGTCACCGCGACCTGATAGGTCATGCCCGACGTCAACGGTTGCGTGATCGGCGCGCTGAGAAAAATCTCGCCGGTCGGAAGCGGGCTCGGGATGGCCGCCGCCGCGAGCGCGCCTTGGCCCGTACCGTTGAGCGTCAGCGAACCCCAGCCGTTCTTGGGTGCCGACAGCGGTGTCTCGATGAACACGACCGCGTTCGTCGACGCGTTCACCGTCGATCCGCTGACGGGCTGAAAGAGGGTGATCGCGCCTGGCGGCAGCGCGCTCGGACACGCCTGCGGGATCGGCTGTCCGGCTGCGGCCCCGGCTGCGACCGCGGCCCCGACCGCGGCCGCTGCATTCTGGTTCGGCGCTCCCACGACGGGCCCGCTGCCGCCACCGCAAGCGACGCACGCGGCGAGCACGAGGAACGGAATAATCGCCGGCTTCCACAGAACCAACGCCATGGCACGATGGTAGCATACTCAGTGAAAATTGCGAGCGCGCACTTTGTCCGTCGTGCCCGAAGTGTCGAAGGCCCAGCAGCGTTTCATGATCACGTCGATCGCGCCCGACTCTTTCTGTAACGTGCCCTCGACGATCAAACATTGTGAGGCGCGGATCGTGCGCCGGTACTTCTCGTAGATATCGGGCCGCACGATCACGTTGACCAAACCCGTTTCGTCCTCGATGGTGAGAAACACGAAGCCCTTCGCCGTGCCCGGCCGCTGGCGCGTGATCACGAGACCGCCGATTTTGCACACCAGATTATTGGGCATCGCCGGCAAACGCTCCGCAGCCAGCACGCGGCGCGCGTCGAGCTCGGCGCGAAAATGCACGATCGGTTGCACGTCGGCGACGCCGGTTGCGGCGATGTCGAGCGCGGTGCGTTCGATTGCGGTGAGTTCGAGCAACTGCGGCGCCGGTTCGTCGTCGATCTCTATCGCGCGGCCCAATTCACCGCGCGCTTCGCGCTCGTCGAGCGCGCGCAGCGCCCAGATCGCTTCGCGCCGCGTTGCGAACCACGGGGCGAACGCACCGCCGGCGGCGAGGTTCTCGAGCGGCTCGCGGGCCAGTTTCGTCCGCCGCGCAAACTCGAGCAGATCGGCAAACGGTTCGCCGCCTGCGAGCGCGCGCTCGACGTTTTCGCGCTGCGCTTCGCCCATACCGCGCACGAGATGAAAGCCGAGCCGCAGCGCGCCGCTTGGATCGACGAAGCTCCACCACTCGCTCGCGTTCACTTCGATCGGCCGGACGATCACGCCGTGGCGCCGCGCGTCATTCACCAGTACCTCGGTCGAATAGAAGCCCATCGGCTGCACGTTGAGGATCGCCGCGCAAAAGATCGCCGGCTCGTGACACTTGACGTATGCCGAGGCATAGGCGAGCAGCGCGAAGCTCGCGGCGTGCGATTCGGGGAACCCGTAGTCGGCGAAGCCTTCGAGCATGTGGAAAAGCCGGTCGGCGACCTCGCGTTCGATGCCGTTGGCGACCATGCCGTTCACCAGCCGCGGGTAGATCTGGGCCATCCGGTCGCGCGAACGCTTGTGACCCATCGCGCGACGTAGTTCGTCGGCCTCACCGCCCGAGAAGCCGGCGGTTTCCATCGCCATGCGCATGCCTTGTTCTTGGAAGAGCGGCACGCCGAGCGTGCGTTCGAGGATCGGCTTGAGCTTGGGATGCGGATAGGTCACCGGCTCGATCCCGTTGCGCCGGCGCAGGAACGGATGGATCATGTCGCCCTGGATTGGCCCCGGCCGGATGATCG
>DASYOE010000059.1:0-2803 GCA_036008105.1 Candidatus Lustribacter sp. | reverse complement strand
GAGCTTGATGATGATGACGCGGATGTCCTTGGCCATCGCCAGGAACATTTTGCGCAGGTTCTCGACCTGCGCATCTTCTTTCGTTTGATACGGAATTCGCGTCAGCTTGGTGACGCCGTCGACGAGCGATGCGATCTCGTCGCCGAATCGCTCGGCGACCTCCTCGCTCGTGATGACCGTATCTTCGACGACGTCGTGGAGCAGCGAGGCGGCGATCGTCGAGCGGTCCATCTCGAGGTCGGCCAGGATAGCCGCGACGGCCAAGGGGTGCTCGATGTACGACTCACCCGACGCCCGGCGCTGTTCGCGATGCGCACCCTCGGCCACAGCATAAACACTCTCGAGCCAGGCCGGGTCGAGCGAGGGGTCATAGCGGCGGACGTTCTGGATGAGATCGGCGATCGTCATGAGCTATCTACCTTAGAACCCGTTCGCAGCCATATCGGGTTCCCTCAGTAGGTAATGAACGACGTGATGTCCACGCCGGGCAGGGCGGCGCGGCCGTTGAGGGCCGCAAGTTCGATCAGCACGGCCACCCCGGCGATGTGCGCGCCCAGGCGCTCGAGCAGCCGCAGCGTCGCGGCCATCGTCCCCCCGGTGGCCAGCAAGTCGTCGATCACGAGGACCCGTTTGCCGCGCGCGACCGCGTCTTGGTGGATCTCGATCGTGTTGGTCCCGTACTCCAGCGCGTACTCTTCGGTGAATTTCTCACCCGGCAGCTTGCCCGGCTTGCGAACCGGCACGAACCCGGCCCCCAGCGCGTAGGCGACCGGGGCCCCGAGCATGTAGCCGCGGGCTTCGATGCCGACCACGTACTCGATATTCGCGCCGCGGTACTTGTCGACGAACAGATCGATCATGGCCTTGAAGCCCGCCGCATCGCCGAGCAGCGGGGTAATATCCCGGAACAGGATGCCGGGGATCGGAAAATCGGGAATCGCGCGGATCAAAGGCTCGAGCTGCACGCCCCGGCGTTCGCCTTGCCGGAACGGGAACCCCGCGCTACGCACGAATCGTACTGCCTGCGCATGAAGACTAAGGTCGCAGCGGCCTTCGACGATCCGGTCGCACGATTTGCCGTCGCCGTGCCCAGCGCCGTCGTGATCACCGCGCTGTGCTTTGCGCTCGGCCGCTGCCAACCGGCCGACCGGACGCTGCCCGAAAGCGCCCCACCGCAGACGGTGGTCCTGGAACGCGCCGCCCCGACACCGCCGCCCACGCCGCGGCCGCCGACGCCGACGCCGCCACCGCCGACTCCGCCGCCCCTCGCGCGCGTCACCCTCGCCCCGATTCCGCAACGCGCGGCGCCGCGGGCCGTGAAGGCGAGCGGCGGCGGACACGCCGCGCCGCGCCCCCATCCGCAGGTCGTGACGCCGGCGGTGATCGTTGCGGGCAGCGGGGGCGGCGCCGGCACGGGGCAAGGCTCAGGCGAAGGCGCCGGAACGGCGGGCGGCAGCGGCAACGGCACCGGCGACACGGGTAGCGGGAGCGTGAACGCGCAGGCACCGTGCGGCAGCGTCGACTTGGTTCCGTTCCAGGCGCCCGACCATAGCGGGCCGCTGACGTACGAACACGTGAACGCAACGGTGACGTTTCCCGACCGGCACACGGAGAGCGACAACTTCCCGTATCGTTGGGTCTATGCCGACCCCGACTCGGATCCGTGGTCGCCGCGCAACCTGCCGAACCCCAACTTCAGCACGCACGTGCAACTGCCGCCGTCCGGCACCGACACGAGCCGCTACCCCGAGGTGATTCGCTACATCCTCAACCACACGCGCGCCGACGGCACGACGATACTGCAAGAGTGTCCCCGATAAGCGCCCAAGCACGCGAGATGCCGCTGAGCGTCGACGTCGTCATTCCCGTCCACGGCCAGTGGGAGTTGACGGAGCGCTGTCTGGCCACGTTGGTCGCACGGGAGCCGTGCGTCCGGCGGATCATTGTCGTCGACGATCGATCGCCCGACGATACCGCTGAACGTTTGCGCGCGCGCACCGACGTCGTGCCGGTGCTGCTGCCGGAGAACGTCGGCTTCGCGCGCGCGTGCAACGCCGGTGCGCGCGCCGGCGACGCCGACGCGATCTTCTTCCTCAACAACGATACGCTGGTGCCGCCGTACACGATCGGGAGGCTCGCGGCAACGCTGCTGGAATCGGGCGCCGGCGCGGTTGGGCCGAAGCTGCTGCACGGCGACGGAACGCTGCAGGTCGCGGGGCTGGCGATGCTGGCCGGCCTCGTGCATTTCGAGCGTCTGTACGTGTATCTCGACGCCGATTTGCCGCAAGCGCAAATCGCCTACGAGCCGGCCGCGCTCAGCGGCGCGGCGGTGCTGGTGCGACGCGCCGCGTTCGAAGACGTCGGCGGCTTCGAGGAAGCGTTCCTCAACGGTTCGGAAGACGTCGATCTCTCGCTCAAGCTCTGGGCGGCCGGTTTCCACTGCCGCTACGAACCGCGCGCGACGATCGTTCACCTCGAAGGCGCCTCGCGCGGGAAAGATATCGACGGCGCGCCCAACGACCGTTTGCTGCAAGCGCGCTGGGCCGACCGTTGCGGTGCCGTGCCGCGTTATCATCAACCGTTGCCGCCGTTGCTCGACCTGCGCTGGCATTCCGACACGCCGCTCGAGACGGCGGTGAAGGCGAACTTTCGCGCCGCGCTCGCGGTACACGCCGGCGCACGCGTCGTCGAGAACCAGCCGGCGTGGGCGCGCATCGGCGCCGCGCTAGACCGGCGCGCGCGGCTCTCGATCGAGCACCGCGGTGAAGATACGGTGAGCGACGTGGTGTGGTGCGCGCCCGAA
>DASYOE010000058.1:0-5897 GCA_036008105.1 Candidatus Lustribacter sp. | reverse complement strand
CCAGATGCCGGCCGCGGTCGGCGCGGCGCTGGCCGCGCGCGATCAGGGCCGCTACGCAATCAACTTCCAGGGTGACGGCGACTTGATGGTGCAGCCGGGTTCGCTCTGGACGGCGGCACACCATAAGATCCCGCTGCTGACCATCGTGCACAACAACCGCGCCTGGCACCAAGAGACGATGCATCTGCAGCGCATGGCCAACCGGCGCGAACGCCAGCCCGAACATGCGACGGTCGGCACGCTGATCAACAACCCGAACATCGACTACGCTAGAATGGCGGAATCGTTCGGCGTGCACGGCGAGGGGCCGATATCGAATCCGGATCAACTCGGTCCGGCCATTGCCCGCGCGCTCAAGGTCGTGAAAAGCGGCCTGCCGGCGCTCGTCGACGTCGTCAGCCAGCCGCGCTAAAGGAAATGCAGATGAACATTGCAACTCGTTTCGTTTCCGGCGCGCTCGTTCTGACAGCTGCGCTCCTCCTCGCCGCGCACGGGGCATCGGCGCAAGGCACCCCGGCCGCCCCGGCCGCGGCGGCAACGGCACCGCCCGGTGACGTCGCGCGCGGCAAAGGCGACTTCATGAGTTACGGTTGCTATGAATGTCACGGCACGGTCGGACAAGGCAACTTCGGCGCCGGCGCGCGCATCGCGCCGAACCCGCCGCCGTGGGCGACCGTCAGCTCGTACGTGCGCCGTCCGCGCGGCGACATGCCGTCGTTCTCGCTAAAGATTCTCTCCGACGCCACGCTGGCCGATATCTACGCCTATTTGAAGTCGATCCCGGCCGGTAAGCCCGGCTCGCAGATCCCGTTGCTCAATTCCACCACGATGACGCCGAAATAAGGTAGCTGGACATGGCGAAGAAAAACTCCGGAGTCGACCGCCGCGGATTCCTGGCGGGAATCGCCGCCGGCGGCGCGGGCGCCGCAGCAGCGAGCGTCGCGCCCGCGGCGGTTGCAGCGGCAACCGAAACGCAACCGGCCGCCACGCCCGTCGTGCCCGGCGCGGCGTTGCCCGGACCGCGTCTGGTCGCGCAAGAAACGGGAAATCCGGCCGCCGAGATCGACCGCTGGCACGTACACAACGCCGGTTCCGACTACATGGTCGACTGCCTCAAGCACGTCGGCTACGACTACATCACGTGCATGCCCGGCTCGACGTTCCGCGGGCTCCAAGAGTCCATCACGAACTACGGCGGCAATTCGAAACCCGAACTGCTGTCCTGCGTGCACGAAGAGATATCATCGGGCATCGCGATGGGGTACGCGCAGATGGCCGGCAAGCCGATGGCGATCATCGTCCACAACACCGTCGGCCTGCAGCACGCGTCGATGAACATCTACAACGCGTACGCCGCGCGCGTGCCGATGCTGATCCTCGTCGGCAACATCGCCGACGGCGCGACCCGCCGGCCGGGCGTCGAGTGGTACCACACCGCTACCGACGTCGCCGCGATCGTGCGTGGGTTCATCAAGTACGACTCCGCGCCGATGTCGCTGCAGTCATTCGGCGAAGAGGTCATGAAGGCGAACTCGCTCGCGACGACCCCGTTGATGGGGCCGGCGCTCGTGATGGTCGACGCCGATTTGGCTGAGATGCCGAACGA
This sequence comes from Candidatus Lustribacter sp., assembly GCA_036008105.1. Lineage (GTDB taxonomy): Bacteria > Vulcanimicrobiota > Vulcanimicrobiia > Vulcanimicrobiales > Vulcanimicrobiaceae > Lustribacter. Next base: position 4,291 of record DASYOE010000058.1, on the reverse strand, counting down.
CCAGAAGCAACTGCCGCTGCCCAAATACGTCCCGGTGCGGCCGCCGGTCGCCGATCCGGCGGCCCTGGCCGACGTCGCGAAGCTGCTGGTCAACGCCCAATTCCCGATCATCGTCGCCGACCGCTGCGCGCGCACGGCCAACGGCATGACGCTGCTCGTGCAGCTGGCCGAAGCGCTGGAGATTCCGGTCGTCGACTACGGCAACCGCATGAACTTCCCGACGAACCACCATCTCAACGGTTCGTTCGACCGCACGCTGCTCGGCAAAGCCGACGTCGTGCTCGGCCTCGAGTTGACCGATCTGTTCGGGCTCGTCGGCGACGTGCCGGACTTCCCGGTTCGTTCCACGGTGATGCGCATCAAGCCGACGACGACCGTCATCTCGATCAACGCACTTTACCTCCAGGGCTCCGGCAACTATCAGGACCAGCAGCGCTTCTTCAACCCGACGATGCCGATCGCCGGCGACAGCGAAGCCTCGCTGCCGTACTTGCTCGATGCGGTGAACCGCGCGATGACAAGCGAACGGCGCGCGCAGAATCCGGCGCGGGCCGCCGCCTTCGTCGACTCGTTCTCGAAACGCCGCGTCGCCGACCTCACCCTCGCCTCGACGAGTTGGGACGCCTCGCCGATCACGGTCGGCCGCTGGGTCGCCGAGATCTACAACCAGATCAAGAACGACGACTTCTCGCTCGTCTCCGGAACGTTCTATCAGGGACAGTATCCGAACCGGCTGTGGGATCTCGACAAGTACCACCACATCAGCAGCGACGGCGGCGCCTTCGGCGTCGGCGAGGGTCTCCCGTCGGCCATCGGTGCGGCGATCGCCGCGCGCGATCAGGGCCGCTACTCGGTGAACTTCAACGGCGACGGCGACTTCATGGTCGCGCCCGGGTCGCTCTGGACGGCCTCGCACCACAAGATCCCGCTGCTGACGGTCGTGCACAACAACCGCGCCTGGCACCAGGAAACGATGCATCTTCAACGCATGGCCAGCCGCCGCGAACGCGGACCCGAGAAGGCCCGCACCGGCACGCTGATCACCGATCCGAACATCGACTACGCGAAGTTCGCGCAATCGATGGGCGTCTACGGTGAAGGCCCGATATCGCAACCGGATCAGCTCGCACCGGCGATCGCGCGCGCGCTCAAGGTCGTGAAAAGCGGCCTGCCGGCGGTCATCGACATCGTGTCGCAGCCACGGTAAGGAGAACGCTGATGCACAAGTTCGCAACGCTCGCCCTCGCCGCCGTGGCCGCGGCCCTCGTCACGTTCCACGGCGCGCTGGCGCAAACTGCGCCGGCCGCGGCACCGCCGCCGCCCGGCGACGCCGCGAAGGGCAAGGCCGCGTTTATGCGCTACGGCTGCTACGAGTGCCACGGCACCGTGGGCCAAGGCAATTACGGCACCGGCGCTAAGCTGGCGCCGCATCCGCCGCCGTGGGCAACGGTGAACGCCTACGTCCGCAAGCCGGCGGGCAACATGCCCTCGTTCTCCGAGAAGATTCTGCCGACGAGCGACCTGGCCGACATCTACGCCTACCTCTCGTCGATTCAGGCCGGGAAGCCGTACACCCAGATCCCGATTCTCAACTCCACGACGATGAAGCCCAAATAGGGCGGCGCTTCTAACGCTTGAGGACGCGTCCCAGTTTGTCGAACAGTCCTTCGATCGCGCGCTGATGGCCGTCCTCGACACGTTTCCACAAGAGCCGGCCGTCCAGATCGGAGAGTTGCGCCACCACCCGGTGCGTGACGGTCGTCTTCTTACCGTCTTGGCTGATCGTGAACCCGTGCGTTCCGTCGACGCCGTCGTTGTCGATCCGCCAGATGATGCTCTTCTCCGGCTCGACCGACTCGAGCACCGCGTGTAGCCCAAGGTGCCATTCCTCGGTTTGGCCGGGCACGAGGGGGCCCGCGCTGCGCATGAAGGGCTGCGAGGCGAACGGCCAGATCGCGTCGGCCGACGTCCCCATCTCCGTCAGCAGCTGAAAAATCCGCTTCGGCGTACCGGAAAACGTTCGTTCGAAAGAGACATCGAGCGGAATGGGCATAGTTTGACGGTTTCGTGAATAGACGCACGCATTCCGTGGTATAGGGACCGTAACCCACGATGACTGGCGAATTTCGGGCTCGGTTTCCGAACACACGCCGGGCGGCGGCATTTGCACGCCGCTCGGTTATTTCGCATATCGCCGCCTACGGGTACGCCGACGGGGACCTGGCCGACATCGAAACGGCCGTGGGCGAGGCGCTGGCCAACGCCGCCGAGCACGGCCACCGGGTGGAAAGCGGCTTCGAGGTGCACGTCTACGTCGAGAGCGAGCGCATCGTCATCGAGGTGCAGGACGAAGGCGGCGGCTTCACGTCAGCCTCGGCGGACGGCAGACCGGCGCACGACGCGCTGCGCGGCTTCGGGATCTTCTTAATGCGCAACCTGATGGACGACGTCTGCTTCGACGAGCGCGGGACCCGCGTACGGCTGACGAAACGGCTGCCGGTCACCCGGCAGCACGTTTCCCGGAACGGCGGCCTCGCCTAGTTGTTCGCGGCGACGCGTTGCGGCACGTCGATCCGGAACGCCGCGATCCGTCCGTCCTGATCCATCCGGACGTGCACCGCGAGCGTCGCGTTGTCGAAGGCAGCGGTGTAGTCGTAGCGTCCGCCGGTTTGATCCGCGGCGGTTTGGGTCACGCCTTTGTACGCGCCGAACGCATGCAGCTTCGCCGAGAGCGTGCTGACGCCGGCGATCGTGACCTGCTGGCGCAACGCATCATCGAAGTGCGATTGCATCGCGTTCAGGTCGTCGTTGTACACGGCTGCGGTCGTATCGTTGACGACCTTCTCGGGCGAGGTTGCGCCGCCGCCGCACGCGCACAGCGCAACGGCGATCACACCCGCGGCGAGAGGGGCGTTCCCAGTGCGCATCGCTTAGAGCGTGCCCCAGCCGTACGAGGTCGTCGCCACGCGCTGCGGCTGCTGCGCGGGGGCCGACGCGACGTAGCCGGCGCGCTGCGCCGAGGCGAGCTGCTCGCGCATCTGCACGATCATGCTGTGCTGCACCGCGACTTCGTGCTTGTACTCGCCGTTGATCGCGACTTGCGCCTGGTAGGCGCGGCGCTCGGCCTCGTAGGCCGCCTGCGCGTTGTTCGCACTCTCTTCAGCTTGCGCTTGGGCCGAGGCCATCTCGTCTTCTTTTTGATGGACCTTCTTGTTATGGTTGATGATCAGCAACGTTCCGCCGACCAGGGCCGCACCGCCGATGATGTTGCGCGTCGACGCCGCGCCGTCGGCCAATGCGGGCGCAACGGGGATCGCGGTCAGCGCGAGCGTCCCGGCCAGCGCCGCGGAAGCAAGGGTACGCTTCATGTTCATGGCCCGCACCGTACCCACAAAAAAGCCGCTCCTATCAGAAAGGAGCGGCTGCTTGCTCGTTGAGTGAGAGCGCTTACGCTTTTAGTTCGATGTCTACGCCGGCGGGGAGGTCGAGGTGCATCAGCGCGTCCATCGTCTTCGGCGACGCTTGGAGGATGTCGATCAGACGCTTGTGCGTGCGCATCTCGAAGTGCTCGCGGCTTTTCTTGTCGACGTGCGGCGAACGCAGCACGCAAACCCGATTGATCTCGGTCGGGAGCGGCACCGGGCCGCTCACGAACGCGCCGGTGCGCTTCGCCGTATCGACGATGCGTTCGGCCGACTGATCGAGGATCGCGTGATCGTAGGCTTTGAGCCGGATCCGAATCTTCTGCTTCGCCATGATCGCCTACCTAATCCGAAACCGAGGTGACGACGCCGGCACCGACGGTGCGGCCGCCCTCGCGAATCGCGAACCGCAGGCCTTCTTCGCAGGCGATCGACGTGATCAGTTCGACGTCCATCGTGATGTTGTCGCCCGGCATGACCATCTCGACGCCTTCCGGCAGCTTGATCGTTCCGGTGACGTCGGTCGTGCGGAAGTAAAACTGCGGCCGGTAGTTGGCGAAGAACGGCGTGTGGCGGCCGCCCTCTTCTTTAGAGAGGACGTACACCTCAGCCTTGAACTTGCGATGCGGCTTGATCGAACCGGGCTTGGCCAGCACCTGGCCGCGCTCGATGTCGTTGCGCTCCACGCCGCGCAGCAGCACGCCGACATTGTCGCCGGCGATGCCCGCGTCGAGGAGTTTGCGGAACATCTCGATGCCCGTGACGACGGTCTTGCGGGGCGGGGTGTCGACCAGACCCACGATCTCGACCTCTTCGCCGACCTTGACCTGGCCGCGTTCGACGCGACCGGTGCCGACCGTGCCGCGGCC
>DASYOE010000057.1:0-3465 GCA_036008105.1 Candidatus Lustribacter sp. | reverse complement strand
GCGAGATTCCGCGGCGAAGCAGCCACGAAACTCCACCACACCTCGTATCGCGTCGCCGACATCGAGGCCGAACTCGCCGCCCTCAAAGCGCGCGGCGTCCGCCTTATCGACGAACGGCCAAAACGTGGAGCCTGCGGCAACTTGATCGCCTTTCTTCACCCAAGGTCCACCGGCGGCGTCCTGATCGAGTTGTGCCAGCCCGCCTGACGCGCTGTTAGTTAGCGAGGCGCTAGACGGACGTCGAGTTCCGTTTCGAAGGTGCGATCCCAGGGCAGCGTGATCGTTAGCCCCATATCGCGATACAGCGGGTAGATCGAAGACAAGAGCAGTAGCGCCCGCGGCCACAGCGCGGCGCGGTTTGCCGAAGCGGCGAAGCTGGCTGCATCCGGCAGCAAATAGCTATGATCCTCGACCCCGAGCTTGGCCAGCTGATCGTTGACGTCGCCGCGCACGAAATCGTGGAACGCGTAGTCATCGGCGTAGCGGTCGAGCATGAACTGCGCGTGCGCGACCGCATCGAAGCTTCCGGTCGCGCGCCCGGCGAGAGTGGCGATCGCAACGGGCACCGCGGTGCCGATCGTATTCGCGGTCGTGTTCCATGAGGCGAAGGCGTCGATCTTGCCGGCGATGCCGCGGGCGATCATGTCTTCCACCAAGGCACGCTGCTCGTCCATGTTGTCTTGGGCGAGAAAGGTGAGGTCGGCAACGGCCGGACGCGGCAGCTTGGCGCCGTCGGCGGTCGCCGCGGCGATGGCGTCGACGAAGGCGCGCTCGTCAGCCAGCGAGGTTTGGGGGACGCGTACGAACAGATCGATGTCCGCGTGCGCGTCGCCGGCTGATACACGCACGCCGCCGCAGGCGTGGATGATGTCGCCGATCGTCGTGTCGATGGGAGCGAACTCCAGCGGATCTTGCAACGTTCCGCCGTCGGCGCGGGAATAGCGCACGCGGATGCGCGGCACGAGACGCGCCTCACGTGCGAGCTCCGCACCGGTGAGGATCATCGCCAACTCATCGGCGCCCGGTTCGATCGCCGCGCGCTCGGGCGAGAGCCAGCGCTCGGCAAACGAACGTAACGCCGCCAGGTCGCGCAGGTGCAAGCCGACCGGACCCGCGTCGTCCTGACCGATGACGATCCGGTCGAACGAGCCTTCGGCCGTGAGTTGCAAGGCAAATAGATCGACGGCACGGTCGCGCGCGCGCGTTGCCAGATAGGCGGCGAGCGTGTCGCCCAACGTGACGGCGAGTTTTGTTGCGAGCGTCTGCTGTTCGGGCGTTTGGGGTGGATCGGGCAAGTTGGCGTACTGCGTGAGTTGATCGACCGCATCGCCGGCCGCAAAGAACGTTGCCGCGCCGCCGATCGCCGGCACGCCGGTCGGCGCCAGCCGCATCACCGTGCCGAACAGGTCGATGCGCGCGTGCGGGCGTGCGGCACGAAAGGCGGCCGCATCGCGCAATCGCGTCTGCGCGACGTAGCCCGGCGTGCCCGGCGCGCGGGAGGCGACGAGGCCGCCGAAATCGAGCATGTCGGTGGAGAGGATGAACGCCGATGCGTCGCGCGGCGATTCGTCGCGCAACCAGCGCGCCAGCGCTTGCGGGTCGCCCGGATCGAGGTAGTTCCCCAGCAGCGCGCGCGGCGGAACGGCGACGCGTACGCCGGCGATGGCGCCGAGCATCTGCGGGAGTTGCAGCGTCACGGGGCGATCGTCCAGGGGAACCAGGACGAACGTCGCCGCGAGCGCCAGCAGGCTAACTACGGAAACCGTAGAGTCCGTGTCCGTTGGGGTCGGCAACGAAGATTTTATACGCCTTCTTGATCCCAACCGATTGCGTGTAGATCACGTGCACCGGCGTGTCGGGCCGCAGATCGGTCGTCTGAATGCTTTTCCCGTCCTTCAAGTTCGTGTACTTCGGCAGGTAGAGGAACGACTGGTCGGAGGGATTGCCGTCGATGCAGTGCACGCGCATGTTCAAGTCGGACACGTGCCGCACGTATCCGTGGCACTCTTTGAAGTGCCCGCCGGCCGGCAGCGTTCCGTTGTCCGCCGCCGGTGGTGGTGGCTGCTGCTGCGGCGGCGGTGCCTGCGCCAGGCTCGTTGCGCTCGCGACGGCAACAAACGCAGCGGCGGCAAGCGTCCGGCGGAGCAGCGCGAAGAAAAGGGTCATGGGGTTCCTTTCATGATCGAATGCCGCACGATGGCGAGCGCGGAACGGTACGATGCGTTTGCGCTGATGGAGCGTTTCCGCACCGATACGGCGGCACTCGGCGAAGCGCTCTCGCTCTTCATCGACCGCCCCGATTTCGGGTTTGTTTGGCTGGCCTACCTCGACGATCATCCCGCCGCGTGCGCCTCGGCATCACTGGGCATCGATACCGAAACCGGCGGCCTGGTCGCGACCGTGCGCGACCTCTTCGTACTCCCGGAACGGCGCCGCCACGGAATCGGTTCCGCGTTACTGGTCACGCTGCAGGGCCGCCTTAATTCGCTCGACGTCACCCGCATCGAGGCCGTGTGCGGCGCCGATCCCTCGTTGCTCGGATTCTTTGAAGCGCGCGGATACCGGCTCAACTCGGCCGCGTTCACGATTCGTCTATAAGGCCGGCCAGGCGCCCGCCGGACTCTTCGAGGAGCCGTTCGGCCGCGCCCCGGTCGACCTTGCGGCGAGCCATGACGACGGCCGTCTTCACCCGGCCGCCGGCCGCATCGAGCACGGCTGCGGCATCGACGTCACCCGCCAATTCGCGCACCAGCCGCAGCGCTCGCGCACGCAGCTTGACGTTGCTGGCAACGACGTCGACCATCAGGTTGCGATAGGTCTTTCCGAGCGCGATCATGGCGGCGGTCGAGATCGTGTTGAGCACGATCTTTTGGGCCGTACCGGCGCGCAAGCGCGTCGAGCCGGCAATCGGTTCCGCACCCGTTTCGGCCACGATCGCGATGTCGGCATCGCGCGCGAGCGCCGAACCGGCCGCGTTGACGAGCGCGATCGTGACGGCACCGGCAGCTCGCGCGCCCGCGAGCGCTCCGGCGACGAAGGCGGCCGACCCGCTCGCCGATACGCCGATGACGACGTCGCCGCGAACGGCGTCGGCGACGCTCGCGGCCCCGGCCGGGGCGTCATCTTCCGCACCCTCGACGGCGCGTCGCAGTGCGCCGTCGCCGCCGGCGATGCGGCCGTGGTAGCGTTCGGCCGGGAAGCCGAACGTCGGCGGCAGTTCGGAGGCGTCGAGCACGGCGAGACGTCCGCTCGTTCCCGCGCCGAGCACGATCACGCGCCGGCCGCTGCGCAACGCCGTCACCACCGCGTCCACCGCGTGCGCGATCGCGTCGCTTGCGGCCAGCGCCGCATCGATCGCGCCGCGCTGCGCTTCGATCAACCGCCGAACGCGCGTCGCGGTATCGACGCGGTCGATGTCGGCGGTTGCGCCGTCGGCACCTTCAGTCGACGGCAGCCGTTCCGTCA
>DASYOE010000056.1:0-22944 GCA_036008105.1 Candidatus Lustribacter sp. | reverse complement strand
GAAGCCTTACTGGCCGTTCTTTCAAGGAACACCACGACGGAGCGCATACTCCCCTAAGCAAGGAGATTATCGTTGGCAGGGATCGGGCGCCGCGCTCTTGTGGTCGACGACAATGCGATCATGCGGGTGATCGTCGGCCGCATCTTGCGCGAAGCTGAGTACGAGGTCATGGAAGCCTCGAACGGCGCCGAAGCGATTCAGGCGTTCTTCCGCGAGAAGCCCGACATCGTCTTGATGGACCTCAACATGGAGGGCATCGACGGCACGGCGGCCATCCGCGGCATCCTGCAGATCAATCCCGGCGCGCGCATCGTCGTCTGCTCCGCCACGAGCGATGCCCACATCGTCCTCAATTTGCTGCGCCTCGGCGCGAAGGGTTACGTGACGAAGCCCTTCACCCCCGAGAAGCTCCTCAACGCGATCGACGCGGCCTTAGCAGCCTAACTTTCCGTTAGCGCTTCGCGGATGATGCGCTCTTGCTCGACCGCATGCGCGCCGGGATACCCTTCGGAGGGGCTGGCGCGATACGAACGGCCCACGTAGCCGAGGTCGTCGAACTTCTCCGGTAGCCGTTCGACCACACGCCGGCGCACGTGCGCGCGGGCGCCCATGTTCTTCGGCTCTTCCTGGACCCACGTGACCGACGTCAAGTTGGGATACGCGTCGGTCAGGAGCGCCAAGATATCGTCGGCCGGCAGCGGCGAGAGCAGCTCGACGCGCGCGATGGCGGTTTTCGTCGCCTTCGCGTAGAGCGGGCTCGCGAGCAGATCGTAGTAGATCTTGCCCGAACACAGCAGCAGCCGTTCGACCGATGTGCGGTCGCCGCTCGCGTAGCGCGGGTCGTCGATCACCTCGTGGAACGAACCGTCGACCAGCTCGTCGAGCGTCCCGTAGGCGGCGCGGTTGCGCAGCAACGACTTCGGCGTCATGATGACGAGCGGGTACGCTTCGGGCGCCTTCGCTTGCGCGCGCAAGAGGTGGAAATACTGCGCGGCGGTCGAGCAGTTCGCGACGCGAATGTTGCCTTCAGCCGACAGCGAGAGCCAGCGCTCGAGACGCGCGCTCGAATGTTCCGGGCCGGCACCTTCGTACCCGTGCGGCAGAAGCATCGTGAGGCGCGTCGTCTCGCCCCACTTGGCCGCGCCGGCCGAGATGAACTGATCGATGATGATCTGCGCGCCGTTGTTGAAGTCGCCGAACTGCGCTTCCCACAAGACCAGCGCGTCGGTCGCTTCGGTCGAATAGCCGTACTCGAAGCCCAAACACGCGTACTCGGAGAGCGGCGAGTTGTGGATCTCGAACGACGCCTTGGCCGTCGCGAGATGCTGCAGCGGAGCGTACTTCTCGTTCGTATTCGCATCGTGCAGCACCGCGTGGCGGTGGCTGAACGTGCCGCGTTCGCTGTCCTGCCCGGTCAGCCGGATCGGCGTGCCCTCGCTCAGCAGCGCGGCGAACGCCAACGCCTCCGCCAGGCCCCAATCGACTTCGCCTTCGAGCTGCAGGGCCGACTTGCGCTTGGCGAACTGCGCGACCAGCTTCTTGCTCGGCGAGAAACCGTCGGGCGTGGCAACGACCGCATCCGACCAGCGCAAGAGCTCCTTGCGTTCGACCCCGGTCTTGATCGGCTCGAGGTGCGAACCGCTCTTCGCCTTCTGGGTGATCAGCTTGGCCGCGCCCTGCTGTTCCCGTACGTTTTTGTGCGCCTCGACCATGCGCGCGGTCGCGGCATCCTGCATCGCCGTCACTTGCTCGGCGGTCAGCACGCCGTTGGCGACGAGCCGCGCGGCAAATAGCTCGCGCACCGTCGGGTGCGACTTGATCAGGTCGTACATCAGCGGCTGGGTGTAGTTGGGCTCGTCCTGTTCGTTATGGCCGAAGCGCCGGTACCCGATCAGGTCGATGAGCACGTCGCGCCCGAATTTGCGGCGATAATCGATCGCCAGGTGCACCGCGGCGATGCACGTCTCGACGTCGTCGGCGTTGACGTGGACGATCGGCAGATCGTAGCCCTTGGCCAAGTCCGACGCGTAGCGCGTTGAGCGCCCTTCCATCGGATCGGTGGTGAAGCCGATCTGGTTGTTCGAGATGATGTGGATCGTGCCGCCGGTGGCATACCCGGAAATCGCCTGCAGGTTGAGGACCTCGGCGACCACGCCTTGCGCCGCGAAGGCCGCATCGCCGTGGATGAGGATCGGCGCGGCGATCTGCGCATCGAACTTCGGCAGGTTCGCACTGCGGTCGGTTTGCAGGCAGCGCGTCATGCCTTCGACGACGCCGTCGACCGCTTCGAGATGCGACGGATTGTTCGCCAGCTCGACCGCGATCTTCGTGCCGATCGGCGTAACGTACACGCCTTCGGCACCGTGGTGGTACTTCACGTCGCCGGTCGTGTCGTCGTCGTCGGGATCGGGCTCGGCGGTCTTCATCGCGCCGGCTTCGAACTCGGCCAGCAACTCTTCGTACGGGCGGTTGACGACGTGCGCGATCGCCGAGAGGCGGCCACGATGGGCCATGCCCAGGACCGCCGTTTGCGTGCCGTCCTCGGCCAGCATCGAGATCGTCTCTTCGAGCATCGGGACCATCACGTCCAGACCTTCGATCGAGAACGTCTTCTGCGACATGAACTGCTTGCGGAAGTAGCGTTCCATCGTCTCGACTTTGGTCAGGCGTTGGAGCACCTGAACTTTGCGCTGCGGCGTAAGCTCGCGGCGGTGCATCGAGCCCTCGATGTACTCGCGCAGCCATTCGCGCTGTTCGACGTTGGAGATGTGCTCGATCTCGTACGAGATCGTTCCGCTGTAGACGTTGCGCAGGTTCGGCAACACCTCGGCCAGCGTGTTGCCGGGCACCTTGACGCGCAGTACCGTCGCGGGCACCGCGTTCATCATCGCCGGCGTCAGCTTGTAGCTGGCGGGATCGAGCGACGGGTCGCCGGGCGGCGGCGTGCCGAGCGGGTCGAGATGCGCGGCGAGATGTCCGTGGCGGCGATACGCCGAGACGAGCGCCGAACCGGCGGCGATGCCGCGCAGCATCTCCTCCGACGGCATGCCGGCGACTTCGCCCGCCGTACTCGCCGGTGCGGGCGGGGCAAAGCTTTGCGCTCCGGCGTTGGCATTGACGGCGTCGCCGCGTACGCCGGCAATCAAACCGAAGTCGGCAAACACGTTCTCGTAGAAGTTGCCGGCGCCGTTGAGAAACTCGTCGATGCGTTTGAGGAATTCGCCCGACGCCGCGCCTTGAATGATGCGATGATCGTACGTCGACGTCATCGTCATGACTTTCTCGATCGAGAGCGATTTGAGCGTCGAGTCGGGCGCGTGCGAAAAGCCGGGCGGAAACGCGATCGCGCCGGCGGCGACGATCGTGCCTTGGCCGGCCATCAAGCGCGGCACCGAAGCGATCGTGCCGATGCCGCCGGGGTTCGTCAACGTGAACGTCGCCCCGGTCTGTTCCTCGACGGTGAGCTTGTTGTCGCGCGCTTTGGCGACGAGATCTTCGTACGCCGCGCGGAAGGCGATGAAGTCGAGCCCGTCAGCACTCTTGATGACCGGTACGACGAGCGTGCGCGAACCGTCTTTCCGCTGCGAATCCACGGCGAGGCCAAGGTTGATGCCGGCTTCCACGCGTTGCGGTTTGCCGCCGTCGCGCCGGAACGAGGCGCACATCCCGGGCTGCTCTTTCGCCGCCTGCACGACCGCGTAGGCGATGAGGTGGGTGAACGAAATCTTCTCGCTGCGCCCGGCGCCTTTGATCGCGGCGTTCAGTTCGGCGCGGCGCGACTCGAGCGTGCCGACCGAGAGCGTACGAAACGACGTCGCCGTCGGAATCGACGTGCTCTGGTCCATGTAACTGGCCAGCGTTGCGGCCGAGCCTTTGATCTCGCTGACCTTCGCTTGCGCGCTGACCGGTGGATACGCGAAAGCCGCGGCACCGTTGCTCTTGGCCGCACCGTTGGCAGCGGCCGGTTTCAGCGTTCCCGCAGCCATCGCCGCGTCGACGTCTTCGCGCAGGATCAGCCCGTCGGGACCGGTGCCCTTCACGCTCGAGAGGTCGAGCCCGTAGCGATCGGCGAGCCGGCGCGCGTGATGCGAGACCGTCTTCGAGAGGGCTCCGCTGCCCGTGCCGCGTTTTTCCGGCGGCGGTTCCGCCGAGCCGGGGGCGCCGTACGACGAGGGCGAGACGAGCTCGGGCTCCGCACCCGGCGACTTGGTTATCGCGGCAGGGGCGTCGCCGGCCGGCACTTCGACCCCGCTCAGTACAGGCTTAGCCGCGCTGGTGTCGATTTCGACCAGCACCGCACCGACCGCGACCGTTTCGCCTTCCGCACCGTGGAGCGCGGTGATCACGCCGGCAGCCGTCGAGGGGACCTCGACGTCGACTTTATCGGTGGTGATGTCGACGATCGTTTCACCCTCGTCGACCCACTGACCGGCCTTCTTGCGCCACTCGACGATCGAGCCTTCGGTAACGGACTCGCCCATCTCGGGCAGCGTTACCTTTACTAGGGAATCGAGCACGCGTCGTCCACTCCGTCTACGATCATTTTACTACCGGCAAATTTGGGGCCCGTAAGATTATCCGCCTGCACCATAACCGGCGAAACGACAAAAGCGAGGCGGCCCGCTTGCTTGTCTGGCTTGCTACGGCGCCCCCGGCACGGCGAGCCGGCGGATGTCGGCTTCGCGCGAGGGCCAGCGAGCGAGGAGCAGCTCGGCGTAGCCGCCGGTGAAGCACTCCGGCGTGAAGCCCGGCGCCATCGTGCAGCCGAAGAGCGCGTAGCGTCCGCCGGGGAGCAGTTCCCCGGCTTGCCACGTGCCGGCCGGGATCGTGAACTGCACCTGGTGTCCGGCCCGCACGTCGCGCCCCATCACGACGTCCTCGCTCGAGCCGTCGGGGTGCAAGAGGATCAGGTGGAACGGATCGCCCGCGTACGCATGCCACACCTCGTCGTGCGCGAGGTGGTGAAAGTGCGACCGGCTCGGCGGATCGTCGGCATAGAGCGCGACGATCGCGGTCGACGCCGGCGACCGGTACGTTTCGGCAAACAGCGTGCCTTCGACCGGTAAGGGCTGAAGATCGAACCGTTCGATCAGCGCGCGCACCTCGGGTTCCACAGGACGCTGCTTCGATCAAACGGTACGGTCCCATCGTGATCGCACCGGAAATCGCCGCCCTGCTCGATCTGCGCGAACGCGCCGTGCTCGTCACCGGCTCCGGCGCGGGCATCGGCGCCGGCATCGCGCGCCGGCTCTACGCGGCGGGTGCGCGCGTAGCGGTACACTACGTTGCGCAGCGGGTCGCGGCGGAAATGCTGGCCCGCGAACTGGGCGAACGCGCCTGCGTCGTGCAGGGCGACGTCGAACGCGATGCCGAGCGCGTGTGCGCCGACGTGATCGCACGGTTCGGGCGCATCGACGCGGTGGTGAACAACGCCGGCATCCAACCGGTCGCGCCGCTGCTCGAACTCGGGGCGGACGACGTGCGCGAGATGCTGCGCGTCAACGTCGCCGGCGTCGCGGCGATAACGCGCGCGGCCGCGCAGCATATGATCGGTCGCGGCGACGGCGGCGCGATCGTCAACATCGCGTCGATCGAAGGCCTCGCGCCGGCCAGCGGCCACAGTCACTACGCGGCCGCGAAGGCCGCCGTGCTGATGCATACGCGCGCCGCCGCACTGGAACTCGGCGCGCACCGCATTCGCGTCAACGCCGTGGCGCCGGGCTTGATCGATCGCGCCGGCCTCGCCGCCGCGTGGCCCGACGGCGTACAACGCTGGCTCGCCGCCTGCCCGCTCGAGCGCCTCGGCACGACCGACGACGTCGGCGACGCCGTGCTCTTCCTGCTCTCGGACGGCGCGCGCTGGATCACCGGCTCGACGCTCGTCGTCGACGGCGGCATGCTCGCACGCCCAACCTGGTAGATCTTGGAATCATTCCGAGCGATTAGCGCATTACCGCGCCGCCGTCGACGACCAGCGTTTGCCCGGTGATGAAGTCACTGTCGGGTGAAGCGAAGAAGGCGACGGCACCGGCCAGATCCTCCGGCCGTTGAACGCGCTTGAACGCCCGCGCCGCGGTTGCCCCCGTTCGCATTGCGATGACCGCATCGGTCGGTTCCTCTTCGCTCAGCGTGCTGCCCGGCGCGATGCAGTTGACGCCGATGTTGAATTTGCCCAGTTCGGTCGCCAGCGTGCGGGTAAAGCCGACGACCGCAGCCTTCGACGTGACGTAGTGAATTCGCGTGCCGGTGCGCTCCCACACCGTGCTGGAACCGATGTTGACGATCTTCCCGTAGCCGCGCTCCTTCATGTGCGGAACGACGGCCCGGCACGCCAGCCACATACCGCGAACGTTCACGCTCATCAAGCGGTCCCATTCGTCCTCGGTGATCTCGTCGAACGGGATGCGCGACATCGGCACGCGCGAAAACATCGCCGCGTTGTTCACCAAAATATCGATGCGTCCGAAAGCCTCGATCGCGCGGCGGGCCATCTCGCCCGTACCGGCGGCCGTCGCAACATCCGTCGCGACCGCGATCGCGTCGTTGCCGGCAGCGCGAAGCTCGGCGCATACGGCCGCCGCACCGTCGCCGTCGATATCGGCGACCACGGCCTTGGCACCCTCGGCGGCGAGACGCAGCGCGTAGGCCTTGCCGATGCCGTGTCCACTACCGGTGACGATCGCTACTCTGCCCGCAAGGCGCTTATTCACGACGCAACGTTACGCTGGGCGCCAGCAATCCGCCTAGGTCGAAACTGTGGTCGACGATGCCGTACTTTACCGCGAAATCGAGCGGGCGTTGAAAATCCGCGAGGGTCACGGTTGCGGCGGACGTCGATCGGATGCCGCGCGCGAGCACGGCCGGATCTTGCCCCGAGAACGACGCGACCATGTCGATCGTCGCCGGTTCGTGCGCGTTGGTCCAGCGCGCCGCCTCGTTGAGCGCGGCCGCGAAACCGTTCACGACGGCCGGGTTCTTCGCGATGAAGTCCGCGGTCGCGACCCAGCACGAGAGCAGAAAGTGCGGCGCGATCGCATCCAGCGGCGTTCCGAGCACGCGGAATTTTCCGCTATCCATCGCGACCGTGAGATACGGGGGCTTGAGCACGACCGCATCGACGCGCCCGGCATCGAGCGCGGCGACCTGTTCGGTTTGTTTCAGCTCTACCGGCCGCAGTGACTTGCCGTCGCCGCCGCGATCGTCGAGCCACGCGCGCGTCGCCGTGACCGATACGTCGGTCACGAAATCACCGCCCAGGACCTTGCCGTTGAGATCGCGCGGCGTTTGGATCGGACCGTCCTTCTTCACCAATAGCATCGAGTCGGCGTGATTGCTCGCGTAGAGCGATGCGGGCGCAACGATCCGCAGCGGCAACCCGTGCGCGTAGGCCGAAAACACCGGAAACAGGCTGCCGCTGCCGAAATCGGCCGAGCCGCCGAGCACCGCCGCGAAGATCGCCGCACCGCTGGCTACGGCGGAGATGTCCGCATCGATGCCGCGCTTACGAAACAGGCCGGCTTTTTGCGCGTATAAGATCGCTTTCGCGCCGTCCGTCGGCACCCCGAGCACGCGCACGGTGCGCACGTTGTCGGCCGCGGACGCACGCGCGCCGAACGCGGCACCGGCTACGACGCCGGCGAACGCGCGACGGTTCAACGTCGCGACAGCGGCATGCTCGGAGCGATGAGCCCGCTCAGGTCGAAGTGCTGCGTGATGACGCCCCATTTGTACGCGAAGTCGAGCGGCGCTTGCATTTCCGCCAGCGTGATCGTTTCGGCGGTCGTCGAACGCAAGCCGCGCGCGAGCTGGACGGGATCTTGCCCCGAAAACTGCGCCACCAAGTCGATCGTCTCGGCTTCGTGCGCGTTCGTGTAGTGCGCCGCTTCCATGAGCCCCGCGACGAAGCCGTTGACGATGTCGGGATTCTTTGCGATGTAATCCGCCGTTGCGACCCAGCACGAGAGCAGAAAGAGCGGCGCCACGGCGTCGTACGGCGTGCCGAGCACGCGGAATTTACCGGATTGCTGGGCGACGGTCAAGTACGGCGGCTTGAGCGTCACCGCATCGATCCGGCCGGCGTCGAGCGCCTCGAGTTGTTCGGTTTGCTTCAGCTCGACCGTGCGCAGCGATTTACCGTCGCCGCCGTGCTGGTCAACCCAGGCGCGCGTCGACACCACGCCGATATCGTTGACGGCGTCGCCGCCGAGGATCTTGCCGTTGAGATCGCGCGCCTCGTGAATCGGCGAATCCTTGCGCACCAGCAAAAACCCATCCGGATGCTTGCTCGAATAGATCGACGCCGGCGCGATGATACGCAGCGGCAAACCGCGCGTGTAGGCCTGATAGACGGGCCACAGACTGCCCGAGCCGATGTCCGCCGAACCGCCGATGACCGCGGCGTAGATCGCGGCGCCGCTTCCCATCCCGACGATGTCGGCATCGATGCCGTGCTTGCGAAAGAGCCCCGCCTTCTGCGCGTATAGCACCGATTTCGCGCCGTCGGTCGGGACTTCGAGCACGTGCACCTTGTGCAAATCCTGGGCGGCAGCAGCGCGCGTGAGTCCCGCGGCCGCGCCGAACGTCGCGCCGGCGGTCCGCGCGATGAAGTCGCGACGGTCGAGGGACATGGCTATGCCGGCGTGCGCGCGCGGAGCAAGTCTTGCCACGGTGCGTCGAGCGGCAACATGCCCTCGGCCGCAACGACGTCGCCGTAGTCGAACGGTTCGGCCAGCCCCAGCGGCACGGCATCGCGCTCTTCGAAGGCGCGCACGGATTCGAGCATGCGGCGACGCATGCGGATGATCGCCGTGTCGCTCACGCCCAGATGTTCTTTCGTACGATCGTACAACGGACCCATGCTCTCTTGCACGGCCGTGTCCTGATTGCGAATCACTTCGATACCGGTGAAGCTCGTGCCGGCCTTCATCGCTTCGCGATCCTGACGCCAATTGTTGTCATGGTTGCGGTTCGTGCCCCAGTCGCCGTCGGACGGCCCGATCGAGGAGAACTCTTGCATGCGTTCGGGCGGCGGCTCCGTGTAACTGAACTTCACGTTGTACTGATAGGTGTGCTCGTCGTCGATCGGCAGAAAGATTTGGACGTTCTGCAGATCGCCGAGCGGGATGACCGCAGTGAACGGCGCGACGAAGTGCGTGACGCGAACGTACTGTTGACGCTCGGGATCGACGAGCGGACGGCGGATCGCGCCGTAGCGGAAACCGTACGGCATATCCTCGGTCAGGATCCGCGGCCGGCCGTCGTTCGAGGGCCGCGCGGTTTGCCGTACCGCCCAGCGCGATTCGGCGTTCGGATCGCCCGGCCGGATGTCGTCGGAATGCAGGTAGTTCGAATGCGCCGTATCGATCGCGCCTTCGAGCGATTGCACCCAGTTGCAATCGGTGCGAAACTTCGTGTTCGCGCGATGACTGTCGGGGACGCGCGCGTACGCAAAGTACGGGACCGGCGGCACCACATCGGGCGGCCCGAGATACGTCCAGGCGATGCCGGCAGATTCGTACACCGGATACGCCGGCTGACGCACCTTCGACGTGAACGCGGTACCGTCGGGTTCGGAGGGCATCTCGAGCACGGCACCCGTGCGATCGACCTTCCAGCCGTGGTACAGACAGCGCAACGCGCACCCTTCGCTGCGCGCCAACACCAGCGAAGCGCCGCGATGCGGGCACGATTCGTCGAGCACGCCGGCCACGCCGTCGTCGCCCCGGAACGCAACGAAGTTCTCGCCCAGCATCCGAACGCGCTTGGGCGTCCCGGCGACCAATTCGGTAGTCATCGCGACCGGAACCCAGTAGCGGCGCATCATTCGGCCCATCGGCGTATCGGGACCGACGCGGCACAACATTTCGTTCTCTTGCCGGGTCAACATGAAGCCAGGTTTTCTTCGGTAGATACAGGCTTCCCGCTCCCCGGCCTAACAGAGGTGGCGTATGGAGTTTCAGGCACCGGAGGCGCTCAAAGACCGCGTGGTCGTCATCACGGGCGGGGCCAGAGGCATGGGCCGAGCCTACACGCTCGCGTTCTTGGCCGCCGGTGCGAAAGTCGTGTCGACCGACCGGTCGTGGGACGGCGCCGAGCCGCTCGACGAACAGCTCACGGCGGGCGGCAAAAACGTCCTCATCGCCGACATGGACGTCACGCGCGACGCCGACATGGATCGCGTGTACGCCGATACGCTCGCTCGCTTTGGGACCGTCGACGTGCTGATCAACAACGCCGCGATGCGCCAGCGCGATCTCTTTCCGCCGACCGGCCGCGTGACCACGCTGGAGACGAAAGATTCGGATTGGGAGCGGCTGTTCGCCGTCAACGTTTTCGGCGCGCTCAAGGTGACGCGCCGCTTCATCCGGCCGATGATCGAGCAGCGCCGCGGCAGCATCCTCAGCACGGTGAGCAGCGGCATCCTGCACCATTCGCATGGCGGCGGGTACGTCGCGTGGCGGCCCAACAGTCAAGAGATGCCCTATCAGTCCGCCAAAGCGGCGCTCGCGACGATGAGCTTCTACCTCGCCGATGAGGTGAAGCAGCACAACGTCGCGGTGAACATCCTCGTCCCGGGCCATACGCGCACGACCGGTTTCGACGAGCAGAATCTCGCCCGCATGCGCAACGGCGGCCAACACGTCGGACCGCAGCCGCTCGTACCCGAACACATGGTGCCGCTGGTGCTGCACCTCGCCGCGCAAGACGCGAGCGGCGTCACCGGCAAGATGTTCGACGTCATGACATGGAACATCGAGCACGGCCTCGGCGGCGCGGAACGCTGGCAAGACAAATCGTTCTCGTACGAAGCGCTCCGCGCGAGCCTGGCGTAAGCAGATGGCGGAGATCGTCCTCGGACTCGGAGCGTCACATAGCCCGCAGGTGAGCATGTCCTGGGAACAGTGGCCGAACATGCGGCGCACCGAGGAACGCAGTCCGGCGATCCCGGCCAACCTCACCGCGCTGCTCGAGCCCACCATGCTGGCCGAACATTTCGGCTCGGTGCAGCAATCGGTGCGAACGCTCGCCGAGGTGCTGCAATCGACACAAGCGCTGGATGCGATCGTGATCTTCGGCGACGACCAGCACGAGCAGTTCGACGACACCAACATGCCGGCCATCGCCATTTATCACGGCGAGCAGGTACCGGTGACGGAACCGAACCGGGCGACGCTGCCGTGGACCGGCCCGGCCGAAGCGCGCCAACACATCGGGGCGCTCGCCGAGAAGACGCACGACGTGTATCCGAACGCCGCGGGGTTGGCCGCGCACATCGTGGGCGCGCTCACCGAGCAAGAGTTCGACATCACGCGCTGTGACAAGCTGCGCAAGGCCGGCATCGGACACGCGTTCGCGTTTCTGTATCAACGGTTGTGGCCCGAGTGCAACGTGCCGATCGTACCGATCATGCTCAACACCTACTATCCGCCGAACCAGCCGACGCCGCGCCGCAGCTACGCCCTCGGAGCGGCCGTGCGAAAAGCGATCGCGAGTTGGACCGGCGGCTCGCGCGTGGCGGTGATCGCGTCGGGCGGGCTCAGTCACATCGTGCTCGACGAACCGCTCGACCGCGCGGTGCTCGCCGGCCTGCGCGACCACGATCCCGAGCAACTCTACGCCGTGCCGCGCGCGAAGCTGCGCGGCGGCACGTCCGAGATTTTGAATTGGATCGCGCTCGGCGGAGCCGTCGGACCGATGGAGATGACGCTGGTCGACTACGTTGCCGGTTACCGCTCCGAACCCAGCACCGGTTGCGGGATGGCCTTCGCCTACTGGACGCCGGGGTGATGCCGGCGCGGCGCGCGGCGCTGCTCGCGGTGCTGCTGCTGTGCGTTTGGACGCCGGCCGCCGCGATCGATCCGTACGACATCTATGCGATCTTGCCGCTGACCGGCGCGAATTCGTTCGTCGGCAACGAGCAGCGGCAGTCGTTCGAGATCTTAGGGGCGCTGGTCAACCGCGGCGGCGGCGTGCACGGCCGCGCGATCCGTTTCATCGTCCTCGATTCCGGTTCGAACCCGCAAACCGCGGTGCAGCTCACCGGTGAGGTGCTGGCCAAGCATCCGGCGGTCGTGATCGGAGACTCGGCGCTCTCGACCTGCGCCGCTATGGCTCCGCTGCTGGCGAACGGGCCGTTGCACTTCTGCCTCTCACCGGGCTTCATTCCCGCTCGGGGAAGCAACGCGTACTCGATCGGCACGTTGCCGGTGCAGCAAGCCGCGGCCGCGTTGCGCTACGCACAAGGACGCGGCTGGACGAAGCTGGCGATGCTGCTCCAGAACGATGCCACCGGCGATTCGGCGCAGCGGTCGTTCACCACCGAACTCGCACAACCGGAATTCCATGCGATGCAGCTCGTGACGACCGAGCGCTTCAGCCCCGGCGACATCAGCGTCGCCGCACAGCTCGCGCGCATCCGGGCGGCCGGTGCGCAGTTCATCGTCAGCTATAACAGCGGCGCACCGTTCGGCATCGTCGTCCACGGCATGCACGACGCGGGGCTCGACCTGCCGGTCTTCACGAGCCAGGGAAATCTCTCGTACGTCGAGCTCAAGCAGTACGCCGACAACTTGCCACGCCAGCTGTACTTCATCTCCGGCCCGCTGCCGCCGGATGGGCCCGCCATCCCGAACGGACCGTTGAAGGCAACGGATGTGGCGTTCCTCGATGCGTTCCGTCAACAAGGCTTGCGGCCGGATTGGGGCAACGCGGCGGCGTGGGACACCGGCGCAATCATCATCGCGGCCCTGCGCGCGCGCGGTTTGGATGCCACGCCCGAGCAGCTGAAGACCTACATCAACAGCCTCCACGGCTTGCCGACCGTTCAGGGCCTGGCCGACTTTACCAACGGCGAAGGACGCGGCGTCTACGACGCGCGTATCTTGGCGTGGGACAAATCCCGCAATACCTGGACCATCGTATCGGGTCCGGGCGGAACGCCCAAGACGTAAGCGGAGAACCACACATGTTGACGCGCGAAGAGAACGATCTGCTGTGCCGAGTCGAAGGCGACGCGCCGATGGGGCAAATGCTGCGCCGCTACTGGATTCCGGCCGCGCTGAGCACGGAGCTGGAGGCCGGCGGCGCGCCGCGGCGCACGCGTCTCTTGGGCGAGGATCTGGTGGCGTTTCGCGCGTCCGACGGCACGCTCGGTGTGCTGGACGAACACTGCCCGCATCGCGGCGCGTCGCTGGTGCTCGCGCGCAACGCCGACTGCGCCCTGACGTGCATCTATCACGGTTGGAAGATCGCGCCCGACGGCCGCATTCTCGATACGCCGGCCGAGCCGCCCGAGCACCATTTTGCCGACCGCGTTCGCGCGACGGCCTATCCCGTCTACGAAGACGGCGGCACCGTGTGGACCTATCTCGGCCCGGCCGGCACCGAGCCGCCGCGCATGCACTTTGACTGGATGGAGCTCGGCGCCGAACACCGGATGTTCCTGAAGGTGCTCGAGAACTGCAACTGGGTGCAGAGTCTCGAGGGCGTGATCGACACCGCCCACTCGAACGTGCTGCACACGAACCTGATCAAGCCGGCCGCGGTCGGCGACCGCACGAAAGGCCGCGACGATGCGGCATCGCTGCGCCCATCGGACGATCCCGCGCCGCGAATCGAATGCGAGAACACGCCGTACGGTTTCCGCTACGCCGCGATTCGGCGCCCGCTCGTCGACGCCGATAAGCGCGACTACATTCGCGTCACGCTGTTCGTCGCGCCGTTCTTCTCGTTCTTCCCGGCTCCGCTCGGCTGGACGTACATGCAGTCCTTCGTTCCGATCGACGACGAGCACACGATGTTCATCTTCAGCCAGATACACGATACGCCGATCGATGAGACGTCGCGCGCGGCGCGGGCGAAGCGCGCCGGCATGCAGCCCGGCGTCGACCTCGACAGCGAGTACCGCAAGACGCGCACGCGCGCGAACAACTGGCTGCAAAACCGCGCCGCCATGGCGGCGGGCGATTTCACCGGCATCACCGGCGTCAACAACGAAGACATCGCCGTGCAGGAGAGCATGGGCCCGGTCTACGACCGCTCCAAAGAACATCTGGGTGCGAGCGACACCGCGGTGATCCGGATGCGGCGGATCATGCTCGACGGTCTGCGGAATTTCATGGACGGCGCGCCGCCGGTCGGCCTCGCCGAACCCGTCGCATACGAAACGCTGCATGCCGAGGAACGCATGATTCCCAAGGGCAGCGCTTGGCAAGGCGAACTCGTCAGTTGATGCGCTGCGCGTGATCTGCTGCCGCCACGATCACTACGCGGCCTCCGCAACCGGTGATTACGGCTTCGAAGTCGACGGCGCGCGCATCACCTACGGGCGCGGCGTCCTGGCCGAGGTCGGCGAAGCCGCGAAAAAGCTGCACCTGAAGCGGGTCGCGGTGTTCGTCGACCCGCACCTGCAGGCGCAGCCGTTCGTTGCGACGGCGCTGGCCGCGCTGCGCGATGCGCAGATCGACGCCGTGACGTACACCGATATCGCGATCGAACCGACCGACGCATCGTTCAAGCAGGCCGCGGCTTTCGCGACCGACGGCAAATTTGACGGCTACGTTTCGATCGGCGGCGGTTCGACGATGGACACGGCCAAGGCGGCGGATTTGTACGCCACCTACCCGGCCGACTTCATGGATTACGTCAACGCGCCGATCGGCGCCGGGCGTCCGATTCCCGGTCCGCTCGCGCCGCACATCGCGTGTCCCACGACATGCGGAACGGGCAGCGAGTGCACGGGGATCGCGATTTTCGACTACGTCGCCATGAACGCGAAGACCGGCATCCGCGCGCGCGAACTGCGGCCGACGCTCGGCATCATCGATCCCGACGTGACGCGTTCGCTGCCGGCGATGGTCGTCGCATGTAGCGGCTTCGACGTGCTCAGCCACGCCCTGGAATCCTACACGGCGTTGCCGTACACGCAGCACCCGCGCACTCCGAAGGGGTTGGCACGCTCGCTTTCGCAAGGCGCGAACCCGTACAGCGATGTCGGCTGTGTCGGCGCGCTGCCGATGATCGGCGAACACATCGCGCGCGCCGTCAACGATCCGGGCGACGAGGTTGCGCGCGAACGGATGATGTTCGCAGCCATGCTGGCCGGCATCGCGTTCGGGAACGCCGGCTGTCATCTGCCGCATGCGATGTCGTATGCGGTGTCCGGCAACGTCAAGGAGTTTCGCGCGCCCGGCTATGCGGCCGATGAAGCGATGATCCCGCACGGGATGTCGGTCATCCTCAACGCGCCGGCCGTCTTTCGCTTCACCGCGCCGGCGTGTCCCGAGCGGCATCTCGATGCGGCGCGCATGCTCGGTGCCGACGTGAGCGGCGCCGGTCCGGACGATGCGGGCGAGGTTCTCAGTGCGCGCATCACGCAACTCATGCAAGCCACCGGAATCCCGAACGGTCTGGCCGCCGTCGGTTACGAGCCGGGCGACATCGACGCGCTGGTCGACGGGTCGTTCCCGCAAAAAGGCTTGATCCAAAACGCACCGCGCGAAACCTCACGCGATCAACTGCACTCCCTCTACGCCAACGCACTTCGCCACTGGTAAGGGGTCCAAGATGACATCCCGATTCGTGCTCGCCCTCTGCGCCGCACTCGGCTGCGCGATCGCGCCGGCCGCCGCGCAACAAGTTCCGGCCATGCCGGTTCCGGTTGCCGTCAGCGTCAGCCCGGCCACGACGGCGCTGCTCGTGATGGACGTCATCACGCCGATCTGCAACGCGCAGCAGCCGAACTGTTTGACGATCGTCCCGCACGTCGCAGCGCTGATCGCGGCGGCACGCAAGGCGGGGGTGATGGTCGTCTACAGCTACGCCGCGCCGGCTGGTCTGGTGGAGCCGATCGCGCCGCCACCGTTTTTGACCGCGATCGCGCCGCAATCGGGCGACACGATCATCGTGGGCGCCGCCCAGGACCGCTTCTTTTCCAGCCCCTTGGATGGGCTGCTCCGGCGGCACGGCATCACCAACCTCATCCTCGCCGGCTGGCGCGAAAACGGTTCGGTGCTCTACACCGCGGTCGGCGCGAACCTGCACAACTACACGGTCGTCGTTGCGGAAGACGGGACGTCGGCAACGACGGACTACGACATCGCCATCGGCCGCTACCAGCTATTGACCCAGTTGAGCAACAACGCCAAAAACGAGCCGCTCAAGAAGGGCGCCGTGACGCTAAGCCGCGGTGACCTCATCACCTTCCGCTAGAACCCCGGAGTGAGGGCGCTCACCTTCGGGGCCAAAAAGCCTCGTTTTTAAAGTAAACTTTGCGCCTGGCCTTGGCTTGCAAGCGGGATTGAGCAAGTAGCCAGCGAGAATTCGCGGCGGTTATGGGGTGGTTTAGGACCGCTTGAAGGTCCGTTTCTGGGGCACTCGGGGGTCGATCGCAAAACCCGGACCGTCAACGGCCCGGTACGGCGGAAACACGTCCTGCATCGAGGTTCGGTCGTCCCAGGGCACCCTGGTCGTCATCGATTGCGGCACCGGCTCGCACGGCCTCGGCCAGGCCCTCGTCGCCGAGGGCACGACCCGGGGCTGCCTGCTGATCGGCCACACGCATTGGGACCACATCCAGGGATTGCCGTTTTTTGCGCCGCTCTTCGAGCCAGACAACGAGTGGGACATCTGCGGCCCCAAGGGGCTGAGCGGCTCGCTTCGTGAGACGCTGGCCGGCCAGATGGAGTCGACGTACTTCCCGGTCGCGCTGGAGTCGCTCGGCGCGACGATCCGCTACTGGGACCTGCTTCAAGGCAGCTTTCAGGTCGACGACATCCGCGTGTCGACCCACCACCTCAACCATCCGGCCCTGACGCTGGCCTACCGGCTGGAAGCCGACGGCGCCAGCATCGTGTACGCCTGCGACCACGAGATGTATTCGCATCCGGCCGCCGACGGCAATATCCGGCTCGACGGGCCGGATCTCCGGCATGCGGAATTCGCCGCCGGTGCCGACCTCTTGATTCACGACGCGCAGTACACCGCGGCCGAATATCCGGCCAAAGTCAATTGGGGCCACAGCACGATCGAGTACGCGATGCGCGTCGCACGCGAGGCCGGCGTCGCGCAGCTCGCGCTGACCCATCACGATCCGCTGCGCACCGACGACGACCTCGATCAGCTGCTCGAACGCGCCCGTGCAACGATGCTCGAGTACGGTTCGCCGGTCCATGTGTTCGCCGCGGCGGAGGGAATGACGCTCGACGTCAACCGGTCGGCGCCGCAAGCCGTCGCCGCGCTAGCCACCGGCATCGCCGAACGCTCCATTGACACGACCGAAAACGTGCAGACCGTTCTGCTCGCGCTGCACGATCCCGAATTGATGAAACTGTTCGGCACCGCGATCGCCGACGACGCGAGTTTGCGGGCGGTCACCGTGACGACCGTCGACGAAGTGCATGCGGCCGCGGTCAACGACCGGCTGTCGGTGTGCATCTTAGAACACGGTTCGGGTCAGGACGCGCTCGCGCTTGCCCGGAGAATTGCCGAGGATCGGGTCGAAGACCGCCGGCGCATGCCGGTGCTGGTCGTCTCCGACCGCGAGTATCCGGGCGGCGACAAAGCCGGTATCGCCGAGTGGCTCGTGCGGCCGTTCTCAAACGGCTACGCGCAAGCGAAGGTGCAAGCATGGGTGCATCGCGGCATCAGCCGCTGGAAGAAAGCACCGATTCCGCCCGACGAAGATCGCCGGCTCACCACGCTGCGCGCGATGGATATCCTAGACACGCCGCCCGAATCGCGCTTCGACCGTATCACGCGGCTGGCGAGCCGCTTCTTCGCCGCCCCGATCGCGCTGATCACGCTGGTCGACCGCGACCGGCAATGGTTCAAATCGCGCATCGGCTTGATCATCAAGGAGACGTCGCGCGAGATGTCGTTCGCGGCGCACGTCGTGGCCGAACGGACCACGCTCGTCGTCAACGACGCGCTGGTCGACGATCGTTTCGCGGAGAATCCGCTCGTCGTCGGCGAACCGCGCGTGCGCTTCTACG
Organism: Candidatus Lustribacter sp.; assembly: GCA_036008105.1. Taxonomy (GTDB): domain Bacteria; phylum Vulcanimicrobiota; class Vulcanimicrobiia; order Vulcanimicrobiales; family Vulcanimicrobiaceae; genus Lustribacter. The sequence goes on along the minus strand of DASYOE010000056.1, from coordinate 4,954 downwards.
CCGGTGCGCCGCTCATCATGCAAGACGGCACGTGTCTGGGAGCCGTGTCGGTGATGGACACGCGGCCGCGCTGGTTCGCCGCGTCCGACGTACAGTTGCTCGAGGACTTGCGCGATCTCGCCGTCAGCGAAATCGAGCGCGAACGCACCACCGGAGCAGGACCCGCCGCAGACTCTCGCCTAGCCTGACGGAGTGAAACGTCCGGGCGGGCGCGTTCTGGTTGATGCGCTTGCGCTCAACGGGACCGACACGATCTTCTGCGTTCCCGGCGAGAGCTATCTCGCCGTGCTCGATGCGCTCTACGACCGGCGCGACGACATTCGCGTCATCACGTGCCGCCAAGAAGGCGGCGCGACGTTCATGGCCGAGGCGTACGGCAAGCTGACCGGACGGCCCGGCGTTGCGTTCGTGACGCGCGGCCCGGGCGCAACAAATGCGAGCATCGGCGTCCACACGGCGTTCCAAGACTCGACGCCGTTACTGCTGTTTATCGGTCAGGTCGACCGCGACGCGCTCGGACGCGAAGCGTTTCAAGAGGTCGACTTCCGCGCGATGTTCGCCCCGCTCGCAAAAGCCGTCATCGAAATCGAACGAGGGTCGAGGATTCCCGAGATTCTGAGCCGCGCGTTCGCGCTCGCGATGTCGGGCCGGCCCGGGCCGGTCGTCATCAGCTTGCCCGAAGACGTGCTCTCCGAAGAAATCGACATTGCCGACGCGCCCGCAGCGCCGGCGGCGCAAGCGGGTGCCGACGCCGCGCAGATGGCGCTGCTCGCGGACCACCTGCGAGGGGCGCAGCGGCCGATCGTCATCGCCGGCGGCAGCCGCTGGGACGCCGCGAGTTGCGCGCAGTTGCAGCTTTTTGCCGAACGCAACGTGCTGCCGGTGGCGTGTGCGTATCGTCGCCAGGATCTCTTCGACAATCGCCACCCGCTCTACGCCGGCGATGCGAGCCTCGGCATCGTTCCCGATTTGGTGCAGCGCTTCCACGACGCCGACCTGATCCTCGCCATCGGAACGCGCCTCGGCGACATCACGACCGGCGGCTACAGCTACTTCGACGTCCCGCGGCCGCAGCAGCGACTCGTTCACGTGCATCCCGATGCCGGCGAGTTGGGCCGCGTCTACCAGCCGGATCTCGCGATCAACGCCGGCGTTCGCGCGTTCGCCGCAGCTGCCGCAACCATCGCCGTCGACGGCTCGCACCGCCATGAGTGGGCGGCGGCGGCAAACCGCGCGTACGTGGCCGACCGCGCCGCGGGCCGGACGGTGGAACGCGTCGATCTGCGCGCCGTCGTGCTCGACCTGTCCGAACGCTTGCCCACGGACGCGATCGTCACGGTCGGCGCCGGAAACTTCACGACGTGGGTGCACCGCTACTTTCAGTTCAAGCAGTTCGGCACCGCGCTCGGACCGACGAGCGGAGCGATGGGGTACGGCGTGCCCGCCGGCATCGCGGCCAAACTGCGCCATCCGGAGCGCACCGTCGTAACGTTTGCCGGCGACGGCGACTTCCTCATGACCGGCCAAGAACTCGCGACGGCGGTGCGCTACGGCGTCGCGCTCGTCATCCTCATCGTCAACAACGGCATGTACGCCACGATTCGCATGCACCAGGAGCGTAACTACCCCGGCCGCGTCAGTTCGACCGATCTCACCAACCCCGATTTCGCAGCGCTCGCGCGCGCGTACGGCGCCCACGGCGAGCGCGTCGCTACGACGGCGGAATTCGCGCCGGCGTTCGAGCGCGCCGTCGCCTCCGGCGGTCCGGCTGTCCTGGAGCTCGACGTCGATCCGGACGCGATCACCTCGCGGACCTCGATTACGGCGCTTCGCGCGCGCTAAGCGCCGATCGAGAGCGCGATGTAGGTGAGGTTCTCGTCGCGGTCGTTCAGCAGACCGTGCACGCTATTGCGCGGGTGAACCGCGAACTGGCCGGCCTCGATACGTTCCTGGCGGCCGTCTTCCATCGTCACGAGGCCGCTGCCCGACACGACGAACCACGCGTGCGAGGTTTCGGGATGCATGTGGACCGTCTGGGCCTCGCCGGGCGAGATCGTGATGACGACCGCGCGAAACTCGTCGCCGACGTACATGCGGCCGGCGCGCTGCTTCTCCGCGCCGACGACGATGTGATCGGCGATCGTGAACACGCGCGCATCGGGATCGGTCTTGGGCCGGTCGGTGAAGCGCGCGGCGATCACTTTGACGTCGTCCATAGGCCTCCTGAAGGAATGATAGATTTCTAATTACAATGACGGCGGATGCGCGTTTTCATCACCGGCATCAGCGGTTATGCCGGGTACTATGCCGCCCAGCGATTGGCCTCCGCCGGCCATGAGGTCACCGGTCTCGTGCGGCATCCCGAACAGGCGCGGCTCAACGTGCTGCGCATTCACGAGATCACGCTGGTCACCGGCGACGTGACGCAACCGGAGACGTACCGCGAGCATCTCGACGCAAGTCACGTCATCATCCACACGCTGTTCGACCGCAAGGGGCCGCAGCAAACCGACCGCGCACTCTTCGGCGCCATCGCCGACCTTCCGCAGCATGCCGGCTCGCGGCGCCGCTTCATCTACACGACCGGCTGCTCGATTTTCGGCAAGCTTCCCGTCCGCATCATGGACGAGACGACGGAACCGAACCCCAAGCACTTCCTCGCGTTTCGCCGCGATATGGAAAAAGAAGCGCTCGCGCTTACCAACGCCGGGGTGGTCGTGTTACGGCCCGGCTTCATGTACGGCAACGACGGCTATAACAGCCAAGCCGCCGACTGGTTCGAGATGGGCGAAGCCGGACAGGGCATCTACCGCGGCGATCGTGAGAAGAGCTGGTCGTGGATCCACATCGAGGATCTCGCCGACGCATTCTTGCTGGCCACCGAAGCCGATCGCTCGATCGACGGCGAGCTGTTCAATCTCGCCGACGATCGTCAGCCGCTCTGTGAAGACGTGATGAAGCGCTGCGTTTCGGTCGCCGGCTATCGCGGTGAGATCAGCTACGAAGGGCCGCTCGAGGGCAACAACACCAGCACGTGGTTCAATCAGAACGAGCTGATGACGTCGGAGAAGGCCCGCCGGATCCTCGGCTGGGTGCCGCGGCACGCCGGGATTATTGAAGACGCTGCGACTGCGTACGCGGGGTGGAAAGCCGGACAGGCAGTTCCGCGCTGATCGTCTTCCCGTCGACATAAACGGCGGCGCTGAGCGAACTTCCTGATAGTTCGTTGACAATCGGTAGCCCGCGTCCGTGTTCGCCGAGCGGGTCGGGGAACTTGCGAACGTGCGACGTATCGATCGGCGGTCCGGCATCGGAAACGCGTAGGGTCGCAGACCCGTTCGTCCACTCGACCGAGACCGCGATCGGCCCCGGTGCGTGGATCATCGCGTTGCCGACGATTTCGCCGAAAATCAGCTCGGCGGCCGCGTAGTCGCCGGTCGCTCCGCACGCCTCCAGATACTGAACGAACTGCTCGCGCTGGTGAAGCGCATTCGTCGAGTCGGGGATCTCAAGGTGCCAAGCGGGCATTTCATTTTCCATTGCACGGCTCCGGTCGGATGCATTTGTACCCAACCAACCAGGAGCTAATCAGCGCGCCACGCCGCGCAGCGAACTGGGATCGTAGCGCTCGAACGGCAGACCGAGACGCGCTTTGCGCGCCCATGCCGGATCGTTCAGAAGTGATCGGCCGCACGCGAAGAGATCGAATTCACCGCGCTCGAAACGGGCGGCAAGCTCCGCCAGGTTATCCGTCGTTTCCGGCGCTTCGTGCGAATGCGGATCGTTGTGTCCGACCGTGAGCCCGACCGCCCCATGCGTCATCGATAGGCCGCCGGTCAGTTTTTTCGCCCAGCCGGCGAGGTTGAGGTGTGATCCGGCGAACGTCGGGAGCCGGAAGTCGTACTCGCTGGCATCGAAGACGTCGACCCCGGCGTCCGCGAGCGGCCCGAGAACCTCTTCCAGCTCGGCCGGGGTCGTGGCCAGCTTGGCAAACGAGTCGTGGTGCTTCCATTGCGAGAAGCGAAAGAAGATCGGCTTTGCTGCGCCGGCTTCGCGCCGGATCGCGCGCACGAGCTCGGTCGCGAAGCGCGTGCGTTCGCGCCGGTTGCCGCCCCAACGGTCGGTGCGCCGATTCGTTTCTTCCCACAGAAATGCGTCGGGCAAGTAGCCGTTCGCACCGTGGATCTCGATGCCGTCGAAGCCGGCAGCGACCGCATTGCGGGCGCTGCGCGCATAGCCGGCAACGATCTCGAGGATCTCCCCATCGGTGAGTTCGGGTCCGGGCACGGCGAGCCGCTCGACGAACGCCGGTTCGACGTGCGTGTGGCGGCCGACGGGACCGTAGATACCGGACGGCCGCGCCGACGGAGCTTCGGGATGGTAACCGGTGCCGGGCGTGCGCATCACGCCGAGGTGCCACAGCTGCGCGACGATCTTGCCGCCGCCCTCGTGCACGACGTCGACGACGTGCCGCCAACCGGCGACTGCCGCCTCACCGTGCAATTCGCCGACGGAGCACGGGCGATCGACGTACACGCCGGTGGCGGCCGGATGATCGACACCGATGCCGCCGGTAAAGACGAGCCCAACTTCACCGTCCACGCGCCGGCGGTAGAACTGCGCGATATCTTCGCCCGGAACGCCGCCCGGCGCCGCGTTGCGATTCATCGGCGACATCACGACGCGATTCGCGACCGTCATTCCGCGCACGGTCAGCGGTTGAAAGAACGCGGCGGCGATGTCCAACTCCATAACGGCTCCTCCGGCAGGAACTATATTTGTCCTTGTTAGACTTCTACCATTCTATCGCCACGGTGGAGGGCAGCCTCATGAAGAGAATTGCGATTGCGATCGTTTTGCTGCTCGGCCTCGGCCGCGGCGCGATTGCCGCCGACCCGTACGACATCTACGTCGTCACGCCGTTGACCGGCACCAACGCGTTCTCCGGCGCCGC
>DASYOE010000055.1:0-8177 GCA_036008105.1 Candidatus Lustribacter sp. | reverse complement strand
CTTCCAGCGCGGCGCGGCCGTACGAGCCGGCGTCCGACGCCCACACGATGCGCACCGATTCGAGCGGAACCTTGAGCAATTTCGACATGCCGACGCGCAGGGCGTGCGTTTTTTGGGTACCGGACCAGACCGTCACGCCGTCGGAACGGACGTCCGCAACGGTGCAGCCGGGTCCCATATTGGCGTGCGATTGGAACGGCCAGAAATACGACGCGGCGATCGGAGCGCTGCCGATGTTTCCGTCGACGTCGCCGTCTTTGACGACGTTTTCCTTGATCACGGGCTGCGCCCACATGTAGTCGGCGAGTTTCGCTTGGGCCGGCAACGTGACCGCGGCGTCCGTCCAGGTCGTCTTGAGCGCTTTGGCGGCGCGGACCGCGTCCCATTCACGCGTCGCGACGACGCCGCAGAACCCGGCGACGCGGACCACGCGTGAATCGCCGATGCCGTGGATCGACGATTCGTCGACGCTCACCAGCGTCGCGCCGATGCTCGGCGGGTACACGAAGCGTCCGTGCACCATGCCGCGCGGTTTGACGTTGACGACGTAGGGATACGTGCCGAACGCTTTGGGCGCCGCGTCTTTGCGCGGCATGGGCGAACCCGCGATGCGGTATTCGGACCAGTCCTTCGGTTTGGCCGGAACGGTAATTTTGGTGGAGAACGCGTCGCCGGTCAGCGGGAATTTCGGATCGGGCGTGAGCGCGCCGAGGACGTCGGAATAACGCAGCATCTTCGTGGGATCGCCGACCGCGTGGATCACGCCGTCTTTGACGACGAGCTGCGACGGCGGTACGCCCAACTTCTGGGCGGCGGCGGTGACCAGAATGCTGCGCATCTCCGCGGCGGCATTGCGAATCGCGAAGTTGCCCATGAACGTCGAGAAACTGCCGCCGACGCCGCCGGCGGCGACGGTTTCACTCGTATCGCCGAGCACTAAGTGCACGTGGTCGAACGGAACGTCGAGATCGTCGGCGACGAACTGCGCGAAGCCGGTCGGCGTGCCCATCCCCATCTCGACTTTGTCGGTGTGGAGTTCCACCGTGCCGTCGGGCAACATGCGTAGCCAGTCGCCGAGCGCCGTCATCGGCGTGGCCGGCGCGTCGGCCGCGCAAGCGAAACTATGAACGCCGCTGCCGGCTGCGACAACGACGAGGGCGGTGGAACCGGCCAGGAAGGTAGCGCGCGTGCTTTTCATGCCGTCATCTCCTTGGCGGCGCGCTCGACGGCGCGCAAGATCGCGACGTGTGCGCCGCAGCGGCATACCAGGCTGCCCAGCGCTTCTTTTATCTGCGCCCGGCTCGGATTTTTCTCGCGCGCGAGCAAGTCGGCGGCGGTCATGATCCAGCCGTTGAGGCAGTAGCCGCACTGCATCGCCTGCTCCTCGGCAAACGCGGCTTGCAGCGGATGCGGGTGTTCGGGCGTCCCGAGCCCGGCGAGCGTCGTGACGCTGCGTCCATCGACGGCGGACAACGGGGTCACGCACGAGCGCGTCGACTTGCCGTCGACGTGAACGGTGCACGCTCCGCACTGCGCGAGCCCGCAGCCGAAGCGCGGATTCTCCAAGCCGATATCGTCCCGCAGCGCGTACAGCAACGGCATGTCGGGATCGGCGTGAACCTCGTGGACGCTGCCGTCAACGCGTAGCCGAATCGTTTTGTCCATATCGCGCGCTCCTCGAGAAATAATCTTCCGGCGGCTTCGCGAGGCGGGGCACGATTACTGCCGTTCGGCGTGCGCTATATTCGACGGTGCGATTCGTCGTTGCGGACTAGAAGTCAAACAGCCGGGCGGGGTTGTCGGCGAGCACGTTCTTGCGGACGCCCGCGTCGGGAATGAAGTCGAGGAGCATATCGATCAAGTCGCCGTCGTTGGGCACGGCGTTGGCTTCGAAGAGATAGGAGTGCGGCCAATCCGAGCCCCAGACGATGCGGCCGGGCGCGCGTTCGACGATCGTACGCGCGAGCGCGACGATGTCCTCGTAGCGCTGGCCTTTGTGCAGCTCGCGGTCGGCGCTCATGAGTTTGAGGTAGACGTGCGGCCGGTCCAAGAGGTCGAGCAGCGTGCGCAGCGCCGGCTGATCCAATCCGCGTCCCGGTTCGATGCCGGCGAAGCCGTCGATGAGCGTCGGCAGCGGGACGTTGCCGATCGCGTCGGCATGACGCTCGAGCGTGTCGTCGTCGATTTGAAATTCGGCGATCCATTGGCGCGCAGCGATGCGCGGCACGACGGTCTGCATGAGGTTTGCATCGAACGTGCGGCCGAGTTCTTTCGCGAACGGAAAACGCACGCCGCGAATTCCGGCGCGGTGCAGCCGCTTCACGTCATCCGTGGTGACGCTCGCGTCGGCGCGAATGAAGCCGCGGATCCGGCCATCCGCCTTCACGATCGCATCGAGCGTGACGGCCGGATCGGAACCGTGGATGCCCGGCGTGACGAGCACGCCGCGTTCGATGCCGAGCGCCGCCGACACGCTCAGCCAGTGTTCGATCGGCGACGCCGCCGGTGTAAACCCGCGGTGCTCCGCATACGGAAAGAGATGCGGCGGCCCGTAGACGTGAAAGTGCGCGTCCCAACTGCCCGGCGGGGTGACGAGACGCGGTTTGCGCGGATTCGGGTCGGGCGGGAACGGAACGTCGAAATGCATCTTTTCACGCGGATTCGGGGTTGTCCGGGGCGAAGCTTCGGTGCCACAGAAACGCCGATCGGAGGCTTGCGAGATGGACGTCCTGGATCGCCCCACCTACTACGGGTTCAAGCAGCGCCACGAGCCGCAGCTCAACCCGTTCGGGCTGAAGTGCTGCGACCATTTCGGTCTTCCGACGCCCGATCCCGAACGCGCCGGAGAGTTCTACAAGCAGATCCTCGGCGCGGTCGAGCTGTTTCGCGCCGGCTACACCGATGAAGACCGCGCGAAGAAGCGTCTGCGCCACATCTTCTATCACATCGGCGCAACGTTGATCGAACTCGTCGAACAAGAAGACGGGATCAGCTATCCGGATCACACGAATCCGGAGGGCCGCAACATGAACCCGCACTTCGCGTGGCAGACGACGCCCGAAGGCGTCGCGAATTTCGCCGCGCACCTCAAACGCGAAGGCATCCCGTTCTCGGGCCCCCGGCGGCACGTCAACGTGAGCGCGGTGTCGGTGTATTTCCGCGATCAGGATGGGAACAATCTCGAGGTGACGACCTGGGAAGAATGCCCCGAGGGCATGATCGCGCCGATCGACCCGAACGCTCCGCGCGGCAAGAGCGGCGGCTTCATGGACTGGGGCGCGTACGCCCATAATTGGCGCCCGAAGTAAACGCCCGGCGGCTGCCCGCATGCCTTGACGGCATCCGGGTGCTCGAGCTCGGCAGCACGATCGCGGGTCCATCCGCGACGCGGCACCTCGCCGATCTCGGCGCGACCGTATGGAAGGTCGAGCCGCCCGGCGGCGATCAGCTGCGCACGTGGGGCACCCTCGCGCCCGACGGCACATCGTACTGGTTCAAGTCGCACAACCGCGGGAAACGGTTGCTCGCGTTCGACTTGCGGCGTGAAGCGGATGCGGCGGCGGTTCGCCGGCTCGCGCTCGACGTCGACATCATCGTCGAAAACTTTCGTCCCGGCTGGCTGGCGACGTACGGCCTCGACGCCGCATCGCTCCGCGGCGAGAAGCCGGCACTGATCTACCTCTCTATTAGCGGTTACGGCCAGGACGGTCCGATGTCGGCGCAACCGGGCTACGGCGCGATTGCCGAATCGATGGGCGGCTTCCGGCATCTGACCGGCGAGCCCGACGGACCGCCGATGCGCATGGGCATCAGCATCGCCGACGAACTGGCCGGCCTCAACGCCGCGCTCGCGGCGGTCGCGGCGCTGCACGCGCGCGATCGCGACGGCGTCGGTGAGACGATCGACATTTCATTGGTCGAGAGCGCGTTCAGCATGCTCGAGAGCGCGCTGTCCGAGTACGTGCACGCCGGCAAAGTGACGAACCGCAGCGGCAACCGGCTGACGACCGCGGCGCCGAGCAACGTGTATGCGACGGCCGACGAGCGCTGGATTGCGATCGCCGGGAACGGTGAGGGCATCTTTCGCCGCTTGGCGGCGGCGATGGGGCAACCGGAACTCGCGAACGATCCGCGTTTCGAGAACAATGCCGTGCGCGTGGCGAACATGGCGGTGCTCGACGACGAGATCGCGCGGTGGACGCAAACGCTCTCGCTGGCCGAACTCGAACGAGTGCTCGCGCAAGCGGGTGTGCCGGCCGGGCCGATCTTGGCCATCGATGCGATCGTCGCGCATCCGCACATGCAAGCGCGCCAAACGGTGCGCACGATTCACGACGAGCGCGGTACCGAGGTGGCGACCTACGGTCCGGTTCCGCATCTCTCCGAGCGCCCGATCGAATTTGCGGCGGCGGCCGGCGCGGTCGGCCGCGATCAGGAACTGCTTTCGCCGTGAACGCCGCCGAGCTCGCCGGGCTGGTCGACGTCGAGCGCGGGTTGGTCGATCCGCGCATCTACTACGATGCCGACATCTACGAGCTGGAGCTCGAGCGCGTGTTCGCGCGCTCGTGGCTCTTCCTCGGTCACGAGAGCCAGCTCGCCGCGCCCAACGACTACTTCGCGACCTATATGGCCGAAGATCCGGTGCTCGTGGTGCGGCAAGCGGACGGCTCGATCCGTGCCTGGCTCAACGTGTGCCGGCATCGCGGCATGCGCATCTGCCCCTACGATCTCGGCAACGCGAAGGCGTTTACGTGTTCGTATCACGGCTGGTCGTACGACACGGCCGGCGCGCTCATCGGCGTGCCGCACGCGCACGACGGCTACGGCGACGAGTTGCAGCTCGCCGACTGGGGTGCGCGCGCCGTCGCGCAGCTCGAGACGTATCACGGTCTGATCTTCGCGACGTGGAATCCCGCTGCGCCGCCGCTGCGCACCTACCTCGGCCCGCTGGCGTGGTGGCTCGACGGCATGCTGGACCGCTCGCCCGCCGGCATGAAGCTGATTCCGGGCGTGTCCAAGTGGACGGTCCCGTGCAATTGGAAGTTTCCGGTCGAACAGTTCACCAGCGACTTCTACCACTTCCCGATCACGCACGCGTCGGCGATCGCGGCGATGAAGCGCGCGGACGATCCGCCGATCGAGCGCGCGTTCAACAAGACCCCGGGGTATCAAGTCTCGAGCTCGTACGGGCACGGCTTCGGTTCGTTCTGGTTCACCGAACCCGAACGCCGCGCGTGGACCGAAGATGCCGCCTGGCGCCAGCAGCTCGAAGAGTTTCCCGCCGTGCAAGCCCGGCTTGGAACGCTGCAAGCGGCGCGCACGAGCGGGCACGGGCAAGTCTTCCCCAACTTCGCCACGCTGGCCGGGCCGGGTTTGATCCGCATCTGGCATCCGCGCGGCCCGCACCTCACCGACGTGTGGTCGTACATCGCGGTCGAGGCGGACGCTCCGCCCGACGTCGTCGATGCCGTTCGCATCGGCGGAGCGCGCAGCTTCGGCCCGAGCGGCTTGCTCGAACAAGATGATTCCGAGAACTGGATCCAGATCCAGCGCAATCTGCGCGGCTACGTGACGCGACGGACGCCGTTCAACGTGCAGATGGGATTGCACGGCGATCCGATCGAGACCGACGAGGTTCCCGGTGTCGTGCGGCACGTGTTCTGCGAGAACGCGGCGCGCGGCATGTACGAGCGCTGGTACGAGCTGATCACGTCGCCGGCGGATGAAGAAGCGGAACGCCGGCGCGCCGCGCGCGCCCCGCTGCGCGACGAGTCACGGTTGCGCGCGTGATGCATCTGCCCGAAGGTGCCGCCGAGGTCGCGCGCTACGTGAACGTGCAGAACTTTCTGTTTGCCGAAGCGGCGCTGCTCGACGAACGCCGCTTCGATGAGTGGCTCGACTTATGCGCGCCCGATATCCGCTATTGGATGCCGGCGCAAACGAACCGCGACCGGCACGACCGTAAGCTCACCGTCGGCGGCCCGGGGGATCTGCCGATGTTTGAAGAGACGTGGGAGCATTTGCACCAGCGCGTGCGCCGCTTGGCAACCGGCCGCGCGTGGGCGGAAGAACCGCCGTCGCGTACGCGCCGGCTGGTGACGAACGTGCGCGTCACCGAACGCGAGCACAGCTTGGTGCGCGCGGCGAGCAATTTGCTCTTGTACCGCACGCGGCATGACGCCGACGTGCAGATCTTCGTGGCCTCGCGCGAGGACGATCTGCGTCCGCATGACGTGCACGGCTGGCAGATCGTGAACCGCACGATCGTGCTCGATGCGACGACGGTGCCCGGCCACAACTTGAGCGTGTTCTTCTGATGGGCCGGTTCGACCAACGCGTGATCTATCTGACCGGCGGCGGCTCGGGATTGGGCCGCGCCCTCGTCGAGCGCTTCGTCGCGGAGGGTGCGACGGTCAGCGTGCTCGACCGGTCGGCCGCGAAGAATCGCGAGCTGCGCGAGCACCTCGGCGACGCCGTCGTGACGACCGACGGCGACGTGCGCGATCTGGCCGCGCACGAGGCCGCGGTAGCGGCGGCGCTCGAGCGCTTCGGGCGCCTCGACGTCTACATCGCCAACGCCGCGATCTGGGACGGGAACGTCACGCTGCTCGACCTGCCGCCCGATCGCATCGACGCCGCGTTCGACGAAGTCTTCGGGGTGAACGTCAAGGGCGCGCTGCTCGGGGCGAAGGCCGCCGCGCCGAGTTTGGTCGCGAGCCGCGGGGCGATCGTGCTGACGCTTTCGATCGCCGCGCTGCGTGCCGGCGGCGGTGGTCCGCTGTACACGAGTTCCAAACATGCCGGCATCGGTCTGGTGCGCGAGCTCGCCTACGAGCTCGCACCGTTCGTGCGCGTCAACGGCGTCTGCCCGGCCGGCATGGCGACCGATCTGCGCGGCCCCGAAGCGCTCGGGCTCGCCGCCACGCCGTTGATGGCCAACGTCGACCCCGACGCGATGCGCAGCGCCTACCCGCTCGATTTCTTCCCGACGCCCGACGATTACGTCGGCCCGTATCTCTTCCTCGCCTCGGCCGACGCGTCGGTCACCTCGGGAACGCTGATCGAAGCCGATCTCGGCATGAGCGCGCGCGGCATCCGCAAGGTCGCGGGGCGCGCCGGCCAGCCGTGAAGCGCCGCTTTAGGCGCCGGCTTCGTCTTCCTGGTTCTCGGTGAGATAGGACAAGAGCGACAGAGACCGCACACCGCACGGAACGAGGCGCGCGAGCATGTTGCGCAGTTGCGCGAACTCCGCTGCGCTCAGACAATCGAAGAGCGCATCGTTGACCGGCGCTTGCACGACGACGAGGTCGTTGAGCAGCTTGCGCCCGGCCGGCGTCACGGTGAGCAGCACGCGCCGTTTGTCTTTCGCGTTCACGCCCTTGTGCACTAATCCCGCGCGCACGAGCTTTGCCACTTCGGTCGTGATGAACGCGCCCGACAGATGGAGATGCTCCGCGATGGCGTTGACCCCGATCCCCGACCGCCCTTGCAAATACGCGATCGAGATGAGGGTGGTGTAGCCGATTCCCGTCATGCCGAGGCGCTCGCCGAAACCGGCGCGGATGTCGCTGACGATGGCGGAGAAGGCGAGAAAATCGTGGATGAAGGAGCGAAACGCGCCGTCGCTGCCGTCGACGAGCAGCTGCGGCTTCGATACGGTCGGCCGGCGGGGTGTCATCGCGGTTGGATTACCGCGCGGCAACTAAAGGTACCTCGGCCGGCAGGTCATAGGAACGGAGCATCGCGTCGACGAGCGCCGTCGCGCGCGCCCAGTCGTACGTGCGGTACGAGTGGCCTTTTGTGACAAAGGTCGCACCGGCGTAAAACATCTCGTACTGGGTATGTCGTGAGCCGAACTCAGAGCCGACCGCGTCCCAAGCGAGCTTGTAGAATTTCACCTTGTCGAAGGCGCCGCTCACCGGCGACTGCTGCGTGGCGTCGACCATCGCGGCGATCTCGGGATTCTCGAAGTCGCGATACGACGACGGCTGCATGATCATGCCGCCGCCGGCGAGATCGCGCAGCGTGTGCATCACTTTCGGATACAGCTGCTGCGTGAGCACCTGCGCGGCATAGAGCGTGTGCCGGTCGGGGACGTAATAGGGGCCGTGCATCGTGCCCTTCACTTCCATCGCGACGACCAGCGCGTCGACCATCGCCGCTTCGGCGGCAAGTTG
>DASYOE010000054.1:0-5953 GCA_036008105.1 Candidatus Lustribacter sp. | reverse complement strand
CGTACGTGAAGTCCGAACTCGAGCGCATCGTCGGCCCGGGTAACGTCCGCATCGGATACCCGCAGCCATGAAGCTGCCGCAAGGCGTTCGCGACTGGCTGCCGCACGAGCTGGCGCGCAAGCGCAACATCGAACAGGTGCTCCGCGCGGTGTTCGGCCGCTGGTCGTATGAGGAAGTGCAGACGCCGACGTTCGAGCGCTTCGACGTGATCGAGAAGGGCCTCGGCAACGAGTTGACCGAGCTGTCGTTCCAGTTCAACGACCGCCGCGCGACGATGCTGGCCTTGCGCCCGGAATTGACCACGCCGATCGCACGCTTGGTGTCGACACGGATGCGCGAAGCGCCGTTGCCGCTGCGGCTCTCATACGTGGCCACCGCCTTTCGCTATTACGAGCAGCCGCAAGAGGGCCGGATGCGCGAGTTCACGCAGGCCGGCGTCGAGCTCATCGGTTCGCCCGGGGTCGACGCCGATGCGGAGACGCTCTTCATGGCGATCGAAGCGTGCGATGAGATCGGGATGAAGGACGCCACCTACGACATCAACGACTCGCGCGTCGTCGACGGAATTTTGGATGGCGTCGGCCTCTCCGGCAGCGATGTCCCGTTGGCGAAGACGATGATGAAAGAGCGCAACATCGTCGGGTTGCGCACGCTCGACAAGCCGGTCTTAGTCGAATTCGCGCTGCGCCGCGGCGGCCGCGAGGGCATCGGTAAAGCTCGCAAAATCTGTAAGACCAAAGACAGCCAAGCCGCGCTCGATCGTTTAGAAACATTGCTGATACGCTCGGCGGCGCTCGGATACGGTGACCGCGTTTCGGTCGACTTTGCGCTCTTGCGCGATCTCGATTACTATACCGGCTTCATCTTCGAGGGCTATCTGCCCGAGATCGGCTTCCCTCTGTGCGGTGGCGGCCGTTACGATTCGCTGCTGCCGAAGTTCGGCTACAAAGTGCCGGCCGTCGGCTGGAGCGCCGGCGTCGAACGCATGCTGATCGCGCTGGAGCGCCGCGGCAAGCACATCACGCGCCGGAAACACCGGGTCGACGTGCTGGTCAGCGGAGCCGACGTCGTAGCCAGCCGCGAGCGCGCGGCCGGCAACACCGTGCGCTACGCCTCGAGCGGCAGGAACGAAGCCGCCTTGATCGCCGAAGCGCGCGAACACGGGATCCCGCGAATCGTGATCGCCGAGGACGGCGAGATTCGTGAGGTGCGCGTCACGCCGGCGCCCGAGAAGAAGTTGCCCAAGACCAGCACGCCGCGCAAGACGGAAGCGCTCTGATGTTGACGATCGCCGTGCCGAAGGGCGCACTCTATGAAGACTCGGCGGCTTGTTTGCGCAACGCCGGCATCGACGTGCCCGATGACGTGGGGCGAAAACTCGCGGTCGTCACGTCGGATGGCACGCAGCTGCTGTTCTTGCGGCCCTCGGACGTGCCGGCGTACGTCGAGTTCGGCGCGGCCGATTGCGGAATCGTCGGCAAGGACGTGCTTTGGGAAACCGACCGCACGGTCAGCGAGCTCACCGATCTCGGCTTCGGCTATTGCCGTTTGTGCGTCGCGGCGCGCCGTATCGATCGTTATCACGAAGGCGCGCCGTTGCCGACGTTCCTGCGCGTGGCGACGAAGTTTGCGCGTTCGGCCGAAGCCTACTTTGCCGAGCGCGATCTGCCGGTCGAACTGATTCCGCTGCATGGTTCGGTCGAACTGAGTCCGGTCGTCGGACTCGCCGATCTGATCGTCGACCTCGTCGCAACCGGAAACACGCTGCGTGAACACGACATGGTGATCGTTGACGAGATCGCGCCGAGCACGGCGCGCTTTGTCGTGAACCCGGTGCGCTTTCGCACGAAATACGACGAACTGATCGGATTGCTCTCGCGCTTGGACGGCACCGTCAAGGCATGATCGTCGCTGACGCCGGCGACGAGCGCGCGCTCGCGCCGCTCTACGCCGGCGGTTGGGACGCGCCGCGCGAGGTCCGCGAACGCGTGAGCGCGATCCTCGACGACGTGCGCGAGCGGGGCGATGCGGCCGTCATCGAGCTGACGCAACGTTTCGACGATCCGGCCGCGACGCCGGCGACCTTGCGCCGCGAGATCCCGGCCCGCAAGAACGCGCGCCGCCTGGTTCCCGAGCCGATCGCCGCCGGTCTCGAACTCGCGCGCGAGCGCATTGCCGACTACCATGCGCGTCAAACGCCGGCCGAGATCCGCTACCACACCGCCGACATGAGCGAGTACGCGTTTCTGTCGCGACCGCTGCACCGCGTCGGCGCGTACGTGCCCGGCGGCAGCGCGTCGCTGCCGTCGACCGTGCTTATGACGGTGGTACCGGCCAAGGTCGCGGGCGTGGACCGGGTCGTGGTGACGACACCGCCGCAGCGCGACGGCTCGATCAACCCGGCGATCCTGTATGCGTGCAGCCTGTGCGAGGTCGACGAGCTCTACGCCGCCGGCGGCGCGCAAGCGGTCGGTGCGCTGGCGTTCGGCACCGCGTCCATCGCGCGGGTCGACAAGATCGTCGGTCCGGGCAACGTGTACGTGACCGAGGCGAAACGCCAGGTCTTCGGGCTCTGCGGCATCGACGGTTTGGCCGGGCCGTCCGAGGTTTTGGTCGTGTGCGACGCGCAGGCGCGGCCGGAGTTCGTCGCCGGCGAACTGATCGCGCAGGCCGAACACGATCCGTTGGCACGCGTCGCGGCGGTGTCGCGCGACCGGGCGATCCTCGAGGCGGTGGCGGCCCTGCTGCGCGGCGACTTCGCGCGCGAAACGGGCCGCGGCGAAATCGTGGAGCGCGTGTTGGCCGAACGGACGTGGTTGATCCACGCGGCGAGCGAGGCGCAGGTGCTCGAGGTGATCGAGCGTTTCGCGCCCGAACATCTTTCCTTGCAGATCGCCGATCCGTGGAGTCTCGTGCCGCGCGTGCGGCGCGCCGGGGCGATCTTTATCGGCGACCACACCCCGGTGGCGGCGGGCGACTATGTCGCCGGCACCAACCACACGCTGCCGACGTCGGGCGCGAGCCGCTTCGCGTCGGGGTTGCGCACCGCCGACTACTACCGCACGATGTCGGTCGTCGAAAACAGCGCGCAGCGGATGGCGGCGGATGCCGAGACGCTGGCCGCATTGGCCGACTTCGAAGGACTGCCGGCGCACGCGCGCACGGCTCGCATGCGAATCGAGAACCGTTAGCGAATACGTCCTTCCGATGATTACGACCCGGATCCGGCTCGTCGCGCTGGACCTCGATGGCACGCTCGTCGGGCCGAACCTTACGATCTCGCCGCGGGTGCGCGAAACCATCGCCCGCGCCCGCGAACGCGGCACCGAGATCACGATCGTCACCGGCCGCATGTTCGCGGCGACGAAGCCGTTCGCGCAGACGCTCGGCATCACGGGCGCGGTCGTCTGTTATCAAGGCGCGGCGATCTTCGAGGTCGCAACCGGCGCCGTACTGCGCGAAACCGACGTGGACCAAGCGGTGACGCGCAAGGTGCTCGACTGGGCGGAAGAACATCACGTCCACGCCCAATGCTATTCCGGCGACCAGCTCTACGTGCAAGAGATCAACCGCTTTTCGCAGCGCTATACGAATCTAGCTAAGGTCGAACCGACGGTCGTGCCGTCGTTGCGCGCCGCTTTCGCCGACCGGCCGTCGATCAAGATCGTGCTGGTCGACGATCCCGGACCGTCCGAGCAACATTTGGCGGCGCTCAAGCCGTTGCTCGGCGACCGCGCGTACCTCACGCGCAGTCACGTCGATTTCGTCGAAGTGCTCTCGCCCGACGTGAACAAGGGCGAAGCGCTCGCCTTCGTGGCGCAGCAGTACGGCGCGACGCTCGAGCAGACGCTGGCGGTCGGCGATGCGTGGAACGACGTGCCGTTACTCAAGGCCGCGGGGATCGGCGTGGCGATGGGTTCCGGTCCGCCGGAACTCTTCGCGCAAGCGGATGCGGTCGTGGGCGACGTCGCGCACGACGGCGTCGCGGAAGCGATCGAGCGGTACGTGCTCACGTGAGCGCAAGCGCGCGCGCCAAGGCGCTGAGCCGCCGCACCAAGCCGTCGTTGTTCGGGCGCGTGCGGACGTTCTGGGTGTTCGCGGTGCTGGTGGCGTGCGCCGCGACCGGGCTCGGCGTTGCGATCGCCAACGCGCCGCAACTGCGCGTGCGCAGCGTAACGGCGAACGTCCCCGCCGGACCGGTGTCGAAGAGCGCGGTGCTCGCCGCGGCGCAGATCGATCCCGCCGCGAATATTTGGCTGCTGAACACCGGCGCGATCAGCCGGCGCATCGATGCGATTCCCTACGTCGCGACGGCGGACGTGCACCGCGCGCAGTTTCCCGCGCCGGCCGTTTCGCTCGACGTGACGCTGCGCCGGCCGACGGGATGCGTGAACTCGTCGAGCGGCACGGTGACGATCGACGCGACGGCGAGCGTTCTCCAGACCGGGTGCGCGTCGGCGCTGTTGCCGTTGGTCGACGTCGGCACCGGGCCGGCCGTCGCGCCCGGAGCGACGTTGACGGCGCCGGGCATCGATCGTCTCCTCGCCGATGCGAAGGCGGTCGGCGAGCATATCCCGGTGCGGGTCGTGCGCCGGGATAGCTTCGGCGGGCTCGAGGCCGTCGACAGCCACGGGGTGCTGCTGAAGTTCGGTTCGGATGCCGATTTGCCGGCCAAACTGGTGCTGGTCGAACCGATCCGGCGCAGCGCGGGAGGGCGCCCATTGCGGGTCATCGACCTCCGCGCCCCGGCCACCCCGGTCGTCGAATTTCCATAGACCTTGTAGGGACTGCGCCGCCCACCCACAATATATAGTGGCTAACGTGAAAGGCGGCTCCTAACTTGGCACGCGGCGAGATCATCGCTGGGCTGGACATCGGCACGACGAAAACGTGTGCCGTCATCGCCGCCTCCGGTCCCGACGGCCTGGAGATTATCGGCATCGGGGAAGCCCCCTCGACCGGGATGCGCAAGGGCGTCGTCACGGACCTCGAGGAGACGATCCGGGCGATCGAGGCGGCGACCGAAAAGGCCGAACGCATGGCGGGCGTTCATATTTCGCACGTCTACATCGGGGTCACCGGCGAGCACATCCAGTCGACCAATAACCGCGGGGTGGTCGCCGTTTCGGGCGACGACCGCGAGGTCATCGCGCCCGACGTCAAGCGCGTCGTCGATGCATCCAAGATCATCAACCTCGCGGCCGACCGCCAGATCATTCACGCGTTGCCGCGCCATTACACGATCGACGGTCAAGACGGCGTCACCGATCCGCTCGGCATGTCGGGCAGCCGGCTCGAAGTCGACACCCACATCATCACCGGCGGCACGACGTTCATCGCCAACGTGCTCAAGTGCGTGCATCGGGCGGGGCTCGAACCGGCCGGCATCGTGTTCGAGCCGCTCGCGTCGTCGGCCGCGGCGCTGCTCTCGGAAGAAAAACACGTCGGCTGCGTGTTGCTCGACATCGGCGGCGGCACGACCGACATCGCGGTCTTTGCCGGCGGCGGCGTGATTCACAGCGCTACGATTCCGGTCGGCGGCAACATCCTCACCAACGACATCGCGCTGGGCCTGAAGACGACGGGGGCCGAGGCGGAAATCGTCAAGCGGACCTACGGTTCGGGCCTCACTCGCCCGGATGAAGCCGAGCAGACCTTTCACGTCAAGACGCTGGACGGCCGCAGCACGCGCGAGGTCACCTCGGCGCAGCTGCGGGCGATCGTGCTGCCGCGCGTGCTCGAGATGTTCCGCTTGGCCAAGAGCAACATCGTCGAACATCTGCCGCGCGATCAGGTGCTCAGCGAGATCGTCATCACCGGCGGCGGCGCGCATCTGCGCGGCATCGAAACGACAGCTGCGGAAATTTTCGGGTTGCCGGTGCGCATCGGCGTCCCGTCCACGATCGCCGGGCTGACCGATTCGGTCAAACAGCCCGAATATGCCACCGCCGTG
>DASYOE010000053.1:0-2713 GCA_036008105.1 Candidatus Lustribacter sp. | reverse complement strand
GAAGAACCCCTAGCGCCGGCGCCGGCACCAGCAGCGGCGGAACCCGCCAAACAGGAACCCGCGAAGCCATCCGGTCCGACCGTGACGGCCAGCGGCGCCGTGATCCCCGACTTCGCCGAAGACGCGCGCGTCATCGCGCAGTTCGAGGGAGCGCGCGAACGTTTCGAGCGCGCGGAAGCGCAAGCCGCCGAAGATGAAATCACGGCCGACTTCCGCCGCCGCCGCGAGTTGCTGCAAGCCGAGATCGCGACGGCGCAAGCCGTGATCGACGAACGTCAGAGCAAGTGGGAGAAAGCGCTCCAAGCCTACGGTCGCCGCTACCCGAAGCTGCTCGATAAAAAGAAGGCGCTCAAACCGGGCTTCATGGCCAACCTGCTGAGCTTCGGGTCGGCCGGCAAAATGTATCAGGCGACCGTTAGTGCGTCAGCCGATCTCAACGACGCGCGCTCGTTGCGTCGCCGCAAAGAACATGACGACGAAGAGCTCGACGGTCTGCAGCGCCGCGCGCTCGCGAAGGTTGACGAAAATCAACGCGCCGAGCGCCAGTCGGGAAAGCATCAAGAGAAATTTCTCGCGCGGCCGGGCAACGCGGCGCTCGCGAAACGCGTCAAAGAGATTCAGGACGAACGCGCGGCGTACGGTGCGCGACTGGCCGCGGGTAAAGTACCGCCGCTCGAAGCGCGCGACCGGGCCTTCCAGCAGCTCGGCGCGCTCCCACTCGAAGCGCCGTTTGCCGGCGTTGCGATCGTGAGCATCGAGACCTACGGCGACCTGTGCTACCTAATCTTCCGGGATCGCGAGCGCAAGCACTTCTACCGGCCGTACGACCCGCGCCTCGAAGGCCTCTCGGACGCGGTCTTCGACATCTACCGCATCGCCGATCGCTTCGAGGCCCGCTTACACAAGCGCGAAGGCAAGCCGATGAGCCTCAGCGATCATCTCACCGAGTTCTTGCGCGACGACGAACGGGCGAAATCGGAAGCGCGCCGCATCCGGGCACTGCTGCGCGAGCCGCGCAATCCGAAGCCGCAAGAGACCGACAAGAACCTGATGGACCTACTCGCCGAGCTGGCGAAATCCGCGGGACGGTTCGCGGCCGGTTAAGCCGATTGCGCCGCCGAGCCGGCGCGCCGGACGCTCAAGGTCGTCGTAAGCGCTTCCACCACGTCGGGATCGAATTGGGTACCGGCGTTGCGGAGCAGTTCTTGCACGGCGGCGAAGGGCGCGATCATCGCGCGCCAGCGGTGCGGCGTCGTCATCGCCTGGAAGGCATCGGCGACGGCGATGATGCGGCTTTCGAGTGGGATCTCGGCACCGAGGAGGCCGTCGGGGTAGCCGGTGCCGTCGAAGCGCTCGTGGTGCGAGCGCACGATCGGCGCCCACTCCGCCAGCGCGGGCGTGGCTGCGAGGATCGCGGCTCCGCGCTCGGCGTGCAGGCGCAGGGTCTCGAATTCGCGTTCGGTCAGCGGATCACGCTTCTCACTGATCAGCGGATCGACGCCGTTGAGGCCGATGTCGTGAACGCGGCCGATGCGCTCGACCCGGAAGATCGTGGCTTCGTCGACGCCCAGCGTGCTCGCCATGCGGGCGGCGAGCAGAGCGGTCGCGTCGCTATGCGCCGCGGCGGCCGGGTTGAGGACCGCGCTCATCGCGCACAGCGCGGAGATCGCCGCGTCTTGGCGCTCGCGCAGTCCCACGTGGGTTCCCGTCCACAGCGTATCCATCATCGTTAGGCCGAGCGTACGCCGCGCGAGCGATAGCCCATCGTCCGGATGAACGCCTCGACGTACTCGGGCTCGAACTGGGTGCCGCTGCAGTTCATCAGTTCGGCCAGCGCCTGAGCCGGCGTGCGTACGCGGGAGTAGGGGCGCGACACGGTCATGGCGTGGAAGGCGTCGGCGACGGCGATGATCCGCGACTCGTAGGGGATCTCGGTGCCGAGCAGGCCGTCGGGGTAGCCGCGGCCGTCGACGCGCTCGTGGTGCGAGCGCACGATCGCGCGGTAGCGTTCGAGCTGCGGGAAGCCGGCCACGATGGTGGAGCCGTAGTCCGGATGGCGGCGGATCTGCTCCCACTCGGCGTCGTCGAGCGCGCCGGGCTTCTCGAGGATGTGGAGCGAGATCGAACTCTTGCCGATGTCGGCCAGGCGGGCCGCGGTGACGATGCGCGCGATGCTGACCTCTTCGAGGTCGAGGGCCTGCGCGAGGCGCTTCGACAGGAGGCCGACCGCATCGAGGTGCGAGGCCGTGATCGGGTCGCGCACGCGGACCATCGTGACCAGTCCGTCGACGAGAGACGCGTCGCCGTCGGCTAGCGATGACGCTAGCCAGATTTCCGTGGCTTTGTCCATCATGGCGGTGCGGTGTTAGGCGGTCTGCGCGATGCGGCCGCGATGGCCGAGCATGGCGGTGAACGCGGTCACCAGCTCCGGGTCGAACTGCGTGCCGCTGCCGGCGAGGATCTGCTCCATCGCTTCGTTGGTGGAGCGCAGCGTGCGGTAGGGCCGGGGCAGCGTCATCGTGTGGAAGGCATCGGTCAGCGCGACTATCCGGCTTTCGAGCGGGATCTCTTCGTGGACGGTGCCGGCGGGGTAGCCGCGGCCATCGAACCACTCGCGGGTGGCGCGAACGAGGGCGGCGATTTCGGCCAGGGCGGGGATCGCGGCAAGCGTTTCGGCGCCGACGACGGGGTAGCTCTGGACTTCTTCGCGTTC
>DASYOE010000052.1:0-4103 GCA_036008105.1 Candidatus Lustribacter sp. | reverse complement strand
CCCAACTTGCTCACCGCGCGCGGCGGCTCGATCGTCGAAGCCGGTCAACTCGTGACCGCTTTCCTGTTGGTCGGCATCATCGGCATGTATCTCGGCGGCTATCTCGGCGACCGGCTCGGTTCGGTCACCGCATCGGTGTGCGCGCTGGTCGCGGCCGTCCCGTGTCTGCTCGGATTTTTCTTCGCGCCCGCAGTCGCGTCCGTGCCGCTACTACTGCTCGGCAGCGTGCTGCTGGCCGTGCAAAACGCGCCCGGCGTCGTCATCGTTCAGTCGCTGTTGCCGCGCAATCTCGGCATGGCGCTGGGCTTGATCAACGGCGTCGCGTTCGGCGCCGGCTCCGTGCTGGTGACGGTCGTCGGTGTCGCGGTAACGCGCTACGGCCCCGAGACGGCGCTCATCGATGTGAGCGTAATGCCGTTGCTCGGGGCGGCAGCGTATCTCGTCGTCGCGCGCCGGCTTTCGCCGGTGCAACTGCGACCAGCGGTCGAAGCTTAGTTCGACGCGCTCAGGTCGGCCGGAACGACCGGTTCGACCGCGAGGTCAGGGTTCACCCAGACGCTGCCGTCAGCAAACGTGGCCTTCACGACCGCGACTTTCGTCGCTTGATCGGTGACGTCGGTGCCGAAGTAGTGTTTGATCGCGATGCCCTTGGCGAAGGAGCCGGTCTCCTCGACTTGGTCGACGACGGCGCCGTCGGACTGCAGTGCGAGCACGACGTCGGTTGCCGGCGAGTCGTTGGTGTTTGTGAACGCGATCGTCGCTCCGACCGGGACGACGTTGTGTTCCGACAGCGACTGGTTGGTGATTTGGAAGGAGTCGATATGAATCGGCCCCGTCTCGGCGGCGGAGGCCAGCGCGGGCGCAGTGGCCAGCAAGAGCGCGGCCGCGACGGCGGCGAGGGAGGTTGTATTTTTCATGTCAGGATAATCCCACGCAACATAATCTGTGTAAAATATCCAGAAAGCATCCAGCCATACTAAAAATGTATGACAGGCCTCATGGTCCTCTAAGGAGTAAGGTGCTCCTAATGGAACTCCGGCAGCTGCGCTACTTCGTTGAGATCGCCGAGCAAGGCAGCTTCACCAAGGCGGCCGAGACCCTCTCGATCGCCCAGCCCGCGCTCACGACCCAGATCCAAAAGCTCGAGGCCGAGTTCAACGCGCAGCTGTTCATCCGGACGACGCGCGGGATCGTCCTCACCGAGGTCGGTCGCGTCGTCGAAGAACAAGCGCGGCGCGCCCTCGATGCGGCCGACGCCACGAAACGGTCGGCCCAACTGGCCGGCGAGGTGGCCAGCGCGCGGCTCGCGGTTGGGTTCACCCGCATCTTCCCGTTCATCCCGATCGCGCAGACCGTCCGGCGCGTGCGCCGCGAGCGGCCGAACATCAAGATCGAGCTACACGAGATGTGGTCGGGCGATCAGATGGACGCCCTGATCAGCGGCGCGCTCGACGTCGGTTTCGTGCACTACACCACAGGCGACGAGGATC
Source organism: Candidatus Lustribacter sp. (assembly GCA_036008105.1). Taxonomy (GTDB): domain Bacteria; phylum Vulcanimicrobiota; class Vulcanimicrobiia; order Vulcanimicrobiales; family Vulcanimicrobiaceae; genus Lustribacter. The sequence goes on along the minus strand of DASYOE010000052.1, from coordinate 2,613 downwards.
GCGATCTCGCGATCGTTCCGATTGCCGAAGAAGCGATGACCGTCGCGGTCCCGGACGGTCACCGTTTGGCAACGCGGCGTCAAGTCGCATTGAACGAGCTCGCAAATGAAGATTTCGTCATGCCGGCGCCGACGATCGTGGGCGAGACGCTGCGCGATCAAGCGCTGGCCGCGTGTTTGCGCGCCGGCTTCCGGCCCCGCATCGTGCAGGAGAGCAGCGAGTGGCGCATCCTGCTCGGCTTGGTATCGGCGGGGTTGGGTGTCGCGCTGATGTCATCGTCGTCGCGCGACCTCAAGATTCGCGGCGTGCACTACGTCTCGATCGTGCCGAGGTTGGAGATGCGCTTCGCTGCTATGTACCGGCGCGGTGCGACCGGAAAATTTCTCGCACCGTTTCTGGAACGCATCGAACGCCCGCCGGGCACGAGCGTGCCCAGCGGGCGCGGGCCGCTATGAGCCCGAGTCGTCGGTGGCTGCCGGAGCGGAGGCGAGGCCGGGGTTCAGCCAGACGCTACCGTCGGCAAAGGTAACCTGGGCGACGGAGACCTGACTCGCGTCGGCGGCTTCCAGGGCCGGGAACGTGTGGTCGATCGTGACGCCCGGCGAGAACGTGCCGACGTCGTCGTACATATCGACCATGTTGCCGTCGGGAGTGGTGACCGCGAAGACAACCTCGGTGGCCGGTTGCGAACTCGCGTTCGTGTAGGCGATCTCGGCCGCTGCCGGTCCGTAGCTTCCGTCGGCGGTATTCTCCGCCGTGAATTGGACGTTGTTGACCTGGATCGGTGCCGTTACCGTGTCGACTGCCGCCGCGTCCGTCACGTCGTCGGCGGAGGCCAGCGCCGGAGCGCCGGCCAGGAGAAGGGCGGCCGCAAGGGCCGCGGTGCGCGATGTGTTTCTCATCATGCCGACGCTCTTACCCGGACGAAAAAATCTCTAGCGTCGAGCGCCTGCCCCGTTGCACATGACCTCGCGGCGCCGGCGGCGTAAACGCGCATATATGATGAAGCGTTTTGCGGCCTTCCGCTCCCTCGCCGCGGCCGGCGCGCTGGCGGCCGTCGCGGCCGCGCCGGCGTCGCTGCCGGTGCCGCCGGCCCCGCCCGCGGTGCGGCCGGTGATCCAGCACCTGTTCGGGACGACCGTCACCGACCGGTACCGCTATTTCGAAGACCTCAAGCGGCCGGACGTGCAAGCGTTCTTTCGCACGCAAAACGCCTACACGCGCACGATCCTGACGCGCCTCGATCCGGCGCGCACGCGGTTGTACGCGCGGATCAAACAGCTCGACAACGCGGGCGTCATCGTCAGCGACCTGCAGCGCGTCGGCGACTGGTACTTCTACAACAAACAAAAGCCCGGCGAGAACTTGCCGAAAGTCTACGTGCGGCCGGCTTCGGGCGGCGCCGAGCGCGTCCTGATCGATCCGAGCCGGTTGACATCGGATACGGCCAAGCATTACACGGTGGATTATTTCGCCCCGTCCTACGACGGCGCGTACGTCGCTTACGGCATCTCCGAAGGCGGCTCCGAAGAGTCGGTGTTGCACGTCATCGAAACGGCGAACGGCCGCATTCTCCCCGACGCGATCACGCGGGCGCGCGACGGTGTGTCGAGCTGGCGGATCGACAACACATCGTTCTACTACCTGCGCGAAAATAAGCTCGCCCCGGGCGAGCCGGCGACCGACAAAGAACAAAAGGTCCGTACCTTTCTGCACGTATTAGGTACCGATCCCGAGACCGACGTCGCGGTCGGCGGTTTCGGCGTCTCACCGGCAGTCCCGGTGGTGCCGACCGGCTTCGATGCGATCGTGACGACGCCGGCCTCAACCTACGCGTTATCGGTCGTCCAAAACGGCGTGCAGAACGAGATGGCGGTCTATGCCGCGCCGGCGGCGACGGTCGTGGATGCCAACGCGCCGTGGAAGAAGATCGTCGATGTCGCGGACGACGTGACCGGGGTCGACGTGCGCGGATCGACGATCTATCTGCTCACCCACAAGGACGCATCGAATTACAAAGTTCTGGCGACCTCGCTCGCCGCGCCGGATGTTGCGCACGCGAAGACCATCGTTGCGCCGTCACAAGCCGTGATCGAGCAGGTTGCGGTGGCGGCCGACGGGCTCTACGTACGGTCGCGCATCGGCGGCTTCGGCCACATCGCGCGCCTGCCGCTCGATGCCGACGGCAACGTGAGGGGGCCCGCACGCGAGATCGCCATGCCGTTCGCCGGATCGATCGACATCATGGCGGTCGATCCGCGCGTTACCGGTACGACGTTCGGGCTCACCGGCTGGACGCACACGCTCCTCTACTATCGCAGCAGCGGCACGCTCGCCGTAACGAAGACCGACCTCAAACCGCCGTCGCCCGTCGACGCGTCAGCCTATACGTCGGCCGAAGTGCAGGCGCCGAGCGCCGACGGAACGCTCGTCCCGCTCTCGCTCGTGTATCGCAAAGGGCTCAAGCTCGACGGTTCGCATCCGACCTACTTGGAAGGCTACGGCGCTTACGCGTTCGTGATCTCGCCCGGCTTCAGCACGACGCGCATCGCCTGGCTCGAGCGCAGCGGTGTGTACGCGGTGTGTCACGTGCGCGGCGGCGGCTGGTACGGC
>DASYOE010000051.1:0-3893 GCA_036008105.1 Candidatus Lustribacter sp. | reverse complement strand
GCGGCGGAACCGGCATCGCGCGTGCGGTGCGTCAGACGCCGCTCGGACAGTTCGTCACGCAGACGACCTGCGGCAAGTGCAACGGTGACGGCCAAGTCGTGCAGTCGCCGTGCCACGTGTGCCGCGGACGCGGCCGCATGGAAGACGACAAGACGCTGACGGTCAAGATTCCGGCCGGCGTCGACGACGGCAGCCGCATCCGCTTGAGCGGCAGCGGCGAGGCGGGTTTGCGCAACGGGCCCGACGGCGATCTCTACGTCTACATGTCGGTGCGCAAGCACGAGACGTTCAAGCGCGACGGCCTCAACATCTTCGCCGAGGTGCCGATCTCGTTCCCCACCGCCGCCCTCGGCAGCGAGATTCGCGTGACCGCACTCGATGGCGACCACACGCTGCAGATTCCGGCCGGCACCCAGACCGGTGCGACGTTCCGGCTGCGCGGCCACGGCATGCCGGCCGTGCGCGGCGGCGTGCGCGGCGACCATATCGTGAACGTCCGCATCGTCGTACCGCAAAAACTCGGCAAGCGCGAGCGCGAGCTCCTCGAGGAATTCGCGCGCGCCGGTGCCGACGAAGACAGCGACCGTTCGTTCTTCGATCGCGTCAAAGAAGCGTTCAAAGCCGAATAGGCATGGCGTCGCCGCGCGATCGCTTTTTCGTCGAAGGCGTGCACGTGCTCGGCGAAACGGTTTCGTTCGCGCCTGACGACGCGCGCAAGATTGTCACCGTGCTGCGCGGCCGCAGCGGCGAGCGCGTCCACGTGATCGATTCTGCCGGCAGTGCGTTTGCGGCCGCGATCGACGTGCATGCGAGCGGCGTTCGCGCGAGGCTCGAGGAGGCGATCGAGCGCGGCACGCGCGAATCGGCGGTCCGGATCGTGGTGGCGCAAGCGATTCCCAAGGGTCAGAAGATGGACCTGATCGTCGAGAAGGCGACCGAGCTGGGAGCCGCCGCGATCGTTCCGCTGCGTTCGGACCGCGTCACGGGCGAGCGCACGGGCGAGCACAAGGTCGAACGCTGGCAGCGCATCGCGAAGACGGCCGCGCAGCAGTCGGGCCGCACCGTCATCCCCGCCATCGTTCCGATCGCGGACTGGGATGCGTTGCTCGCGACGTTCGGCGAGTACGATCGTGTGTACGTACCGTGGGAGCTGGCCGACGTGCGCCCGCTGCGTGAGGTGTTCGAGATTGATGCGCCGCGCGTTGCGTCGGTGCTGTTCGTGATCGGGCCCGAGGGCGGATTTTCGGCGAGCGAAGTCGAGCGCGCCGTGGCGACCGGCGCGACCGCGATCTCGCTCGGCGCGCGCATCTTGCGCACCGAAACGGTGGCGCTGGCGGTGCTCAGCGCGTTCGCGTACGCGCGGGGTGAGTTTTAGGCGACCTCCGCGGGCCCCGCGGGGGTCTCCGTGACGCCGTTCCAGGCCAGCGTGAGGCTGATCGTCGTATGGGACTGATTCGTGCGAATCTCCACGCCGTCCATCAGCGCGCGCATCAACGGTAGCCCGCGGCCGCGTTCGTCACGCTTTTGGGCCTGCTTCCAGCGGCCGTCGTCCTCGATCGTCGCGTGCAGCGCGCTGCCCGTATTCGCGACGCGCAAGCGCACGATGCCCGGACGTTCGGGATAGGCATGCTCGACCGCGTTGGCCATCGCTTCGCCGACGGCGGTGATCAAAGCGTAGGCGCGATCTTCGTCGAGGCCGATCCGCGTCACGAATCGCATGAGCGTGCGCCGCACGATCGGCACGGCCATCGGAATCGCCGAGAAGTCGAACCGGAAGTCCGGTTTCGGTTCGTCGCTCGTCGCAACGAACAGCGCGGCCGCATCGTCGCTGTTCTTGCGCTCGCCGAACACGCGCCGCATGAGCGAGAGCGCCGGCGCATCGCACAGGTCGCTGATCTCCGCGCGCATCGCTTCAACTAATTGCTCTTCGCCTTCGAGCACGTCTTTGGAATGTTCGATCAGGCCGTCGGTGTAGAGCGCGAGGTACGCGCCCGGCGGGATCGTGAACGACCAGTCCGTTGCATCGATCGAGTCCGCTATGCCCAGCGGTATGCCGCCGCTCGGCAACCGTTCGACCAGCATGCACGGCAGCGCCATCACCGGCGCCGGGTGACCGGCCGCGGCATACGTGATCGTTGCGGTGGCGGGATCGATGATGCCGAAAATCGCGGTGACCATGATCGGGTTCTGCCGCAGGTTCACGATCGTGTTGGCGCGTTCGAGCACGACCGAGGGCGACGTCGGGTTGAGCGCCGCGGCGCGGAAGGCTTGGCGCACCTCGCCCATGACGATCGCGGCCGGCAGCCCGTGACCGGCGACGTCGCCGATCGAGAGCGCGATGCGGCCGTCGGGCAGCGTGAACGCGTCGTACCAGTCGCCGCCGACGATCGCTTCTTCGGTCGCCGGGATGTAGGCGGCGTCGAAGCGCACGAAATCGTGCGCCGGTAGCTTCTCCGGTAGCAACGCCCGCTGCAGCGTATCGGCGACGTGGTGCTCGCGGGCGTAGATCTGGGCGCTGTCGATGGCGACGGCGATCCGGACCGCCAGTTCCTCGAAGAGTTCGCGGTGGAAATCGTCGAGCACGGGCATGCCGCGATGGTTGACGATGCACAGGGCCCCCACGGTGCGGTCGCGGGCGACGAGGGGGAAGGGGGTCACGCGCGCGGCGGTGCTGGCCGGTCCGCTCGTAAAGGCCACGGTCCGCGTCCCGAACTCGTCGAGTTCGACCGCGAGGCCCGCCGCAAACATCGGGACCGCGAGCTCGGCGACGCGCTTGAGGGTGAAGGCATAGTCGAAGCTCGACGCGAGCGCCTTGCTAGCCGACGACAAGAAGCGCAGCCCCATGGCTAAGCGCTCTGGTTCAGAGGCTGTCATAAGTCGACGATGGGCCCTCACGTTTGGCTTGCCTTACCCTCGCTTGGCCGCCAGTAAACCTAGCCCGGATGCAGCGAATGTTTAGCGCCTCGCCTGCGGGGGAACCTCGCAAGCAACCTAGCCTGAAGCCCGCCGGTTCCGACCGGCCGGCCCTTGCCGTATCCGGGAGCTGCGAATGAGTGCCACGGTAGCCGCCAAGACTCGATCCAACGGGACCAACGGCCGTTCGAACGGCAAAAACGGGCAAAAGAACGGGCAAAAAAATGGCCAGACCGGAGAGGGCGGCCAGCGCGAGCTGCTCTCCGCGCTCCGAGCGGTCGCGAAGGGCGACTTCACGATCCGCTTGGCCACCGCCAAGCCGGGCGTGGACGGCGACGTCGCGGAGGCATTCAACGACCTCGTCAGCCAGAACGCGCGCCTGCTCGAGGAGTTCCAGCGGATCTCGAATGTGGTCGGGCGCGAGGGCCGGATCGCCCAGCGGGCGTCGCTGGTGTCCGGGGGCGGGGCCTGGTCGAACTATGTGACCTCGGTCAATGAGCTCATCGACGACCTCACCCACCCGATCGCCGAAACGAGCCGCGTGCTGGGTTCGGTCGCGCGCGGTGACCTCTCGCAGCAGATGGTGCTCGAGGTCGACGGCCGGCCGCTCAAAGGCGAGTTCCTCCGCTCCAGCAAGACGATCAACACGATGGTCGACCAGCTCAACGCGTTCGCGTTCGAGGTGACGCGCGTCGCGCGCGAGGTGGGCTCCGAAGGTAAACTCGGCGGACAAGCGCAGGTGCAAGGCGTCGCCGGTACGTGGAAAGACTTGACCGACTCGGTCAACTCGATGGCCGGTAACCTGACGAACCAAGTCCGGAACATCGCGGAGGTCACGACCGCCGTTGCGAACGGCGACCTCTCGCGTAAGATCACGGTTACGGTGCGCGGCGAAATTCTCGAGCTCAAAGACACGATCAATACGATGGTCGATCAGCTCAACGGGTTCGCCGGCGAGGTCACGCGCGTCGCTCGCGAAG
>DASYOE010000050.1:0-9991 GCA_036008105.1 Candidatus Lustribacter sp. | reverse complement strand
GGCGTTGCGCAGCTGCGTGCGGTCGCCGATATTGTGGTTGTGTAAGAACGACGAATGGGCGGTATCCAAACCGCCTTCCAGCGCCTGCAGCCAGTTGCACTCCTCGTGCGTGCGCGAGACGAACAAGTGGGTGGCCGGCGCGCGCATCCATTCGTAGTCGGGATACGGCGGCTGCTGCTCGCTCGGACCCATGTAGATCCAGATCACGTTGCCGGCCTCATAGGTCGGGTACGCTTCGATGCGGACCTTGCTCTTGAACAAACTGTCGGGCGGCTCCGACGGCATGTCGACGCACGCACCGGTCACGTCGAATTTCCAGCCGTGATAGACGCAGCGCAGGCCGCATTCTTCGTTGCGGCCGAAGAACATCGGCGCGCGCCGATGCGGACAGTACGCGCTCACAACGCCGACGCGGCCGTCGGTCGCGCGGAACGCGATCAAGTCTTCGCCGAGAACGCGCAGGCGAATCGGCGGACTATCGGGTTCGGCGATTTGTGCGGGCTGCGCGACCGGCAGCCAGTAGCGGCGAAAGACCTCGCCCATCGGGGTGCCGGGACCGACCCGGGTTACGCGGTCGTTCTGCGCTTGTGTCAGCACGACGATGATTTTCGGCGAACCGCGGCGGAAGTCCGGTACGGTGCGGCGTTCGACGATGCTCGTGACCGTGGCCGGGCTGGCCGCCCAAACCGCGCCGGTGCGCGCGCAAACCCTCACGCCGCTCAAGGTCGGCTCCTCGCACGGGTGGACGCTCTCCGAAGGTTATATCGCGGACGCGACCGGTTTCTTCACCGCGGCCGGGTTCAGCGCCGACATCATCTCGGCCAATAACGGGGGCGCGATGACGGCCGCGCTCGTCGGCGGCGCGCTCGACGTCGCGGTCACGAATATCGGGTCGATCGCCGATGCGCATGCCCACGGCGTGCCGATCGCGCTCTTCGCGCCGAGCACGTTGGCGATTGCCGGCTCGTCGAACACGACGCTCGCCGTGCTCCGGGACTCGCCGATCCGGAACGCGCGCGATTTAGCCGGCAAGACGATCGCCGTGTCGACGCTGCGCGACCTGCAGCACGCGTCGCTGCTGGAATGGATCGCAAAAAACGGCGGCGATATCAAAGCGGTCAACTACGTCGAGGTCGCGCCGGCCAACATGCTGACCGCGCTCCAAGTGAAGCGCATTGACGGGGCCGTGATGAGCGAGCTGTACTCGGCGGTGGCGCAGCACGATACGCGGGTGCTGGGGCGCCCCTACGAGGCGCTCGGGCGGTCGATCATGGTCTCGGGCTGGGCGGCCCGGCGCGACTGGCTGGCGGCGAATCCGCTCGTCGCGCGACGATTTGCCGGCGCGATCGCGGCGACCGCGCGCTACGTGAGCGCGCATCAAAACGAGATGGAGCCGGTGATGGAAGCCGTGACGCGCACCGAGCGCGACACGCTGCGTCTGATGGGGCGGCTCTATCTGGGTGAGACCATCGACGTGCGGCAGATTCAACCGACCATCGACGCCTCGGCGAAATACGGCTTTCTGCCCCACGCGTTCCCGGCCGCCGATATGATCGTGACCGTCTGATATAACGGCGGCATAACTTCGGCAATCTGCGTTTGCTGTAATCGTCCCGAGATGGACGGCAGCCGATCGCAGATCGCGCCCCTTGCGCCCGCGGACGACGCGCGCGCGGCGGCGACGCGAACGCTCGAGGCGATCGTATTTCGCGAGGTGCTCAAGCCGCTCGCAGCGGGCCTCGGGCCGGTCGGCGAGGTTGCGCTCGGGGCGTTCGCCGACGCGCTGTTCGCCCGGCCCCAAAAGTGAACGAGGATCGCGAAGAAGCGATTCGCCGGCTCGTGCCGCTGGTGCGGCGAATCGCGCGCCGCATCGTGCGGCTGGTGCCGGGGGCCGATCTGGACGACCTGATCGGCGACGGCTGCGTCGGCGTCATTCGCGCCGTCGACGCATTCGATCCGACGCTCGGGCCGTCGCTGGAGCAGTATGCGCGGCGCGTCGCCCTCGGGGCGATGCTCAACGGCATTCGCCGGCTCGACCCGGTCAGCGAACGCGTGCGACGGGTGATCCGCCTGGCCGAACGCGAGCGCTACGCGCTGGCGGTGGAGCGCGGCGCACTCCCCAGCGACGCGGATCTGGCGGCGCACTTTCCCACGCTCGCGCGCGCCCGCACCGACGCCCATCGCGGCTCGCCGCTCTCGCTCGACGCGCCGCTGCCGCCCGCATCGGGCTGCGCTCCCAGCGGCGGCGAAGATCCGGCCGAAGCGGTGATCGCACGCGGCGAACGCGTGCGCGTCCGGGCCGCAATCGCCGCCTTACCGCACCGCCAGCGCGCGGTGGTCGTCGCGCACTACTTCGCCGAACGGCCGCTGCGCGCGCTCAGCGACGACATGCACGTTTCGCCGCAACGCGTCTCGCAGCTGCACATCGCCGCCATCGAACGCATGCGGCGGTCCCTGGCTTGAACGAAACGACGGCGACCGTTCCGGTCGATCCGGCACTCGTCTACCCGCCGGCGCTCGTGCCGGCGTTGCCGCCGATCGATGCGGAAGCGAGCGGCCTGCCGGAACTTCCTTCCGATCACCCGCAGTGGCAGCGCGACGTCGTTTCGATTTCGTCGCGCGCCCGCGCGCTCATCGCCGTGGCCGTGCCCGTCGTCGTGCGCGCGCTCGCGTATTGGGATCACCGTTTGCGCGAAATCGCGTTCGGCTCGCGCACGTTTTCCATCGATCCGGCGGGGTGCTATCGGCTGCGCTGAGGTCGCTTGGCCTCTTGAACACCTGGCAGCGTTAGCAAACGGCAATTCCGCGCGGCGTCAGAAACGCGTCGGCATGACGTTTGCGGAACTTCGCGCGGAGATCGACGACCGGCTTGCTGCCGAACCGCGCTTGCAGGGGGGCCGGCGCGAACTCGAAGGCGAGAAGTCCGTTTGGACGCGTCACGGTGAAATCGTGACGATCGGTCCTTCGGGAACGACCGGGATTCTCGTCGAATACCGTACCGATGGCCGGCTGGTTCACCGCAAGATTTTTGCCGCGAGTCCGATGAGCATCGAGCGCATCGTGATTACGTCGGCGGAGCACCTCACGAGTTACGCCTTTCACCGGACGCCGTGATAACGTGCACGCTGCTGACGTTCGCGCTCTGCGCCGATCCGAACGTCTCCGGCGCGGTGCTCGTGGGGGATCTCACCGTGCCGATCGTCTGGTCGCGGACGGAGCTGCGCTCATGTCTGGGTATCGGCCTGCAGTCGGCCGGTGAAGCGGGTTTGACGCGCATCGAAAGCGCCTGGCGTTCGGAACAAACGGACGACAGCGGCGGCAACGGCTACAGCGGCCGCTTGCTCGTGCAGTTGCAAAACGTCCGCATCGAGATGACCGCGTTTTCCTGGGATCACGAGACAGCCGCCGACGAAAACGCGATGCGCCGCCTCTACCAGGCGACGCTCTGGCACGAGTTAGGGCACGTGCGAACGGCGGAGGCGTCCGTCGACGCGCTCAATGCCCAGCCCGTTTTTTCGGCGCAATCGGCAAACGACTATACCGCGCTCGCGCAGCGGCACGGCGAGGCGGCCGGCGCGCGCATCAACGCCGATCAAGTCGCGTACGACCGCGCCGCCGATCACGGCCTACGGCAAAGCACGCTACCGCCGCCGCTCGCCGGCCCTGATACGATCGTCGACTGCGGGTCAGGCCGGGGAAGAAGCCGCTAACTCGCGCTCGCCGGTCAGCTTCACGCCGGGCGGCGGAAAGAGCGCGAAGCACTTCGACGAGTTGAAGATGTAGCTCGGCACGAAGTCGATCACGTCGACCTTGCGGTTCAGCTCCGTCATCGCGCCGGCCAAGGCGATCCAGTTCAGCAATTCGTGCTGACCGCTGTCGTCGATCTCGGCTTCGGTGATGTCGCCCCAGTTCTTGAAGTTGCCGTTCTTCAATTCTTCATGGCGGCGCTCGTCGGCCGGCAGGTCGGGATAGAGCCGGCCGTGCTTCTTCGTGAGCGAGCCGTGCGACCAGCTCGACGAGCCGATGAGCGCGACCCGGTATTTGCTCTCGGCGAAGAAGCGCGCGATGTTGCGGCCGAGGTCGAAGCAGCGCCGCGGCGTGGGAGCCGGCGGTGAGAGCACTTCCTCGCCCTCGCCTTCCATCTTCGCCGCGCCCTTGAGGAGATCGCTGCCGTAGCAGTTCACGAACACCGGCAGGATCGGATACGTCCAGCCTGCGCCGTGCTGCTCGTAATCGAGGTAGAGGATCGTGTTGTTGATCGAGTGCGCCAAGCCGCTCTTGTGACGGACTTCGAGCGAGTAGGCCATATCGAACTGATGCTCGATGAGGTAGCGCGTGAGATCGGACGCGGCTTTCTTGTGGCCGCGAATCGTGAGCTCCGTGTCGGGCGGTAAGCCCCACACGTTCTCTTGCGTCTTGAAGATCGCGCCGCCGCCGAACGGCCGCGAGATGACCTCGTCGAAGATGCCGACCGCAAACGCCGGGACGCAATCTTTCTTGTAGTTCTCGAACTGATCGTCGCCCCAGATGAGCACGAGATCCGGCTTGAACGCGTGCAGCGCCTCGGTCATCACCTTGTACCCGGCGAGGAGGCGCCGGCGGTGTTCCTCGGCCGCCGCCAGGCCCTCGTCGTCGCTCCACTCGGCGAGCATCGGCGCCGGCCAGCGGCTCTTGTCGTGGAACAGGTCCGCCGCGATCCGGCCAACTTCCATGTTGCGCTCGATCATACGCGACCAGTGCTTGGCCGGCGCGACGGGACCCGGGTAGTGGCTCAGGCCCAGACCGAGTATTTCACCCATTTGCGAACTCCGTGATGATCTGCCCCAGCAGCTCAGGCTGGTCGGTCTGCACTTGATGACCGGCACCCTCGATGAAGTGCCACTTCACGTCCGGCAGCAGCTTCTCGAGCTGATGGCCGACCGGGACCGGACACATCTGATCCTGTTTGCCCCACAGGAAGATGGTCGGGATGTGTTTGGTGATCGCCGGCAGCGAAGTGGTCATATCGAAGTTGGGGCGCATGATCTCGGTTTGCAGATACCGGTGTCCGGCGGCGAAGGCGGCCAACGCTTCCTTTGCGCCCGGGCGCATCGAGGCTTTGAAGCGCGCGTCGATCAGTTCGGGCGTGACCTTGGACTGGTCGACGACCAGATTTTCGAGCATCTTGCGCATGCCTTCGGGCGTGTAATCGTAGCCCAGCAGCGCCTTGAGCGCCGGCGTCGGCTCTTCCGGGATGCCCATCGCGCCGCCGATCGTGCCGCTCGCGATCAGCACCATCTTTATGATGCGATCGGGATGAAGGATCGCGTACTTCGCCGCGACCCAGGCACCTTGCGAGTTACCCATGATGATGAACTTGTCGATGCCGAGCGCATCGACGACCGCTTCGAGATGGTCGACGCGGCTCTGCACGCCGTACGGCGTGGGCGCGCTCGTATCGGTGTCGCCGAAGCCGCCGACGCTGTCGATCGCGATCACGCGGAAGTTCGGCGCGAGTTCCGGCAGTATGCCGCCCATGCCGGCGTTGCCGCCGGATCCGGCACCACCGCCGTGCAGCGCGACGATCACCGGCCCGTTGTCACCGGCCTCGGTGTAGTGCGTGCGAACTCCGTTGGCAACGATGTAGCGCGACCGTAGCGTCGCGGTCGCGGGGTTTTGTTTCAGTTGCGTGGCCATGCGCTTCTCCTCAAGGGGCGTGGGAATTTTCCTATGGTTCCAGAGTTTTCCTGGGGCGGACGACCCCACCGCTCCGGCGAACTCGCGGGCGATGCCCGATCCGAGGATCCTGGCCCTGACGGACGCGATGGTCAGGCCGCTCGAAGAGCAGTTTCCCGATGAATACAACCGCGATTCGACCCGCGTGTTCTTCGCAATTCGCGCGCTCGCGCAGCGCATCAACGACGAAGCGAACGGATGGCTGGCCGAGCTCGGTTTGAATTCCGGCAGCTACAACCATCTGATCACGCTCTACGCCGCCGGTCCCGACTATATGCTCACCCAAAACGAGATCCGGCTCTACGTTCACACCACGCACGCCAGCGTCGCGCAAATGGTGCGCCGCCTCGAGCGCGACGGTCTCGTCAAGCGCACGAAAAACCCGCGCGACGCGCGCAGCGTCGTCGTAAAACTAACACCGAAGGGCGTGCGCCTCATGCAGACCGCCGCCCCGATCCATCACCGCAAAATCGAAGAAAAACTCCGCCACGTCTCAACCGCCGACCGCCGCCACCTCATGGAGCTGCTCCTAGCGATCGACCGTTCTCTGTCATCCTAAGCTGAGGTTTTCGTGGGCGCAGTGCAGGAGGCGGCGTAGCGTTTCGGCGTCGCGTTTACTGAAGCCGGCGATGATCTCTTCGTTGATCTCGTGCATGTGGTGCACGGTAAACCGCCCGATGCGGCGGCCGCTGGGCGTGAGGAACACGTTGATTTTGCGGCGATCGAGGGCGTTGCGCTTGCGCCGTACGAGCCCGAGCTTTTCCATGACCTCCACGATCGCGCCCGCGGCAGCGTCGAGGTAACCGAGCCGTCGGCTGAGTTCGCGCTGTGTGATTCCGTCTTCTTCGTAGAGGATCCGCAGCGGAAACCAGGCGCCCAGCGGAATCTCATACTGCGCGAGGCACGCTTCGATGCGCTTGAGCAGCAGACGCCGCGTATCGCGGATGAGAAAGTCGAGGCTGTCCTCAAGCGGTGTCAGCTCGTCTTCCGGCTCGACGCGGGTCACGGCGGCGCGGTTCACGCTCCCATATTATAGAAGTATAGTATTATTTGCAAGGCGAAAGGGCTAGCGTGACCGGCAACCGTTCCGAATCAACTCCCATCCTCATCGTCGGCGCAGGCCCGGTAGGCCTCGCGCTGGCCGGCGACTTGGCGTCGCGCGGCAATGTGGTGACGATCCTCGAGCGGAGCGACGGCACGATCGAACAACCGCGGATGGATATGGTCGGCGTCCGCACGATGGAGTTCTGCCGTCGCTGGGGACTTGTGGGCGACGTCGAGTCGAGCGCCTACAACCGCGACCTCGCGCAAGACAACGTGTACGTGACGAGCCTGGTGGGTTACGAGCTGAGCCGCGAGCGCTTCCCATCGATGCGTCAGAGCAAGGCGCCCGAACAGAGTCCGCAAAAGCGCGAGCGCTGCCCTCAAGACATGTTCGATCCGATCCTGAGCAAGTGGGCGCGCTCGTTCCCCACCGTCGACGTGCGGTACCGTCATCAGGTCACCGGTTTCGAGCAGCATGCCGGCGGCGTCACGGTGCAAGCCACCGACCTCGCGTCGGACCGGACGCTGGAGATCGAGACGCAATACTTGGTCGGCTGCGACGGCGCCGGCAGCCGCGTCGCGAAAGCGATCGCGGGCGGCATGGAAGGCACGCCCGTGCTCTCCCAAACGACGAACATCATTTTCCGTGCACCGCAGTTGATGTCGTTGCACGACAAAGGCGAAGCCTACCGCTTCATCATTCTGAGCCCCGAAGGCATGTGGTGCACGATCGTCGCGATCAACGGCTGGGACCGCTGGCGCATGTCGATCACCAACACGCCGCCCGAGGGATTGTCGCGCGAAGACATCGCGGCGGCGATCCGGCGCGCGGTCGGTGTCGACTTCGACTTCGAGATCCTGTCGGTAACGTCGTGGACGCGCCGCGAACTCGTCGCGCAAAGCTACGCACAAGGCCGCGTGTTCATCGCCGGCGATGCCGCCCACGTCATGTCGCCGACCGGCGGTTTCGGCATGAATACCGGGATCGGCGACGCGGTCGATCTTTCGTGGAAGCTCGACGCGGTGTTGCACGGCTGGGGCGGCAAGGAACTGCTGGAGTCCTATACTCCGGAACGGCGGCCCGTGGCCGTGCGCAACGGCCGCGAGTCGAGCGCGAATCTCGCGCGTATGCTCTCGCCCGGCGAGAACCCCACGTTGTGTGACGACACGCCGGAAGGCGCCGCCACTCGCGCCGAGCTCGGACCGCGTTACGCCGAGGCGATGAGCCACGAATGGTACACGCTCGGCATCCATCTCGGGTACCGCTACGACAATTCCCCGATCTGCTGGCCCGACGGCACGGTCGCTCCACCGCTCGAGGTCGCGCGTTACGTGCAAGAGTCGCGGCCCGGTGCGCGCGCACCGCATGCGTGGCTGCGCGACGGCCGCTCGACGCTCGATCTTTTCGGCAACGGGTTCGTCCTGTTGCGCTTCGCCGCCGGCGCCGACCCCGAGCCGATCGCCGGCGCGCTGCGCGCGCGGAACGTTCCGGTGACGGTGATCGATTTATCGGCCGAACCCGCGGCGGTCGCGGCCTACGCCGCCGACCTCGTTCTGGTGCGACCGGATGGAATGGTGGCCTGGCGCGGTGCGCGCATGAGTCAACCGGAACTGCTGGCGGATTGCGTGCGCGGCGCGGCGCCGTATGCATGGCGTACGGCCGGGGAATTGCTGGAGGTGAAGTCATGATCAGTACAGAGCGTGCGGCCGCGGGTGTCGACACCGAACGTTTCCGCTTACGGAAGTTCGTCGAAGCGCTGGGTCCGGAAGATCTCGAACGCCATGACGAGCCGCTCAGCCTCGCCGCCGTCGCTGCGATCCTGGAAGGCAATTCGCGCGCGGTGCTGTTCACCAACGCCGGCCCCGATGGTCAGGCCCTAACCGGGAACGTGCTGGGCAGCCGCGCGCGCATGGCGCGCGCGTTCGGCGTGCCGGCCGAGAAACTGCTCGCCGAGATCATGCGCCGCCTGCGCAACAAACCGGAGCTCGTCGAGTTGACCAGCGCGCAGGCACCGGTGCACGAGGTGATCCTCACCGGCAAAGACGCCGATGTCACGAAGCTGCCGGTGCATCTGCAGCACGGGCGCGACGGCGGGCCGTACATCTCGGCTGCGCTCGACATCTCGATCGACCCGGCCACCGGTTGGCGCAACATCGGCGTGCGCCGCTGCATGGTGCGCGGTCCACACGAGACCGCCATCGATCTGGTCGCGGTCAGCGATTTGAAGAACATCTACAAGGCCGCCGTGGCGCGCGGCGAACGCCTGCCCTTGAGCATCGTCGTCGGCAGTCATCCGATCGACTATTTCGCCGGCACGATGCGCATCCCGGTCGACGAACTTGGGCTGATCTCGCAACTGCGCGATGCCCCGCTGCCGATCGTCAAGAGCGTCACCAACGACATCCACGTGCCGGCCGACGCGGAGTACGTCATCGAAGGCTATCTCGGGAACGAAGGCTATATCGAGGCCGAAGGGCCGTTCGGCGAGTTCCTCGGCTACTACGGCGGCGTGAAGATCAACCCGGTTTTCCACGTCACCGCGATCACGCACCGCCGCGACGCACTCTTCCAAACCTTGAGCATCAGCGGCAAGATGCTGAGCCGCACCGACACCGCGCAGCTCACGACGCTGCGCACCGAAGCGCTGGTGTGGCGCGCGCTCGAGAACGCGATTCGCGAACCGGTGGCCGTCTATGCGCCGCCGGCGACCGGTGGCGTGTACAACGTGCGTTGTGCGATTCGCCAGCGCAATGCCGGCGAAGCGCGCAACGCGATGTCGGCGGTGTTTGCCTGCATGGCGAACGTGAAGAACGTGTTCATCGTCGATCCCGACATCGATATCTTCTCCGATGAGCAGATGGAGTGGGCGTTCGCGACGCGTCTGCAGCCCAACCATGATGTCTATATCGAGGAAAACTACCGCGTCTCGCCGCTCGACCCGTCACTCCCGGAGGGCGTTCGCGTCGGTTCGAAATCGGGCTACGACCTGACACTGCCGTTCGGCGGCGAACGCGGCTTCGAGCTGAGCTTGCCCGAGGTGCCGTCGTACACCGGGCCGCGCTTCGCCTCGGTGCGCGCCGCGCTCGAGGATGGGCCCAAGTACTTCGAGCAACTGATGGTAGCGATCGGCACGGCCGACGGCCGCGACGTGGTGCGCATGCTCGACGAGCTGCGCCAAGAAGGCGTGCTGGCACGCGAAACCGCTGAAGGGCGCTACCACCTGAAATGAAG
>DASYOE010000049.1:0-4931 GCA_036008105.1 Candidatus Lustribacter sp. | reverse complement strand
CTCGTGGACGAGCGCGCAACGTTCGTCGCGTTTCCGGGTGCGCGCGACACGCTTGCCGGCGCACTCGACGAGGCGCGCGCGGTGCTCGCCGCCGACGCGCAGATCGGTGCGGTCGTGCTCGAACCGATCCAGGGCCGCGGCGGCGTGATCGTCCCGCCCGACGGCTTCTTGCGCGGCATGCGCGCGCTATGCGATGAATTCGGCTGCGTGCTGATCCTCGATGAGATCTACACCGGCTACGGACGCACCGGCACGATGTTTGCCTGCGAACGCGAAGCGGTCGTGCCGGACATCCTGTGCGTGGGGAAGGCGATCGCCGGCGGCGTTCCGCTCTCGGCGGCGATCGGCCGCCCGGCGGTCATGCGCGCGTGGCCGCCGAGCAGCGGCGAGGCATTGCACACGGCGACGTTCTCGGGAAACCCGCTGGCCTGCGCCGCCGCGCTGGCCGTGCTCGACGAGTTCGAGCGCGGTGCGATCGTGGCCGGGGTGGCGCACCGCGAGCCCGCTCTGCGCGAGCGCCTGGAACGTCTGCGCCGGCACGCAACCGTCATCGACGTACGCGGGATCGGAATGCTCTGGGCGATCGAGTTCGATACGGCCGAAATCGCGAACCGCGTCGTGCGCGCCGGTTTGCAACGCGGGTTGATCCTGCTGCAATCCGGCACCACCGGCACGTCGATCACGCTCGCCCCGCCGTTGAACATCGAAGACGATCAGCTCGCGCGGGCCATCGACGTCCTCGACCGCACCATTGAGGAGACAGCATGAGTACGTATCGCGTGGGGATCGTCGGCAGCGGCTTCGGTGGTCGCGTGCATGCCCCGGGGTTCGCGCTGCATCCGCAGTTCGAACCGGTGGCCATCGCGTCGCCGAACAACGCCCAAAAGGTGGCGACCGAACGGAAGATTCCGCGTGCGTTCGCCTCGCTCGACGCGATGCTGGAGGCGATGGGTTCGGAGATCGACGTCATCTCGATCGCCTCGCCGCCGTTCGAGCACCACCGCGCCGTGATGACCGCCATCGCGGCCGGAAAGCACGTGCTGTGTGAAAAGCCGCTCGGCGTTCGCCTCGCCGACGCCGAGGAGATGACCGCCGCCGCCCAACGGGCCGGCATCGCCAACGCGGTGACGTTCGAATATCGCTACAACCCGGCACTCCAAGCGATCAAGGAGCTGATCGTCAACGATCACCTGCCGGCCGTGCGGATGATCGAGGTCAGCCGGTTCGGCACCGAGATGCGCGCGGAGAACGCCCGCCCGAAATCATCGTGGTGGTATGACAAGACGAAGGGCGGCGGCTTAGCCAACGCGTTCATGCCGCACATCGTCGATCTCGCACTGTGGCTCGGCGGCCCGGCGCAGTCGTCGTGCGGCTTCCTGCGCACGGCCAACCCGGTGCGCAACGCTCCCGACGGCTCGACGTATCCGAGCGACGTGTCCGACGGCTGCTATGCGCTCTCCGATCTGGGCCGCGGCATCGTCGCGCGCACGATGGTCGACGGCACGATGTCGATGGATCAGTCGACGGTCGCGGTGCACGCCGAAGGCCGCAGTGCCGTCGCGAGCGGTCCCGCGCTCACCGAGTTCAGCCTGTTCATCGTCGACGGCGACGAGTCGAGCGAGTACGAGCTCAAGCCGCTGAAGTACGCCAAGTATGCGAACGTCTTCTATAGCGTGCCGCACTTCATGGCGCTGCTCGACGACTTCGCCGAACGCATCGCCACCGGCGGCGGCAATTGCCCGACGTTCGCCGACGGCTTGGCCGCACAGCGGGTGCTCAGCGCGATCGGCTACGAGGCCTGATCAGAACGCCGCGAGACGCTCGGGCACGAGCTGGCTGATCGAGAACACCGCGCCGCCGGGTGAGGCGAGCACGGCGCTCCGGAACATCATTTGATCGAAGGGCGGCGCGATCACGCGCCCGCCCGCGCCGGCCGCGCGCGCGACGGCGGCTTCGGTGTCTTCGATCCAGAAGTCGACGGCCCAATGCTCGTTCGGGGCGCGCTCGTCGCGCACGGCGATCGCAACGGTGTCGCGCGGAACGGGCTGCTGCTCGAGCCCGCCGACGTAACCGGGAAGCCGGAATAACAGCGTATCGGGTCCCATCGGTTCGGTGACCCAGCCGAAGACGCGCGCGTAGAACGCTGCGGCGCTGTCGAGCTCGCGCGTGTGCAGCGCGCTGAGCGCCCACGCGCGCGGCTGGTTGATGCGTTGCGCACCGATGCGTTCGCGCGGTTCCCAGAGGCCGATCGACGAGCCGGTCGGCGCGGCGATCACCGCAAACCGCCCGGCCGGCAGCGCGTCTGACGGCGGCACGACGATCGTACCGCCTGCCGCCTGCGCGCCTTTGACGTACTCCACGACGTCGTCTACGCCGACGTACGTGGCCCACTGGGAATGCGCATCCGGCGGCAGCGTCGCGATGCCCGCGACATCGTCGCCGTGCAATTGCGCGACGAAATACTCGCCGCCGCCCGGCATCGGCCCCGGGCCCACGCATTCCCACCCGAACAGCGCGCGATAGAACGCCGACGCGCCGCGCGGATCGGGTTCGAGCGCATCCACCCAGCACGGCACGCCGGGCGGATACGCCGGCTTCGGCGTCATGCCGGCGTAACGTCGGTTTGCGCGACGCTCACCATCCAGCGCACGCCGAACTTGTCGCTGGTCATGCCGAACCGGCGCGCGAAGAACGTCTGCTCGAACGGCATCATCACGGTGCCGCCTTCAGCGAGCTTCGCGAAGATGCGCGCGCCCAGCTCGTCGTCATCGATGTCGACCGCGACGGCAACGTTCCCGCCGGTTGGGCTCTCACGCCCGGGCGGCGCGTCCATCACGTCGATCTCGCCGAACGGCGTGACCAGGCGGCCGTAGAGCACTTTGTCGCTCCAATCGGCCGGCACGAACTCCGCGGCGGGCGAGCCGCCAAAGCGCATGATGCTGAGTTCGCCGCCGAGTGCGGCGTGATAGTGCGCGAGTACGTCGCCGGCATTTCCGGCGAAATTCAGATTCGGTCGCAGTGCCACCGGTGGATCTCCTTCAGTTGTGCGTAGGTTTGGGGAATTGCGTTTCGAGATAGCGGCGCAGGTGCGCGAGGCACTCGACGCCGACCGTGGTGTCGTCGTGCGCTTTGGCGAGGACGAACGCGCCCTGAATCACGGCCTGCGTGTAAAGCGCCATACCCTGCGCCGTCCACGGCGCATCGGGAGCGTAGGCTCGCTTCGCCGCTTCGATATCGCGCGCGACATCGTCGGCATGCAGACGAATGTGCTCGTCGCAGACTGCGCGGAGCGCCGGGTGCGTGGCGTACGTTTCTTGCACCATCGTCCCCAAGAGGCACGTGAAGTCGGCGAAATCCCCGCGCAGCATCGCCGCGCGCTGATCGACGTACTGGAGCACGCGCTCGCGGGGATCGGGCTCGCTGCGATACGCTGCGCCGGCGAAAAATTGCGCCGCTGCCGACGAGAAGTGCTCGGCCGCCGCGATCCCCAGCGCTTCCTTATCCGGAAAGTAGTGAAAGAAGCTGCCCTTGCTCACGCCGGCGGCGCGGCAGATATCGTCGACCGTGGACGCACCGTAGCCTTTGGTCCGGATGACGCGCAGGGCCGCGTTGAGCAACTTCGTCTTGCCCGAGGTCTTGGGGTCGCCCACACCCGGTGATATCGTTTCCATACCGACTAGTCGGTATAGTACCGGCTCTTCTCACCGGTGTCAAGGCGGGCGGATGGAGTTTTTGTCTTCCTAACCGCGGACCGTGCCGGCTGCCGGGGCGTTCGCGCGAGCGATTATTGCTTGGAGCAATGCGTTCGCGGCGTTGAAGGCTTGAGCGCTGCGCGGGTCGCGCGCAAGATTATCGATCGGACCCTGGCCGAACGATAGCCCCCAGGCGGTGAGGATCGCGAGGCGCGCGCCGCCGGAATACGGAAGCGGCGGCACCTGCGCACGCATCCAAGGGCCGATTCTGCGCTGAGAAACGCGGCCGGCGGCAAGCACGGCATCGATTTGTGGAACGAGCGCGGTTCCCGGTAAGAGGGAGATCGAACGGCCCGACTGGTTGATGTAGACAGCCGATTTGTCCGCGTACACGGCCAGCGTGTCGCGGCCGCTCGTCATGACGACGTCAACCAAGACGCCCTCGAGTTTTCCCGCAACGCTCACCGTCGGCAGCACACCGAGTTGACGTAAGGCCGTCCACGCTTCGAGCCGCTTCAGCGGTTCGAGGTGCGCGTCCGTTGCGACGCGCACCAACAGCGGCGTCGCCCGCGCGTGGTCCCCGGCCGCGATTGCACTCGCGGCGGCGCGCAGCGAGGTCCACGGATAGGCGGCCTGACCCCCGGCTGCAAACTCCGCCAGCGGAACCTCGCCGTAGAGCGCTTCGCGCGCGGCCAACGTCGAATCGCCGGCGGCGAACGCCGTCGCTGGACCAGCGAGCGCAGCGAGCGCGCTCGCGGCCGCCACCAGCAGACTTTGACGTTTCATGGGTGTCCTTCCAAACGACGCCAGATAAGACTGAGGGCCGTCATCGTGGCACGGGTGAGCACGTCGGCGCGCGAGCCGGGGAAGGTGCCGCGATGCGTGGTTGCTTCGCCAGTGTCGTCGACCAGCGCGAACCACACCAGACCAACCGGCTTGTCGGCGCCGCCACCCTCGGGACCGGCAATGCCGGTCGTCGCTAATGCAAAGTCGGCACCTAAAGCAGCGCGTGCGCCGCGCGCCATCTCGACTGCGGTCTCTTCGCTGACGGCACCGAATCGGTCCAGGGTCTCCGCACGCACGCCGAGCAGCGACTGCTTCACCGCGTTGTCGTAAGCGACGATGCCACCGCGAAACGCTCGCGACGCGCCCGCCATCGCGACGATGCTGTCCGCCACGCCCCCACCGGTGACCGATTCGGCCACGCCGATCGTTTTGCCGCGCCGAAACAACTCGTTC
>DASYOE010000048.1:0-9411 GCA_036008105.1 Candidatus Lustribacter sp. | reverse complement strand
CTGTTGCCCAGCAGGACCCAGAAATCGGTGTTGGTGCGCGAGCGAGCGCCGGCCAAGATGATGAAGAGCAGCAGCGAGGTCAGAAACGGGTTGCAGACGGTCGAGAAGATCCGCGCAACATCGGTCCACACGCGCGGCCGGACGCGCAGTGGAGTGGGAGAAGAGGAAGGGAGCCCGACGGGACCTTGCACGGGCTTCGCGTTCGGGGTGTCGAAAGGCGGACCATGCTCGAACGTCTGGGGACACCGGCCGACCTAAGCGGCCTGAGCCGCGCTGAGATCGACCAGCTGGCCAAAGAAATCCGCAACGTCCTGATCCAAGTCTGCGCCGCCAACGGCGGCCACCTCGCGCCGAATCTCGGCGTCGTCGAACTCACGCTGGCGCTGCACCGCGTGCTCGACATGCGGGCCGACAAGGTCGTCTGGGACGTCAGCCACCAGTCGTACGTTCACAAGCTCCTCACCGGGCGGGCCGAGCGCATCGACACGTTGCGCCAGGGCGGGGGCGTATCGGGCTTCGCGATGCGCAGCGAATCGGCGTTCGACCCGTTCGGCGCCGGCCACGCGTCGACGTCGATCTCGGCGGCGCTCGGCATGGCGACGGCGCGCGATCTGCGCGGCGGAAAAGAAACGGTCGTGGCGGTCATCGGTGACGGTGCGCTGACCGGCGGTTTGGCGTACGAAGCGATCAACAACGCCGGGCCGATGAAGACGAACTTCATCGTGATCCTCAACGACAACGAGATGTCGATCGCGCCCAACGTCGGCTCGATCGCCTCCTACCTATCGGTGTTGCGCACCAAACCGTGGTCGACCAACGCGCGCGAATTGATGAAGGACGTGCTCGGCCACGTCCCGTTCGGCGGCACCGCGCGGCACGCGTTCTCGTCGGCCGAAACGGCGGCGATGAAATTCGTTTCGCCCGAAGCCAAGACCGCGGTGATCTTCGAGGAGATGGGCTTCCGCTACATCGGCCCGATCGACGGCCACGATTACGACGCGCTGTGCGACATCATCTCCAACGCGCGGCGCATTCCGGGTCCGGTTCTCTTGCACGTTCGCACGGTCAAAGGGAAGGGCTTCGAGCCGGCCGAGAGCGACGCGCGCACCTTCCACGGCGTCGGACCGAACGTTTACTCGCCCGACGAAGGGCGGCTCGAGAAGAAGAGCGGCCGCCCGACGTTCGCGCAGGCGTTCGCCGACGCGCTGATCGTCGCGGCCGCCCGCGACGAGCGCGTGATCGGCATTACCGCCGCCATGCCGGATGGAACCGGCCTCGCGAAGTTCGCCAAAACGTTCCCGGCGCGCTATTTCGACGTCGGCATCGCCGAGGCGCACGCGGTGTGCTTTGCGGCCGGCGCGTCGACCAGCAACATCAAACCGGTGTGCGCGATCTACTCGACGTTCTTGCAGCGCGCCTACGATCAGATCGTCCACGACGTGGTCGTGCAGAATCTGCCGGTCGTGTTCGCGCTCGACCGTGCCGGATTCGTCGGCGACGACGGCCCGACGCACATGGGCCTCTACGACATCGCCTACCTGCGCACGCTCCCGAACATGACCGTGATGGCGCCGCGCAACGAGGCCGAAATCACCCCGATGCTCGACCTCGCCCTCGACCTCGGAACGCCGGCCGCGATGCGGTATCCGCGCGGCAGCTCGAGCGGGCGCTGGGACGAGCCGCTGGCGCCGCTGGTGGTGGGCCGCGCGGAGGTGCTGCGGCGCGGCCGCAGCGTGGCGATCTTGGCGCTGGGGATCACCGTCGACGCGGCGCTCGATGCGTACGCGCTGCTGGATGAGGATGCCAAGCCGACGGTCGTCAACATGCGCTTCGTCAAGCCGCTCGACGAGAATCTGCTCTTGGAGCTGGCCGAAACACACACCCGCTTCATCACGTTGGAGGAGCATTCGCTGGCCGGCGGCTTCGGCTCGGCGGTGGTGGAGTTCCTCAGCGACCGCGGGCTGGCCGTGGGGGTGGAGCGCATCGGCGTCCCCAACGTCCTCGTCCACCATGCCAAGCCCGAAGCACAACGCGCGCAGTTCGGGCTGACCGGTGAACACGTCGCGGCGCGGGTAAACGCCCTCCGTGACAAGGTTCGTCCCGCCGCCGGGGCGTAGTCGACAGGCTGATTTTGCCGCGATTTCGAGGAGTTCAATTTTCGTGTTTCCCGCGCTCTTAGCGGCGACGACGCCGCTCGCCAAGGCGAGTGCCGCCCCCGTCACGCTGACCCCCCAGCAACTCCAGCAGATGCTGCAAAGTCAGACCCTGACCTACCAGCACCAGTCGCCGCTGCAGATGCACGCGCCGTGGCTGACGCACACGCTGGCCGGGTTGTTCATCGTCGCGGCGATCGCGCTGATCGGCCTCTTGGCGGTCCAGACGACGAAACAAGAGGGGCTCTCCGGCACGATCGGCGGCCGCGTCGACTCCGCCTACCGTGGCCGCCTCGGCTTTGACGGCCAAATCGCGCGCGTGACCCAAGCCGTCGCGATCGCGTTCGTGGTGATCGCGACGTTAGTTTCCCTGACGGGGATCTAGCTTTGGCCCAGCCCGTTCTCGAAGTCCGGGACCTGGCTACCTCATTCAAAACCGAAGATGGGCTCGTTCGCGCGGTGAACGGGCTCTCTTTTTCGGTCGAAGCGGGCACGACGCTCGGGATCGTCGGCGAGTCGGGCTCCGGCAAGTCGGTCACGTCGCTCTCGATCATGCGGCTGATCCCGCAACCGCCGGGGAAGATCGAGCGCGGCGAGGTGCTGTTCAACGGCCGCGATCTGCTCCAGATCAGCGAAGACGAGATGCGCAAGATTCGCGGTCACGCGATCGCGATGATCTTCCAGGATCCGATGACCTCGCTCAACCCGGTGCTCACGGTGGGCGAACAGATCGCCGAAGCGACGCGGCTGCACCTCGGGTATTCCAAAAAAGAGGCGATGGACAAGGCCGTCGAGATGCTGCGGCTGGTCAAGATTCCGTTGCCGGAAAAGCGAATCCGCGACTACCCGCACCAGTTTTCCGGCGGCATGCGGCAGCGCGTGATGATCGCGATGGCGCTGTCGTGCGACCCGGCCGTCCTGATCGCCGACGAGCCGACGACCGCCCTCGACGTTACGATTCAAGCCCAGATTCTCGAGCTGATGAACGAGATGCAGCAGCGGCTGGGGTCGGCGATCGTCTTGATCACGCACGACCTCGGCGTGGTCGCCGAAACGTGCAAGAACGTGCTCGTCATGTACGCCGGCAACATGGTGGAGTACGGTACCGCCGACGACATCTTCAACCGCCCGAAAATGCCGTACACGATGGGGTTGCTGGAATCGCTCCCGCGGCTCGATGAAACCGGCGAACGGCTGGTGCCGATCGAGGGCCAGCCGCCGAACCTGTTGCGCATGCCGACCGGCTGCGCGTTCGCGCCGCGCTGCCGCTACAAGATGCCGATCTGCGCCGAGCCCGTGCCGTTGTACGACTTCGGGAAGGGTCACGTCGCGCGCTGCTTTCTCTACGACGAACGCACCGAGGGGACGCGTCCGCTCCCGGTCGAGACCGCGCCCCAAATCGCCCTGGAAGCGGTTACGTGAGCGAGGATCTCGTCGTCGTCCGCGACCTGAAGAAGTACTTTCCGATTACGGCGGGGCTGCTGCAGGCGAAGGTCGGCGACGTCAAGGCCGTCGACGGCGTGGACTTCGACATCCGCCGGGGCGAGACGCTGGGGCTCGTCGGCGAGTCGGGTTCCGGCAAGACGACCGCCGGCCGGGTGATCTTGCGGCTGACCGACGCGACCGCCGGCAGCATCACGTTTGACGGCCGCGACATCACGCATCTCAGCCGCGCCGAACTGCGGCCGCTGCGCAAAGAGATGCAGATCATTTTCCAGGATCCGTACGCCTCGCTGAACCCGCGCATGACGGTCGGCGACATCATCAAGGAGCCGCTGCAGATCCACCATTTGGCGGCCGGAAAAGACGCCGAGCGGCGCGTGCAAGAGCTGCTCGAAATGGTCGGCTTACAGCCCTATCACGCGAATCGTTACCCGCACGAGTTCTCGGGCGGACAGCGCCAACGGGTCGGCATCGCGCGGGCGCTGGCGGTGGATCCGAAATTCATCGTCGCCGACGAGCCGGTTTCGGCGCTCGACGTATCGATCCAAGCGCAGGTCATCAACCTGCTCCAGGACCTTCAGAAGCAGCTCGGGCTGACCTATCTGTTCATCGCCCACGACCTCTCCGTCGTGCGGCACATCTCGAACCGGGTGGCGGTGATGTACGTCGGCAAGATCATCGAGATCGCCGACCGCGACCGCCTCTACGCCAACCCGCTGCATCCCTACACGCAAGCGCTGCTCTCGGCGATCCCGATCCCCGACCCCGATAGCGAGCACCGCCGCAAGCGCATCATCCTCACCGGCGATATCCCTTCGCCGGTCAACCCGCCGTCGGGGTGCCGTTTCCATACCCGTTGCCCGATCGCGTTCGAGCGCTGCCGCGTCGAAGTGCCGGCGTTCAGCCTGTACGAAGACGGCCATCGTGCGGCGTGTCACTGGGTCGAGGAACACGGCGGAAAAGCGCCCGATCTGACACACGGGCCGGCGCTTCTCAGCACATAAAAAGAGCGACCCGGAGGGTCGCTCTTTCCGATGTTCCAGACGCCGGAGTTACTTCTTTTTCTTGCGGCTGGATTTCTTGCGGGACTTTTTGGCCGCCTTTTTCTTCTTGCCGCCGGACTTCTTGGCGGCTTTCTTGCGAGACTTCTTGGCGGTCTTTTTCTTGGCGCCGGACTTTTTGGCCGACTTTTTCGCTGCCTTCTTGCGAGTGGACTTCTTGGCTTTCTTTGCAGCCTTCTTGCGGGCCGGCGATTTCCGGGCTTTCTTGGCTGCTTTTTTCTTGCGTGGCGCCGCGGTCTTTTTGGCGGCCGTCTTCTTTTTGGCGGCCTTCTTGCGGCGTTTCTTACGGGCTTTCTTCGGGGCTGGTGCTGCCATCGGCGGCATGCCCATCGTTTCCGGGTCCATTCAACCTCCTCGTCCGCGCGGACGATTGTTGCGGATTGATGTGCGTCACGCGTGGGCGACGCATCGTTACATGCATCCTACAAGGAATTCGCGTTTTGTGCAACTCGGCGGACCGGCCGAGCGGTTGAAGCGCGGGCTCGGCGCCTGGTTTTTTGGCCTGGGCTTGACGGGGCGACTATACTGAAGGCGTTTACTCATCCGAGGTCCAGCTTGGCAAAGCCATTGATCATCGTCGAATCGCCGACGAAAGCCAAAACCATTAAGAAGTTCTTGCCGCCGCGCTACGTTGTAAAGGCGTCGGTTGGGCACGTCCGCGACCTGCCCAAATCGACGCTCGGCGTGGACGTCGAGCACGATTTTGCGCCCAAATACCTCACGATCAAAGGCAAGGGCGACATCATCAAGGAGCTCAAGGCGGCGGCGAAATCGGCGAGCGAGGTGTACCTGGCGACCGACCCCGATCGCGAGGGTGAGGCCATCGCTTGGCATCTGGCCGAGATCCTCAAGCTCGAAAATCCCAAGCGGATCGAGCTTCACGAAATCACCAAGGACGCGGCGCTGGCGGCGATTGCGAACCCGCACGCCATCGACATGCCGCGGGTGAACGCCCAGCAGGCGCGGCGGATTCTCGACCGGCTGGTGGGCTATAAGATTTCCCCGCTGCTGTGGGCCAAAGTCCGCGGCGGGCTCTCGGCCGGGCGCGTGCAATCGGTCGCCGTACGGCTGATCGTCGACCGCGAGCGCGAGATCAATGCGTTTATCCCGCGTGAATACTGGTCGATTACGGCGCGGCTCGCGCAGCAGCGCGCCAACGGCACGCCGCCGGTGGTGTTCCCGGCTGAGCTCTTCCAGATCGACGGGGCCAAGGCCGAAGTCACCGACGGCAAAACCGCCGCCGAAATCGTCGATGCGGTGCGGGATGCGCAGTGGCGCGTGTCGTCGGTCAAAGAACGCGAGACGCGGCGCAATGCCGCCGCGCCCTTCACGACCTCGACGATCCAGCAAGAAGCCTCGCGCAAGCTGAAGTTCCGGGTCCGCAAGACGATGCAGCTGGCGCAGGCCCTGTATGAAGGCGTCGATCTCGGCCCGGCTGAGGGCACCCAAGGTCTGATCACCTACATGCGCACCGACTCGACCCGCATCGCGGATTCGGCGCGCGAGGCGGCGGTTGAGTTCATCGAGTCGAGCTACGGCAAAGAGTTCGTCGGCGCGCCGCGCCAATTCAAGGTGCGTGAAGGCGTCCAGGACGCGCACGAAGCGATCCGCCCGACGTCGGTCTTCCGCACGCCCGACTCGGTGGCCGGCGTTCTCAAACGCGATGAATTGCGGCTCTACCGCCTGATCTGGGAGCGTTTCGTCGCCTCGCAGATGGCGCCGGCCGTGTTCGACCAGACGACCGTCGACATGATCGTCGGCCGGTACACGTTCCGCTCGACCGGCAGCGTGTTGAAGTTCGCCGGCTTCACCCGGGTGTATGAAGAAGGCCGCGACGACGCCACGGCTGTCGCCGACGACGCGCTGACGGACGGCAAGAAACAGTTGCTGCCCAAACTGACGGTCGACGAACGGCTCGACCTCAAGGGCATCGATCCCAAGCAGCACTTCACCGAACCGCCGCCACGCTTTACCGAGGCGTCGCTGGTGCGCGTGCTCGAGGAGAACGGCATCGGCCGCCCCTCGACCTACAGTTCGATCGTCGAAACGATCCAGGCGCGCGGCTACGTCCAGCAGATCGAACGCCGGTTCCACCCGACCGAGATCGGGATTCAGGTCAACGACTTGTTGGCGGAGCATTTCAAGGACGTCGTCGACCCCGGCTTCACGGCGCAGATGGAGCGCGACCTTGACGGCGTGGCCGACGACGGCGGCGACTGGGTCGCCGTGTTGCGCACGTTCTACGACAAGTTCAGCCTCGAACTGATCGCGGCCGAAGAAAAGCTGCCGAAGTTCGAACAGCGCGACGAGCCGACCGATGATATCTGCCCGACCTGCGGCCGGCCGATGGTCATCAAGACCGGCCGCTTCGGGAAGTTCATCTCGTGCACCGGATATCCGGAGTGCAAGACGACCCGCCCGATCCTCAAAGACACCGGCGCGATCTGTCCCAAAGACGGCGGCATGGTCGTCGAGCGCAAGTCGCGCAAGGGGCGCACGTTCTACGGCTGCGCCAACTACCCGAAGTGCGACTTCGTGTCATGGGACCGCGTGGTTCCCGAGCCGTGCCCGGTCTGCGGCGACTACGTCGTCGTGAAGATGAAACGCGGCGGCACCTCGACGTTCGAATGCCACACCGACAAGACGCACGATACCTCGACGATGGGCGGCGCCCCGCAGGCAGAGGAAGAGGAACTCGAGCCTGTCTGATCCCGTGACCGTGATCGGCGGCGGCCTTGCCGGGTGCGAGGCGGCCTGGCAACTCGCACGGCGCGGGGTGCGCGTGCGATTGTTCGAACGGCGGCCGCATTCGAGCGGCCCGGCTCACCACACCGACCGGCTGGCGGAACTGGTGTGCAGCAACTCGCTGCGCGGTGTGGCGCTCGAGAACTGCGTCGGCTTGCTCAAGGAAGAGTTGGCGCGGCTCGATTCGCTGATCGTCACCTCGGCGCGCGAAGCGGCGGTACCGGCCGGCGGTGCGCTGGCGGTCGATCGCGAGCGCTTCAGCGCGATCGTCGAAGCGCGGCTGTTGGGTCTCTCCAACCTCGAGATCGTTCGCGAAGAAGTGCCGGAGATTCCGGCGAGCGGGCTGGTCATCATCGCGTGCGGCCCGTTGCCTTCGCCGGCGCTGGCCGCGCAGATCGACGCGCTCGTCGGCGGCGGACGGCTGCACTACTACGATGCCGCCGCGCCGATCGTCGCGACCGACTCGATCGATATGACGGCGACGTATCGCAAGTCGCGGTACGATAAGGGCGCGGGCGACGACTACCTGAACATCCCGCTCGACAAAGCGCAGTACCAGCAGTTCATTGCCGACCTGCGCGCGCTGCCGAAGCACGATCCGAAAGACTTCGAACTCGACGTCGCCGCCGGCAAGGTCCCGTACTTCGAGGGCTGCTTGCCGATCGAGGAGATGGCGGCGCGCGGCGAGGACGCCCTGCGCTACGGCCCGCTCAAACCGGTCGGGCTGCGCGATCCGCGCACCGACAAGACGCCGTATGCGGTGGTGCAATTACGCAACGAAGACGCCGACGGGAAATCGCTCAACCTCGTTGGTTTCCAGACGCGCCTGACCTGGCCGGCGCAAAAAGAAGCGTTCAACAAGCTGCCCGGTTTGGCGAATGCCGAATGGCTGCGGCTGGGCGTGATGCACCGCAACACGTTCATCGACGCGCCGCGGTTACTCGACCCGCAGTTGCAGTTGCGCTCGCGGCCGGGGCTGTACTTCGCGGGCCAGATCACCGGCGCCGAGGGGTACGTCGAAGCGGCCGCGTGCGGCATCATCGCGGGCATCGCGGCCGCGCGCCAAGCCGACGGCCGGGCAGCGATCGACGTTCCCGCCGACACGGCACTGGGCGCGGTCGTGGCGCACTTGCAGAATACCGCCTCGCCCGATTTCCAGCCGGCGAACGTTACCTGGACTTGGTTCTCGGCACTACCGGGCAAACCGATTCGCGAAAAGCGTTTGCGCCGCGCCGCGCTGGCCGCGCGCGCGCTGGAACGCATCGATTCGTTCGCGGCTGCAACCGCGCCGGTCGGGGTGGAGTAGAGAGAACAATGCGAATACGCTCTACGACGATCGTCGCGGTGCTTCGCGATGGAAAGATCGCGATGGCCGGCGACGGACAGGTGACCCTCGACAAGACGGTGATGAAGCACGGCGCCCGTAAGGTGCGCCGGATCGCGGGCGGCGCCGTGATCGCCGGTTTTGCCGGTAGTGCCGCCGACGGCATCACGCTGCTCGAGAAATTCGAAGGCAAGCTCAATTCGAGCGGCAGCAATCTCATGAAGGCCGCGGTCGACCTGGCCAAAGATTGGCGCCAGGACCGGGCACTGCGCCGGCTCGAGGCGCTGCTGCTGGTCGGCAATCCCGAACATCTGCTGGTGCTCAGCGGCACCGGCGACGTGATCGAGCCCGACGAGGGCATAGCGGCGATCGGGAGCGGCGGGCCCTACGCGCAGGCGGCGGCGATGGCGCTGTTGCACAACTCCAGCCTCGATGCCGAGGCGATCGCCCGCGAAGCGCTCAAAATCGCGTCGCAAATCTGCATCTACACCAACGACGACATCACCGTCGAGACAGCATAGACGTCATGCCCGAACTGCAAGATCTCACGCCGCGCCAGATCGTCGCGGAGCTCGACAAGTACATCGTCGGCCAAGCCAAGGCCAAGCGCGCGGTGGCGATCGCGCTGCGCAATCGCTACCGGCGCGAGCAGTTGCCGGAAGAACTCCGCCGTGAAGTCATTCCC
>DASYOE010000047.1:0-4309 GCA_036008105.1 Candidatus Lustribacter sp. | reverse complement strand
CTCCTCGAGCTTACGGAAGCCGCCCTCATCCAGCGGGATCGGTGGTGCTCCGCCGCGTGAGGGTGCGTCGCCGGCCGCGGGAGCGTAGTCGAAGACGACGCTGGCCTGGGAGACGAAGCGGCCGTGCGGTTCGTGCAGCGTTGCGAGCGCCGTCTCGCGCGCGATGTAGAGACCGCCGTCGACGGTGCGGAAATCGATGCTCCACGGGACCGTATCCTCCGGCGCGACCGTAAAGTTGCGCGCAATAACGGCGCGCAGCGGCAGCCACGTGACCGGGTCGACCCACAGATCGCGCAGACGAAAGCGGTTGGGGTCGTGCAACGGCCTTAGCACCAAGTGTTCGGTCTGTATGTTCCCAATCGTCTCGCTCCCGGCGATCTCGACGGTGTAGTCGTGCTGAGGCGAAACGACGACGGCGATGGTCCTGAGGCCGCTGCTCTGCGGCGCCGGCTCTTGATGCGGTTGCTCCGAAACGCGGGCGATGCCGAACGAATAGTCGGGCTTCAAGAACGGTACGCCGAGCAGGTCTTCGACGGCTTTGCTCGGCGTCAGGTTCTTCGTCGACGTCGTCTCCGTGTTGCCGCCGTGGCCCCAGCCGAGCGTCATCGAGAGCGAGAGATTGACGCCGTGCGGGTGAGGCGGGTTGGCGTTCTCGCGATCCGTGACGATTTGTACCCGAAGCGCACCGCTTTGCGGGGCGTAGGCCGCGCGATAGCGGTCGGATTGCGTCTTCGAGCCCTCGACGCCGCTCACGACGACCGCGTACTCGACGCGGGCGGGATACTGCGACGCCGCGACGGCGGCGCGCACCCGCGCGAAATGCGCGTACGCGTCGTCGCCGGAGGCGATCATTCTCGAACGGGTGCGGGGTAGACCGCGGGAGAGCGCAGGCCGTTCGCGTCGACGCTGCGCACGCCGAAGACGTAGTCGTCCTTGCTCGCCGGTACCGTATACTCGGTCGCGTCGCCGGTGTTTTGCGCGTACTGCCACTGCGCGGCGTCGGTCGCGCGCCAGACGATCTCGTAGGACGCGGCATCCGCCGCCGGCTTCCAGCGAAGCGTCGAATCGTAGCCGAGGTGCTGGGTGACGAGCTGGGCGTTCGCGGGCGCGGCCGGGCCGAGCGCCAGCGTAGCGAGCGCCGCGACGTTGGCTTGCGTCGCGCGGGCGAGATACGCCGCGTCGATATACTGCGGAAGATCCCCAAACTGCACGCCGTTCACCACTCCGACGTCCTGATGCTGGTGGGTGAAGTTCTCATGCGGCTCGACGAAGCGGATCGCGGCGAAGCCCTGGTCTTGGAACGATTCCTGATCGCCGCCCCGCAGGAAGCGATCCGCGCGAAAGATTTGACGCACGCCAAAGCCCGGAACGTATGCCGGCACCGTTTCCGCGATGAACCGCGAGAGTTCGCGCGAGGGCGAATCGTTTTCGGAACCGATCGCGTTCACGCGCTGGATCGATGCGTCGTGCGGCAGACCCTGGCTAAAGACGCGCACCAGATTCGGTTCGGAGAGGCCTTCGCCGCCGGTCGAATTTCCGATGATATCGTTGTTGAGCACGGCAAGCACCGGCGCTTTGGCAGCCGCGAGCTCGCGTGCGTAGTGATCCGAACCCCAGAGGCCGAGTTCCTCACCGTCGAAGCACGCGAAGACGATCGTCCCGCGAAAATGCGTGGCGCTCATCACGCGCGCCGCCTCCAGAACGGCAGCGACCGAGGAGCCGTTGTCGTCGGCGCCGGGTGCGATCCCGACGCCGTCCGTGCACTTCCCGTCGCAGTCGTCGTAGTGACTGGACATGACGTAGATGCGGCCGGGCTCGGATCCCGCGAGCGTTGCGATGACGCTGGATTCGGTGACGGCTCGCGGCGTTCGGTCGGTCTTGGCCTGAAGGTAGGTGTCGAGCGCCACCGTCATGCGGCCGCCGCTGCGCGCCGCAATCGAACGAAAGCGCGCGGCAATCCAGTCGCGCGCGGCGAAGACGCCGTGGGTGGAGGTAGAGGCGGTCTCAGAAAAATCGTTGCGCGTGCCGAAGGCCACCAGCGTTTCAACGTCGGCGCGAAGGCGGGCAGCGTCCACGGCTCCGGTCATGGCGACGATCGAAGCATCGGGGGCGAGCGCGGGCATCGGCGAGGTCGCCGGCGCCGCGCCGAGCAGTAGTACTGCGAGGAGGACGAAAGAGCGGCGTACCATGCCGAGTGCTTCCGCCACGGTGTACGTGCTTGCCTGCGCGGATGGGTCGCTTTACACCGGGGCGACGGTCGACCTCGGCCGTCGCGTGCGTCAGCATCGCAGCGGCACGGCGGCCCGGTACACGAGGGCCCGCTTGCCGGTTCGGCTGGTGGCATGGTGGCATGCGCCGGATTTCGACCTGGCGCGCTCGCAGGAGGCGCGATTCAAGCGCTTCACCAGGGCGGAAAAGCTCGCCGCCCTCGCCGGAAACGAGGCTTTCGGAAGCCGCTTGCACAAGCCACCGCTGATTCCCACCGCCCTGAGGCAGGAGACTATTGCCATGCGCACACCACCCCAAGCCGACGAACTCGACGCCTATGCCGACGAGGCGAGGACCTCATTCGTGCGCATCGCCACCGACAAGGGCGATATGCTCCTCGAGCTTTATCCCGACGACGCGCCGATGCACTCGGCGGCGTTTTTGAAGCTGGTGAAGGCCGGCTTTTACGACGGCCTCGCGTTTCACCGCGTGGAACCCGGCTTCGTGATCCAGGGCGGCGACCCGGACGGCGACGGAACCGGCGGCCCCGGTTACCGCCTTCCGGCCGAGTTCAACTCCCGCTCGCACCTGCGCGGCACGCTCGCGATGGCCCGCTCGAGCGATCCCGACTCCGCCGGCTCGCAGTTCTACATTTGCATCGCCGACACGCGTTTTCTCGACGGTCAATACACCGTCTTCGGACAAACCGTCGAAGGCCTCGAAACCATCGACAAAATCAAACGCGGTGACAAAATGAACAAAGTCACCGTGGAGCCGCGCCCGGCGTAGTTCTCGTTCCATGAGCGCGGGGACTGGCTTTGTGCGACCGAGCGCGGGGACCAGCATTGTCATCCTGAGCGTAGGCGCGCAGCGCCGTAGTCGAAGGACGGCGTAAACCTTAACGGCGTCCTTCGACTACGTTCGCTCCGCTCACTACGCTCAGGATGACAATACTTGCGACAGTGCCAGGTTCTCCCTATACACCGCTCTCGTGATTTGGTGGATGGCGGTGTTGGCGGCTTCGTAGTCGGTGAGTTCTTTGGTGAGGATCGAGAGCACGAACGGCGCGTTGCCGTAAGGGTCGACGATGGCGACGTCGTTGCGCGTGCCGGTGATTTCTCCGGTCTTGTTCGCGACCGGCGTCCCGCCGGGTAGACCGCCCGGAATCTTCTCGCGGTCCGTTTGGCCGAGCATCACGTCGACCATGTCGCGGCAGAACTTGGCCGACGTAATCGTCCCCACGTCTTCGTGCGCGCCGCGCGCGATTTGATAAAGCAGTACGCCCATGTCGGCGGGCGTGGTGACGTTGTTCTGCACGCGCACGATTGCGGCGGTGTCGATGAACTTGCGCGCGAGATGCGTATTCTGCAGACCGGCTTGGCCGCCGACGTCGTTGATCTCGTCGACGCCGAAGTGCCCGATCAGCATGTTGGCGGCCGTATTATCGCTCTGTTGAATCATCGGGACGATCAGTTGGCGCACGGTAAAGGTCGCGCCGTCGGCTTGCTCCGACATGAAGTCCGATCCGCCGATCAAGTTGCTCGAGTGAGAAAACGTGAGCTGCTCGTCGAGCGTGCCGGGGGCTTGGGCCTCGAGCACGTAGGCCGTCGCCATCACCAGCATCTTGATCACCGAGGCGGTCGGGAACGAGTCGACCGCTTCAAACTGGGCGAACGGCGGTGAGTCGTCGAGCGTGCGCGCGTAGACGCCGATCCGGCCCGGCATCTTCCCGGCGATCTTGGCGATACGTTCGTTCAGCGTCGGCTGCGCCGACGTCGCGCGCGGAAAGAAGAGTACGGCCGCCGAGGCGCCGAGGAAGAGTGCCCGTTTCACGATCCCGTCCCTTGATAGTGCTTTAAGCCGAAGCGCCAGAATAGATATGCGGCCCCGTACCAGACCAGACCGATCGCCGGCGTCAGTAGGCCGATCGCCGGATTCAGGTGCAGGCCCGCATCGGATTTCTGCAAGAAAAACGTCGCTGGAAAATAGTTCATAAAGGCAAACGGCAAGATGAACGCCATCACCACCTGCACGCCGCGGCCGTAAATGCTGATCGGATAGCGGGTGAAATCCTGTTCGAGCCCCATCGCCACCCAGCGCA
>DASYOE010000046.1:0-8857 GCA_036008105.1 Candidatus Lustribacter sp. | reverse complement strand
GTTTCGCATCTTTGACCTTTAGAATGTAGGCCGAGAAGTCTTTGGTGTCGACCGGCATGCGCGATTCGCCGAGCACCTTGCCGCCGGCGGCGGTGAACGTTTTCTCAAACGTCGTGCCGGCGTCGATCCCCGGACCGTAGTCCTGGAAGACAACGTAGGCCGTGCGCGCCTTCAGCG
Organism: Candidatus Lustribacter sp.; assembly: GCA_036008105.1. Taxonomy (GTDB): domain Bacteria; phylum Vulcanimicrobiota; class Vulcanimicrobiia; order Vulcanimicrobiales; family Vulcanimicrobiaceae; genus Lustribacter. The sequence continues at coordinate 8,680 of DASYOE010000046.1, read as the reverse complement.
TACCGTAGGCCCAGTTCGCGAAAGGCTGCGCGATTTGTCCGGTCGTGAAGCCGAACCGCGCGACGTACGGATTGGTCTTGAAGATGTTCGACGTCGCCGCGTTGACGATGAAATACGGAACCTTGGCTTTCGTCGACACCGCGCCCATCGCGATCGCGTTGGGCGTGTACGACGCACCGATCAGCAGGTCGACGTGATCCTGAACGATCAGCTCCTGCGCCAAGCGAGTCGCGACGTCGGGTGCGATGCCGCCGTCGTCACGCTTGATCAGCACGACCTTGCGCCCGGCGATCGTATCGCCGTGCTGTTTCATGTAGGCGGCGAACGCCGCGTCGGCCATCTTGCCGAGGGTGACGTTGTCACCGCCCGAATACGACAGGACGACACCGATCTTGATCGGATCTTTGGTTTGAGCAGCCGCCGGAACCGCGGCCGTCACCAGCACGACGGCCAGTACGGAAAGAATCAAATGTTTAAGAGAGCGGAGCATCAAGGTACTTCTCCCGAGGAAAGAACTTTGCGTCGATACCGATGAGAACGCGAACATTCCTCCGAACGTCGCCGGCGTGACCTCCTCTTTCGTGGCAACGGCCTTCGCCACGGCGTTCACGATCATCGACCCGGTCGGGATGATCCCGCTGACCGTTTCGGTCACTGCCGACGCGACCGCGGAGCGCCGCGGCAAGATCGTCGACCAGGCGGTGCTGGTCGCGGCGGCCGTCATCCTCATCATGGGTGTGGTCGGGAAGCCGATTCTCGATTCGCTGGGAATTACGCTGCCGGCGTTCACGATCGCCGGGGGCGCGCTGCTGTTCCTGATCTCCGTCGACATGCTCTTCGGCCGCAAAACCGGCGTCAAGCAAACCCCGGAAGAGGAGCGCGAGGACGCCGTCAGCTCCAATCCCGCCGTCTTCCCGCTCGCCGTGCCGATGATCGCGGGACCGGGGACGATCGCGACCGTCCTCGTGCTGGTGACGCTGGCCGCCGGCGACCGCGAAGAACTCGCCGTCGTCTTCGCCGCCTACGCGAGCGCGATGGCCGTCACGTGGTTGTGCATGCGCCTCTCGAGTCAGTTGCTCCGCGTGATCGGCACCACCGGGATCCACGTGGTGACGCGGCTGTTCGGCATCTTGCTCTCGGCGCTCGCCGTGCAATTCGTACTCAACGGTCTGGCCGCGACCCCTTTGCTGCATCACTAGCCCGGAAGCCGTTCCAGACGGCGTCGTAGTCGGGTTGCAACGCCGGCGTTTCCAGCGCGAACGCGGTCGGCACGAGCACGTAGCACGTTTCGAACATGAACGCCAAGCTGTTCTCGATCTTGTTCGGCTTGAGTTCGGTGGCGATCGCTTGTTCGTAAGACGCGGCATCGGGTCCGTGCGCGGACATGCAGTTGTGCAGGCTCGCGCCGCCCGGGACGAAGCCGCCGGATTTCGCGGCGTAGGTGCCCTCGATCAAGCCCATATATTCGTTCATCACGTTGCGGTGAAACCACGGCGGGCGAAACGTATGCTCGGCCACGTCCCAGCGCGGCGGAAAGATCGCGAAGTCGAGATTCGCGGTGCCTGCCGTCGTTGAGGGCGAGGTGAGCACGGTGAAGATCGACGGGTCGGGATGATCGAAACTCACGCTGTTCAACGTATTGAAATGGGCGAGATCGTACTTGTAGGGGACGTAGTTCCCGTGCCACGCGACGACGTCGAACGGCGAGCGGTCGAGATCGACCGACCACAAGCCGCCCATGAACTTCTGCACGACCTCGGTCGGCGGCGCATCTTCGAATGCCGCGACCGGCGCCAGGAAGTGCCGCCGGTCGGCGAGGCCGTTGGAGCCGATCGGTCCGAGTTCCGGCAACCGCAGCAGCGCACCGTAATTTTCGCACGCGTACCCGCGTGCTGTCGCCGCGAGCAGATCGACACGAAAACGCATGCCGCGCGGAAGCACGGCGATCTCCCCCGGGCGCACCTGCAGCACGCCGAGTTCGGTGACGATCGACAGCGCGCCGTCTTGCGGTACGAGCAACATTTCGGCATCGGCGTTGAAGAACGCGCGGCCGCTCATCGAGCGGTCGGCAACGTACACGTGGATCGCGATGCCGGCATGCAGGGCCGGATCGCCGTTGCCGGCGATCGTGTGCAAGCCGTCAAGAAAGTCGGCCGGTTCGCTCGGGCCGGGAATCGGATCCCAACGCAAGCGATTCGGCGTCGGGATCGTTTCGGTGAACGGTCCGCTGCGAATCGCGTTCGCATCGATGCGCCGATAAGCGCGATGATCCGCGGACGGCCGCTTGCGATACATCCACGTGCGCCGGTTTTCGGCGCGCGGCGCGGTGAACGGCGTGCCCGAGAGAACTTCGGCGTACAGCCCGAACGGCACGAGCTGCGGCGAGTTTTGGTTGACGGGCAACGCGCCGGCAACGGCTTCGCTCGAGAACTCGTTGCCGAAGCCGGCGGTATAGGTGACGCCATCCACGGCGGAGCGGTTAGGCGGCGATCACGCCCTCTTCGGAATCCTGTTTATCCAGGCTCGCGGCCTTCTCGACGATGACCCACGTGTTGGCCGTCTCGCGTTGCGCGTCGGAGATGCGCGACTTGGCCCACGCCAGGATACCTTCGTCGGTATCGATCGTCTTCAGCGCTTGATCGAAATCGGCCGAGGTGATGCCCCAGCGTTCGAACACGCCGCGATCGAGCGGGCACGGATAGATGTAATCGAAGATCGTGTCGTCGCGTTTGGCGCGCCCTTTGTCGAACACGCGTGCGAGCCAATAGAAGTCGCCCAGACGTTCGCGTCCGCGACGCGGGAAGTCTTTGCCGCTACGAAAATCGGTTGCCATATGATCCTCTCAGAGTCGATCGGTTGTGCAGGCTTGAACCGGCGCGCTCGTCAGGCGGGTTGCAGCGCCGAGGCGACCGCTCGGCGGAGGAACACGTCGGCCATGGCGGCCCGGTACTCGGCCGACGCGAAGGTGTCGCCCCGTGCCTCGATGGAGCCTGCCCTGAGCAACGTCGAAGGGGCGGCCGCATTCCGGCACGCCGCGTCCAGCGCGGCCGTATCGCCGCGCGCGATACCGGCCAGCGCCGCCTCGACGCCCTGGGCGCGGAACGCCGCGTCGCCGACGCCGGTGAACGCGACGCGCGCGCTCGCGATGCGGTCGCCGTTGAGCTTGAGGTTGACCGCCGCCCCGACGACGGCATAACCCGACGCCGGGTGCGGGAACTTCGCGTACGCCGAGTGCGGGGCGGTCGCGAAGGCAATCTCCGTCAACACCTCGCACGGCCCGAGCGCCGTTTCGAACATGCCGGTGAAAAACTCGTCCGCGCCGACGTCGCGCGTTCCGCCGTCGCCGGTCAGCGTGAACGCTGCGTCCAGTGCCAGCATGACCGCCGGATAATCGGCCGACGGATCGCCGTGCGCGCAGGCACCGCCGACGGTACCGCGATTGCGCACTTGCGGATCGCCCAGCACGTTCGCCGCCTGCGCTAGCACCGGTGCGTAGATCGCCAACTCGCGGCTCGCCGCCAGGTTCGCATGCGTCGTGAGCGCGCCGAGCGCGATGCGCTTGCCGTCGTGCGAGATGCCGGTCAGGCCGGGAACCGAGCCGATGTCCACGATCGTGGCCGGCGCGGCCAAACGCAGCTTCATCATCGGAATCAAACTGTGGCCGCCGGCGAGCAGTTTGGCGTCGTCGTGCTCGCCGAGCAAACGCACGGCGTCGGCGACGTCACGCGCCCGCACGTAGGTAAAGGCGACCGGAATCACGCGCGGCGCACCGCGGCCGCCGCGACCGTCACGGCTTTGACGATGTTCTCGTAACCCGTGCAGCGGCAGATGTTGCCCTCAATGCCGTAGCGGATCTCTTCTTCACTGGGGTCCGGATGGCGCGCGATGAGGTCGATCGCGCTCATGATCATCCCCGGCGTGCAGAACCCGCATTGCAGTCCGTGCTGCGTCCAGAACGCTTCCTGCATCGGATGCAGGTCTTCGCGCGAGCCGATCCCCTCGATCGTGGTGACCGACCGGCCCTCGGCTTGCACCGCGAACATCGTGCAGCTCTTCACCGACACGCCGTCCAGCAGCACGGTGCATGCTCCGCAGCTCGAGGTGTCGCAGCCGACGTGCGTGCCGGTCAGATCGAGCTGTTCGCGCAGTGCCTGCACGAGCAGGAGCCGCGGCTCGACATCCAACGCGTGATCGACGCCGTTGACGCGGAGGGTAACGTTCATTCACCCCTCGTTCTCCGCATGTGCGGCGGGATCATGGGTGCGCTACGCGAAGCCGGATTTTGCCATGCAAACCGCGCCGCGACCCCCACACCACGGCATCGACACCGAGCGCTTTCGCCTGCGCACTTATATCGATTCGCTCGCCGGGACGGGCGAGCTTGACATCCACGAGGCCCCGATCGACCTGGTCGACGTGGCGGCGCTGGTGGACGGGAATCCGAAAGCGGTGCTGTTCCGGCACGCGGGCCCCGAAGGCGCGGAACTCGTGGCGAGCGTTACCGGCAGCCGAGCCCGGCTGGCGCACGCATTCGGCGTGGCTCCCGACGTTTTGCGCGCCGAGCTCTCACGACGGTTGACGCTCGCACCGCGACTCGTCGACGTCAACCGCGACGACGCTCCGGTCCAGCAGGTCGTCCTCACCGGTGACGACGCCGACCTCACCAAGCTGCCGGTGCATTTGCAACACGGCTACGATGGGGCACCGTTCATCTCGGCATCGATCGACTACGCGGTCGATCGTCTGAGCGGTATCACCAACGTCGGCATTCGCCGGTTGATGCTGCGCGGCCGCCGCGAAACGGGCATCGATCTGCACACGCCGAGCGATCTCAAAGCGATCTACGAAGCCGCCTCCGCACGCGGGGAGCGCCTGCCGATCAGCTTCGTCGTCGGCGCGCATCCGATCGACTACGTTGCCGCGATGATGCGGCTGCCCGGCGACGAGCTCGGGCTCGTGTCCTCGCTTCGCGACGCGCCGGTCGCCGTGGTGAAGTGCGTGACCAACGACATTCGCGTTCCCGCCGACGCCGAGTACGTGCTCGAAGGCTACATCGACGAACGCGGCTTCATCGAACCCGAAGGTCCGTACGGCGAATTTCTGGGCTACTACGGCGGCGTAAAGAAGAACCCGGTGTTCTGCCTCACCGCGATCACTCACCGGCGGGACGCGCTGTTTCAGACCGCGAGCATCAGCGGCCGGCAACTCGCCTACACCGATACCTCGCAACTCGGCGCGCTGCGTAGCGAGGTCATCATTTGGAACGCCTTGCAGACGGCGGTGCGCGAACCGCGCGCGATCTTCTGCACGCCGTCGAGCGGCGGCAACTACAACGTTCGCATCCAGATGAAACAGCGCGTGCCGGGCGAAGCGCAGAACGCCATCGCCGCGGCGTTCGGCTGTCTCGCTAACGTCAAGAACGTGTTCGTCGTCGATCCGGATATCGACATCACCTCGGACGAACAAATGGACTGGGCGCTCGCGACCCGGTTCCAAGCCGATCGCGACCTCACCGTACAGAAAAACATGCGGGTCATCCCGCTCGACCCCTCGCTCGATCCCGGCAAGCGCCTGGGGGCGAAGGCCGGCTTCGACTTGACCGCACCCCTCGGCGCGAGCGGGATGGAGTCGCTGATTCCCGAGGTCCCGACCTACGGAACGCAGCGCTTCCCGTCGATTCGCGCCGCGCTCGAAGACGGCCCCAAGCGGTTCGAAGAACTGATCGCGGCGGTCGGCAGCCGCGACGGCCGCGAGATCGTGCTCGAACTTGAGCGGCTGCGTACGGAACTTTCGATCGGGCGCGACGCGTTCGGCAGGTACACGCTCGATAATCGAGCATGAGCCTGCTCAAATAGACTTCGGAGGCTGTCCATGACGCATCTACGGAAGATATTTGTTGCCGTATTGGCCGGGCTGTTCGGCCTGAGCGCCGCCGGCGCCGCGGATCTCCCGCCGCTCAAAATCGGCATCGTGTACTCGTACACCGGGGGTGACCCCAGCGCCGGCCCGGTGCTCGACGCCGCGCTCGCGGCGTGGCTAGCCCAGCACAACGGCATGATGTCGGGCCGCAAGGTCCAGCTCATCAAGCGCGACGACACCGGCGTCGCACCCGACGTCGTGCGCCGTCTCGCGACGGAGCTCGTCGTGCAAGATAAGGTCGACTTTCTCCTGGGCAGCACGTTCACGCCCAACGCCGTTGCGATGGCGGGCGTATCGACACAATCCAAGACGCCCTACTGCATCGTCAATGCGGCCGGCCAGGGGCTGTTGGCCAAAGCACCGTACACCACGCGCCTCGGCGTGACGATGGCGCAAATCGCCGATCCGTTGGCGAAATGGGCGGCGGCGAACGGCGTGAAGACCGCCTACAACGTCCTCGCCAACTACCAGCCCGGAATCGACGGCGGCAAGGCCTTCTCCGACACCTTCACCGCCGCCGGCGGCAAGATGCTCGGTGAGGTGCTCGTCCCGGTCAACAACACCGAATTCACCGCGTACATCCAACGCGTGAAAGATGCCAAGCCCGACGCCGTGTTCGTGTTCGTCGGCGCAGGCATTCCGTCGGTCGCGTTTTTCAAGGGCTTTCACCAAGCCGGCCTCGACAAGCTGGGGATTCGCATCCTCGCGTCGGGCGACACCCTCGAAGAAGACTCGCTGCCGCAGATGGGTGACGAACCGAACGGTGTCATCAGCACGCTCAACTATTCCGAAGTGCACCCGTCAAAATCCAACCGCGATTTCGTCAACGCGTTCCACGCCGCAGATACGAGCAAGCAACTTGAGCCCAACTTCTTCGCGGTAGCCGGCTACGATTGTATGTCGGCCATCGACAAGGCGGTCGCCGCTCAGAAAGGTACGCTCGATCCGGACAAGACGATGGCGATCTGGGCCGGCCTGAAGCTGGACAGTCCGCGCGGGCCGGTCGTGATCGATCCGCAAACGCACGACATCACCCAAGACATGTACACGCGCAAGACCACGAAGCAGGGCGCGAAGTACGAGGACGTCGAGTTTGCGACGACCCCGAACGTCAAAGCTGACGGAACCTAGCCCGGGATCGAAATGAGGTAGCGGCGGCGCATGCTGTCGGCGATGCGCCGCCCACCGCATTTCTCGATGACGCGGATCGATGCCGCGTTGTCGTGTCCGCAGGTCAACAGCGCTTCGCTCACGCCTTTGGCCGCGAGCATCTCCAACGCCGCCCGTAGTGCCCACGTCGCAACGCCGCGATTTCGATAGGCGGGGTGGACGTGGTAACCGATGTGTCCGCCATATTGCGTGAGATGCTCGGTGAGCGGATGGCGCACGTCGAGTTGGCCGATAGCCACGTCGCCGGCGAAAATGAAGTAACAGTCGGCCGGACCCCAATTCGGCGGCAAGTTCTCCCCGTCGCTCCAACTGCGGATCGTTTCGAGGTAGGCGACGGGATCGCTATGGGCGACGACCGCCCCACCGGTCCACTCGTCATCGCCGGCGGCCATGAACGCGTCGCGCATCACGACGAACGCGTCCGCGAATTCGGCCGCTGCGCGCTTGAGCTTGAGAGACCCGAACTCGGGCGCTACGATCGGGCTGACGGCTCGCTGGCCAGCGCTTTTACGCGGTCGCGAAGTTCGCGCTTGAGGGCTTTACCCTGCGCGTTCTTCGGGAATGCTTCGAAGAAGACGTACTTCGGCTTCTTGTAGCTCGCGATCAGCGCGCGACAGTGCTCGATTATGTCGCTTTCGCTTGCGCTCACGCCGGCTTTGAGTTCGACGAACGCCACGACCGCTTCGCCGAACTGCGGATCGGGCGTGCCGACGACCGCCACATCGGCCACGGCCGCGTGCGAACGGATCGCGTCTTCGACTTCTTTCGAATAGATGTTCAGAGCGCCGCTGAGGATCATGTCTTTCTTGCGATCGACGAGATACAGGTAACCGTCCGCATCGAAGCGGCCCATGTCGCCGGTCAGCAGCCAGCCGTCGCGAATCGTCTCGGCCGTTTCTTGCGGGCGGTTCCAGTAGCCTCGCATCATCAGTTCGGTGCCGGGGATGCCCGAACGCACCAGGATTTCACCGACCTCGCCCACCGGCACCGCGCGACCCTCGTCGTCGGCGAGCATTACCTCGACCGCGGGGTGCGGTCGTCCGGCCGATGCGGCGTGTGAGATCTGGTCCTCCGACTGCAAGACGGCCGCACCGAACGTTTCCGTCATCGCCAAGGCCGACGAAAGCTTGATGTTGGGCAGGGTCGCGAACAGCCGCTTCTTCAGCTCGACCGGAAACGCTTCACCGACCGAGATCATCATCCGCAGGTGCGCGTACGCCGTCGTGTCGCCGTCGATCGCCTCGAGCAGCATGCGCGCGACCGTGGGCACCAGTCCCGTCACACTGACCCGTTCGCGCACGATGGTGGCCAGCGTTTCGGCCGCGTCGAAGCGCGGCATGACGATCAGCGTCGCGCCCAGCGTGAGCGTATTGTACAACCGCGCAATCGCGGTGCGGTGTGCGAACGGCGTCGTGACCAGGATCCGGTCGCGCTCGTTCAGTCCGTAGTCGAGGTTGTTGTACAGCGCGGTCAAGATGAGGTTGTTGTGGGTCGTGATCGCGCCCTTCGGCGTGCCCGACGTTCCGGACGTATAGCCGATCATGCAATCGTCGGACTCGTAGTGAATCGGCCACGGTGCGTCGCTCGCGCC
>DASYOE010000045.1:0-4305 GCA_036008105.1 Candidatus Lustribacter sp. | reverse complement strand
CCGAAGTCTTTCTCGATCGCGATGATGCCTTGCGGTGAGGTGATCTCATGGGCGACCACGAGATCGACGAAGATCAGCGCGTTGCCGCCCTGGAGTTCCTCGACGACGTGCGATTCCCAGATCTTATCGAACAGTGATTTTCTCACGATACAAATATTTTCTCGAATTGGACGATGCGATCGATTTGCGCGCGCAACCGGTCGAGTTGTTTGGCGTCCCCGGCGAACTCGAAGTGCGCCGTGGTCACGCTTTCGCTCGAGGTCGAATCGACCCGCGAGGCGCGGCATTGAAAACGATGGGCCATGTTGATCACCCGCGCGACCGTGCGCGGATCGCCAACCACGAGGTCGTAGGTCACGTCAGGCCTTGGATTCCATCAGGTCCTCGACGACGCCGCCGGCCGGGATCATCGGCCACACGAGTTCGTCGGGGTAGCACGACACGTGGAGTAGCGCCGGGCCGCTGTAGTCGAGGAAGGCTTTGAGCATCGAGGGCGCATCCTCGGGCCCGCTGATGCGGAACGACTCGATGTCGTAGGCGCTCGCGATCGTGCAGAAATCCGGGTTGTCGGAGAGATTCGTCGCCGAGTAGCGCTCGTCGTAGAACAGCTCTTGCCATTGCCGGACCATGCCGAGGTTGCGGTTGTCGATCAGCACGATCTTCACCGGCACTTGGTAGCGTTTCACCGTCGCCAATTCCGGCATCGTCATTTGAAAACCGCCGTCGCCGACGATCGCAAACACCGGGCGGCCGGGATTGGCGAAACACGCGCCGATTGCGGCCGGAAAGCCGAAACCCATCGAACCCAAACCGGCCGACGTACAGAAGTCGCGCGGGGTGCTGGGCTTGAAGCGCTGCGCGGTCCACATCTGATGCTGACCGACGTCGGTCGAAACGATCGCCTTCGGCGGCGCGGCCGCGAAGAACTGATCGAGGAAGTCGGTCGCGGAGAGATGGCCGTCCTTCGACACGTCGCTCGGCAGCGGGCCGCCCAGCGCTTTGGCCTGCACGGCCCAATCGTCGAAGCGCGGTACGTGTCCGGTTTTCAGTTCGGCAATCAACGCTTTGATCGTGTCGGCCGAATCACCGTGCAACAGGATCTCGGTCGGGATGATCTTGTTGAATTCGCTCGCGTCGATGTCGTTGTGCACGATCGTCGCTTCGCGGGCGAAGCGGTCGGGCCGGCCGGTGACGCGGTCGTCGAAGCGCATGCCGAACGCCAGCACCAGGTCGGCGGTGTGCACGGTGAGGTTCGACGCCTTCGTGCCGTGCATGCCGAGCATGCCCAAGCCGTGAACGTCGTTGGGATCGGAGGCACCGAGGCCGACGATCGTCGTCGTGTGCGGGAGGCCGAGCAGCGCGCACAGCTCGCGGAACGCCTTCACGGCGCGCGGCTCGCGCACACCGCCGCCGGCGATCGCCACCGGACGGTGCGAGTTGCGAATCGCGTTGGCCGCGGCGGCGATCGAGTCGGGCGTTGCGACCGGCTTCACGTCGCTGACTTTGCGCGGCGGATTCTGTTCGGGCACGTAGGGCGCTTTGAGCACGTCGGTCGGGATGTCGACCAGTACCGGGCCGGGCCGGCCGCTGCGCGCGAGCGCGAACGCTTCGCGCACTTTCGTGTAGAGCTGGCCGGGATCGGTGATCAGGATCGACGCTTTGGTCGTGCACTGCGTGATCGCGCAGACGTCGGCTTCTTGAAAGCCGTCGGTGCCCATCAGCGGCGTGCGCACGTTGGCCGTGATCGCCACGACCGGGATCGAATCCATCATCGCGTCGACGAGTCCGGTGACGAGGTTCGTCGCGCCCGGTCCCGAGGTCGCGCAGCAGACGCCGACGCGTCCGCTGGTTCGCGCATAACCGCCCGCTGCAAACGCCGCGCCCGCTTCGTGGCGGACGAGGATGTGACGCATCGGGTGACCGTAGAGCGCATCGTAGAACGGCATGATCGTGCCGCCGGGGTAGCCGAAGATGACGTCGACCCCCTCGCGTTCGAGCGCTTCGAGCACCGCATCGCCGCCGGTTCGCGGCCGCGGCGTCATCGCTGGAATCATGGCGCGGCTACCGGTGTCTTCTCGGTTTGGAACCACGGCATGAGCTTGCGGAGTTTGACGCCGACCGCTTCGATCGGGTGTTTCTCGGCGGCGGCTTTGTACTTCGAGAAGTTCGGCTTGCCCGCGGCGTGTTCGGCAACCCACTGCTTGGCGAAATCGCCGGACTGGATTTCTTTGAGGATCGTCTTCATCGTGGCCTTGGTCTCGTCGTTGACGATCCGCGGGCCGCGCGTGTAGTCGCCGTACTTGGCGGTGTTGCTGATGCTCTCGCGCATGCCCTCAATGCCCTTCGCGTACATCAGGTCGACGATGAGCTTGAGTTCGTGCAAGCATTCGAAGTATGCCATCTCAGGCGCGTAGCCGGCATCGACCAGCGTTTCGAAGCCGGCCGTCACCAGCGCCGAGGCGCCGCCGCAGAGCACGGCCTGTTCGCCGAACAGATCGGTTTCGGTTTCTTCGCGGAAGTTCGTCTCGAGAATGCCCGCGCGGCCGCCGCCGATGGCGCTCGCGTACGCCGCCGCGGTTTCCCGCGCTTTACCCGACGGATTCTGATGGATCGCGATCAGGCACGGCACGCCGCGGCCCATTTCGTATTCGCTGCGGACGAGACGTCCGGGTCCCTTCGGTGCGCACATCCACACGTCGACGTTGGCCGGCGGTACGATGGTCTTGAAGTGAATCCCGAAACCGTGCGCAAAGGCGAGCGCCGAGCCGGGCTTGAGGTTGGCCTCGACGTCGCGCTTGTACGTCGCGGGCTGCTCCTCGTCGGGGATCAGGATCATCGTGATGTCGGCGCGCTTGACGGCTTCGGGCACTTCGGCGACTTCGAGTCCTTCGCGCTGCGCTTCGGGACGCGACTTCGAATCGGCGCGCAGTCCGACGACGACCTTGCAGCCTGAGTCGCGCAGGTTCAGCGCGTGCGCGCGGCCCTGGCTCCCGTAGCCGAGAATGGCGATCGTCTTTCCTTCGATTGCGCCGCGGTCGATATCGCGGTCGTAGATGGCTTCCATGGATCCTCCGGAGTGCTTCGACTACGCTCAGCACAGGCTCACTAATGAAAAACCCCTCGTCGATCTCGGCGAGGGGCTTGCAGCGTTCAGGGACTCGTTCGCCTACGCAGCAATGCCTCGCCGACCCGTAAGGGCGACAAGAACGATAAGAACGAGACCGAGGCGAACGGGCGTAAACACGTTGCACCGAGACTAACACGGCCTCGCCGAAGCGTCAACCGCTAGCAATTACATTTCTTTCCGCTTTCACCCGCGCGGAGGACCCCTTTGAGCGACCCTGCTGATCCAAAGGAAGCGGCCAAGCGACTCGTCGGGTTCGCCGCGGTCGACCGCTACGTCGAGCCGGGCATGTGCGTCGGCCTCGGCACCGGGTCGACGGCTTACTGGGCCATCAAACGGACCGGCGAGCGGGTGGCAGCCGGCGAGCAGCTGGTCGCGATCGTCACCTCCGAGACGACCGAGCGGCTCTGCGGGGAGTTCGGGGTGCCGGTCGTGCCCTTCATGAGCCGCGACATCGACGTGGCCATCGACGGGGCGGATGAGGTCGCCCCGGACTGGTCGCTGACCAAAGGGGGCGGCGGGGCCCTGTTCCGTGAGAAGGCCATCGCCATCGCCGCCGGGCGGTTTATCGTCATCGTCGATGATTCCAAGTTGGTCGAGCGGCTCGGCCGGTTTCCGACCCCGGTCGAAGTCGTGCCCTTCACGCTGCCCTGGGTCCAACGGCAGATCGCGGCCGGCTTCCCGGCAGCAACGACGACCGAGCGCGTTCGCGACGGCCGGCCCTACCGGACCGACAATGGGAACGCGATCCTCGACTGCGCCTTCGGCGCGATCCCCGACCCGCGCGCGCTCGACGCCACGCTCAAGGCGATCCACGGGGTGCTCGACGTCGGCCTCTTCTTCGATCTCGCCGACGCGGTGCTGTGCACCGCGGCCGATGGGGTGAACGAGCTGGTCCGGAAACCGGCGTAGGTGCCGCAGCTTTCGGCGAACCTCAGCTGGCTCTTCACCGAGCGTCCCTTGCGCGAGCGCTTCGCGGCGGCGGCCGCGTGCGGCTTTCGCGCGGTCGAAATTCTCTGGCCCTACGAATTGCCGGCGGACGACATCGCCGCGGAATTGCGCGCGCACGGCCTCGCATTGGTGCTGATCAATCTGCCGCCGGGAGATATGAGTGCCGGCGAGCGCGGTTTTGCCGCGCGCCCCGGCGATGAGGCGCGCTTCGCGGCCGGACTCGAAACGGC
>DASYOE010000044.1:0-6346 GCA_036008105.1 Candidatus Lustribacter sp. | reverse complement strand
GCGATGATCGGGAACGCTTCCAGAATACCGACGCCGAGGAAGAAGAACGTGAAGATGTTGCCGCGAGCTTCGGGCTGACGCGCGATGGATTCGACGGCCTTCGAGGCGACGATACCGTCGCCGATCGCGGAACCGACGGCCACACCGAACACGATCAGCGAAAAGCCGAGGATCAGGACGGCGACGATGAGGGTCTGAGCGGTCACAAGATTACCTTTCTAGGGGGTAGCGCCGAGCGCGCGCTCGTGGGCTTCCGAGACGTGGTGCTCCTCTTCGTGGCCTTGCGTGGCCAGGGAGAGATACACGATGGTCAGCAGCGTGAAGACGAACGCTTGGATCGTCCCGATGAAGAAATTGAAGAATTCGACGCCGAACGGCACGACGGTCGCGACGAGCGACAGATTGACCGGACCGATGACGACGTCGGCCGCGATGATCGTGGCGACCACGAACAGCAGCAGGTCGCCGGCGAGGATGTTGAACGCCAAACGCATCGCGAGCACGACCGGGCGCGCGATCTCTTCGATCAGGTTGATCGGAAAGAGCGGCCAGAACGGCTGGAAGAGATGGCCGTAGGCTTTGATGCCGGCGCCGCGGATCGCGATGAACTGGATGCCGAAGAACACGAAGAGCGCGAGCGCCGCGGTCGTATTCAGATCGGCGGTCGGCGACCCGCCGAACGGCAAGTTCATCTGTTTGAAGGGCAGCAGCCCGAACTGGTTGAGCGTCCAGATAAAGATGAAGATCGCCACGAACACCGGGACGAAACGTTCGCCTTGGCGTCCCAGCGTGCCGACAGAAAGATCGGCTAGATAGTTGATGATCCCCTCGAACGTCGCTTGCGTCTTGTTGACGCGATTCGTGCGGTACGATCCGCCGAGGTAATAGAAGAACGCCAGCGTCAGGACCATCACGACCCAAGTCGTGAGGATCGTGTCCGCGTGGACCGCTCCTACGACCGGCCAGGTCCAGAGCGGATGTTCTCCGATCTTTTCGTGCACGAACTACCCCGTTGAATACTCTTGGCGCAGCGCCAGCCCGTACAGAACGAGCGGCGTAAAAAATCCGGCGAGCGCGACGCCCATCGACCACCATGGTCCGGTCACCGCGGAAAACACCGGAACGATACCGATACCCAGAATCCTAACCACGTTTAGGAGCCCATACACACCAGTCGAGCGTCGCCCGGCGAGGAGACGCTCGTTGTTGCGCATGACCAGCCACATGTTGCCCACACCGCACGCTGCCCCAAGCACCAGGTCGAAACCCAGGATCGGGGCCCGCATCACCGCCAACCCGGCGGCTACGGGAACGAGCAACAGGAACGACCGGAACCCCACCGTCCGCCTTCGCGCGTCATACGCGTCAACTGCGGCCGTTGCGTCGGCGCCCTGCGTATTGTCGCCGATTTCGGCCATCCCCTCTTGGACTTTTGACGGAGACGGTTTCATCCTTTGTTACCCGGCGGACGGAAACGATTTCCGGATGGGGGTCGGGCTAGGCGGCAACCAGGAATTCGGCCGGCTTCGGACCCGTCCGGAGCTTCCATAAGAGCCAGGCGACGATGCGTTCGGCGGCATGACCGTCGCCGTAGGGGTTCGAGGCGCGGGCCATCGCCGAGTAGACGCCGTCGGTATCTTCAAGGAGCCGGCGGCTCCAGGCGACGATCTCGGCCGGGTCGCTCCCGACGAGGCGAAGGGTCCCGGCGGCCAGACCTTCGGGCCGTTCGGTCTCGCGGCGCATCACCAGCACCGGCTTGCCCAGCGTCGGCGCTTCCTCTTGTAGCCCGCCGGAATCGGTCAGGACGAAGCGCGCCTGGGCCACGGCGGCGACCGTCGAGGCATAATCGAGCGGTTCAGTCAGTCGTATCCCCTCGACGCCCTCCAGGATCGGCCGGATCACCGGGGCCACCTGAGGCGAGGGGTGGAGCGGCCAGAGGACCTGCGGCCGCTGCGAGAAGGCGGCGATCGCCTTGACCGCCCGGGCGATGCCGGGCATCGCGTCGTGGTTCTCACGGCGGTGCGCGGTGACGAAGATCAGCGGCCGGGCCGGGTCGAGGCCGGCCAGCGCGGCCGGCGCGGGCAAATGCGTCAGGCGCCGGGTCGTATCGAGGAACGCGTCGATCACCGTGTTGCCCGTGACGACGACATCGGCGCCGTCGAGCCGCTCGGCGAGCAAGTTCGCTTTCGCGCCGGCGGTCGGCGCAAAGTGATAGCGCGCGATCGTCCCGGTGATGCGCCGGTTCAACTCTTCGGGAAACGGCTCGCCGGTCGTCGCGGTGCGCAGGCCGGCCTCGACGTGGCCGACCGGGATTCGTGCATAGAACGCGGCGAGCGCGGTCGCCATCGAGGTCGACGTGTCGCCGTGCACCAGCACGACGTCGGGCCGGTGCTGCGCGAGCACCGTTTCCATGCCGGCGAGCACGCGCGTCGTGACGTCGGTCAGCGACTGCGTCTTGGTCATGATGTTCAAGTCGACGTCGGGAACGATCTCGAACAACCGCAAGACGTCGTCGAGCATTTCGCGATGTTGCGCGGTCACGCACACCGTCGTCGCAATTGCCGGTGCGGCGGCGCGCAACGCCGCGACGACCGGCGCCATCTTGATCGTATCCGGGCGCGTCCCCATCACGGCCATAATTTTGAGCGGAGCGATTGCCACTAGGGTGGTGTACCCGCCATGACCGAGATGCCCGCTTGCGCGAGGCGCAGCGACGCGACGCCGCCGGAGAGCATGAATGCGACGATGCCGAGCGCCGCGCAGAGGACGTAAATCAGCAGCACCGCTTGGCGCACGTTCAAACCGAAGCGGAACACCAGCTGGTGGTGGAAGTGGCCGCGATCGCCTTCGGTGATCTTCTTGCCCATCGACGTCCGACGGATGATCGTGACGAACGTATCGAGGATGGGCAGCGCCAGCGCGACCAGCGGAATGAGCAACGAGATCGTGAACGCGGTCTTCGAGGTGCCGATGATCGACACGGTCGCGAACACGTAGCCGATGAACAGCGCGCCCGAGTCGCCGAGAATGATCGTCGCCGGGTTGTAGTTGAAGGGCAAGAAGCCGAGCGCGCCGCCGACCAGCGCGGCCAGCACGAGCGCGAGCTCAGGATGTCCGTGTCCGACCGCGATGATCGCCAGCGACGCGCCGGAGATCGCGGTCAGGCCCGAGAGCAAGCCGTCGAGGCCGTCGATGAAGTTGATCGCGTTCATCATGCCGACGTACCAGATCAACGAGAGCGCGTAGTTCCACGGCACGGCGAAGTGAATGTAGTTCCCGCGACTGAACGGGTTCTCGATGTCTTTGATGACGAACCCGTACAAGAGGGAGATGCCGGCGACGACGATCTGCGCGATGAACTTGTTGCGCGGGCGCATCCCCATGATGTCGTCCCAGATGCCGACCATCAGGATCAGCGTCGCGCCGAAGAGCATGCCGATCACGTCGTGAATTTTGTCGAAATCGCGCAGCTGATTGCGCGCGATCAAATAGCCGACGACCGAAAAGAGCGCGAACGCGAACCCGAGGAAGACGGCGATGCCGCCGATCCGCGGTTTGGGCTGCTCGTGCATGCGCCGCTCGCCGACCTCGTCGACCATGCCGACGTGCGTGGCCAGCCGGCGCACGAGCGGCGTTGCGAACGCCGCCGTGAGTCCTGCCAACGCGACGACCACCCCGAGGATCGGCAGCAGCGACATCGCGGTCACGCGAGCGAGACCGCCGGTCCGGGAACGTACGCGACCGCGACCCCCGCTTCGGCGAGCAGCTGCGCGGCGATCGGGTCGGGATAGGCGACCTCGTACACGAGCCGTTTTACGCCCGCGCTGATCAGGAGTTTCGAGCAGTTCACGCAGGGCTCGTGGGTGCAATAGGCGGTTGCGTCCGCCAAGCTGACGCCGTGCAGCGCCCCCTGGACGACCGCGTTGGCTTCCGCATGCACCGCGCGCTGGCAGTGGTCGTGCACGACCATGCAACCGACGTCGAGGCAGTGCGCGACGCCGCGCGGGGCGCCGTTGTAGCCGGTGGTGAGGATACGGTGCTCGCGCGTCAGCACGCAGCCGACGGCCGCCCGCGGACAGGTCGCCCGGGTCGCTACCGTGCGCGCGATCTGAAGAAAGTAGTCATCCCACCCGGGCCGCGTCACCATCTCGGAGAACGAGTATTCGGCAGACGCCCGGGGGGGCCCGTTTAGGAGATATTTCCATGAAATGCCCACGTCTTCTCGTCGTTGCTCTGACCGGCGCGGCATTTCTGTTTGCGAACCCGCATCCGGTGTCAGCGGCCGGAACGCCCCTGACGATTTGCAACCAAACGTCCGCGGACCTTACCGTCGCGGCTGGTTACCATTCTTCGGGCGTGAACGATACGGCCGGTTCGAGGATTCTCACCGGCCCATTTGTGTCGCATGGGTGGCTTGTCGTCGCCCCTGGAAAATGCGTTGCCGAAGAAAACCCGTTCGGCGCCCGGTATATGTTTTGGTTTGGCATCAACCATATCGGCCTGAACACCGGCCTATTGTTTTGGGATACAAACGGCGATCACTTCTGCGTACCAAACATGTTAGGCAGCCACGGCAGCGGCGCTTTTACGTTCGAGGACGAAAACGCATCGGAGGCCGCATGCGAGAAAGGCCACTTTTCTCAAGATGGCCCAAATTGGTGGGTTAACGTTCGTTCGGTGGACGTGATGGTGAATCCGACCGTCACGTTCACCGGACAATAGAGCTTACTTGAACGCGGCGGTGATGCCGGGCTTGGCGTCCTTGACGGCCTCGACTTTGGAATAGCCGATTTTCTTCATCTCGTCGACGTGCAGCGCGATGCCGCCGACGCCGGCGTAGTGATCGCAGTTCAGGAACGCGCCGCCGGGCACGAGCAAGTCCTTGATGCCGGCGTACACGGCGCTGATCGGTTCCAACTCGCGCAGGTTGTGGATCGCGATCCCGGAGACGACCAGGTCGAACGGTCCGCCGGCCGACTTCGTCCAGTCCTTGTCGTACAGATCCGACAGCACGTATTTCACTTGGTCGCCGTACTTGGCGAAACGCTCAGCCGCTTTGTCGAGCATGACCTGCGAGTAATCCTGGAGCGTGACCTTCGCGTTGGGGAACGCCTTGAGCAGCGCTTCCGTGACCTGCCCGTTGCCGCCGCCGACGTCGAGCACGCGAATCGCCGCGTCCTTCTTGAAGGGCGCAACCGCGAGCATTTCCGCCAGCGTCGGCGGGCGTTCCGCGCGCGTGACGTCGCGCGCGATCCAATCATCGACGTATTCGGTCGAGTGCCAATCGTGTTCGGCGGTGTTGAAGTTCGGATTTTGCTGGGTCATGGTCGATGAGCCTTTCAGAGAGGTTGCAAGATGGCGTCGAGAGCTTGGGGCCGGCGCTGGGCCCAGGGATTGAGCGCTTCCATGAGGCCCGCTAAGCGCAGCGTGCCGACGTCGTCGCCGAGACGGCCGACGATCTGCACCGAAAGCGGCAGACCGGCGCTCGAGAGTCCGGCCGGAACCGCGGCGGCCGGGTTGTACGCGTGATTGAACGGGGCCTGAAACCCAAACAGCCGTTTGTTGTCGGCGGCGTTGGGATCGTCGAGCAGCGGCGCCTCGGGGTTGGACGGTGACAAGAGAAAATCGTAGTCCTCGAACCACTGCCGCACCGCTTCACCGTAGGCGCGGTCGCGCCGCACGATGCCGCGATACTTCCACGCGAGCGCACGGCGCCCGGCGTCGTAGATCGGCCGCGCGTAGTCGGTGAGGTCGTCGGCGTGCTGCTCCCAGAAGTTCGGGATCAGCGCTTCGGCCGCCGCGTAGTGGTCGCCGGAATACGCCCACACGCCGGGCTCGAGTTCGTCGCTGCCGGCCATGAGCGGCGGATCGGCGTCGATCAGCGTGCAGCCGAGTTCCGTCAGCATGCTGCGCGCCTGGGCGAGGATGCGCGTTTGGTCGGCATCGAGCACGATGCGACGTCCGAAATCCGCGCTCACCGCAACGCGCGCGCCGCGCACGTCGCCGCTCGCGAACGCGAGGTAGTCGACCGGCGCGTGCCGGGCGCTGTCGGGATCGCTCGGGTGCGGGCCGGCGAGCGCGTTCATCAGCAACGCCGCGTCGCGCACCGTGCGCGCGATCGGTCCGTTGTGCATCGGCACCGATTCGGCCGGCTCGGTGCGGTTGCCGGCGGCGTATAACGGCATCTTCGCGCTGAAGCCGAGCTTCCAGCGCATTCCGGCGGTGCAGGCCTGGCGCGCGTCGCCCGCGCGTTCGCACAACGGACCGATCGCGCGCACGGTGCGCGACGCGGCGTTGCTGATGAACGCGCTCGCCGGCCCGCACCCGAGCGATCCCGACAGCGCCC
>DASYOE010000043.1:0-5241 GCA_036008105.1 Candidatus Lustribacter sp. | reverse complement strand
GTCGCTAGCGTGAAGACGAGCGCGTCGATGATCAGCGCGCCCGGCGGAAGCGCGTATTCCGCCGTCACGATGTCGTGAATGCGCTGCGCGATTTCGAGCTTGCGTCGCGCGGTTTTGGCCATGCCGGCCTCGTCGATCGTCAGCGCAACGACCGCGGCGCCCGCTTCCTGCACGAGCGGCATCACGTCGTCGAGTTTCGTGCGGCCGTTCTCGAGGTTGATCGAGTTGACCACCGGGCGTCCGGCGTAGATCTTCAGCGCGGCCTCGATGATCTTCGGCTCGGTCGAGTCGATCACGACCGGCGCTTCGGTCGACTGCGCGAGCCGCTTCACGACCGCCGCCATCTGCACGTCTTCATCGGTGCGCTCGGTCAGCGCCGTGCAGACGTCGAGCAAGTGCGCGCCGGCTTCGACCTGCTCGCGCGCGACGAGCATGATCTCGTCGTAGTTTTCTTCCAGCAGCAGCCGCTTGATCTTGCGCGAACCCTGCGAGTTGATGCGCTCGCCGATCAAGAGCGGCCGCGGGTCTTGCATCAGCGCCACGGCCGTCATCGCCGAGGCGGCTGACTGCAGGGGCTTCGGTTGCGGCGCGCGCCCGCGCACGCCCCCGCGTTCGAGTTCGTCAACGACGGCACGGAACGCGGCGATGTGGGCGGGAGTCGTGCCGCAGCAACCGCCGATCGCGTTCACGCCGAAATCGCGCACGAATCCGCCCAACGCTTGGGCCATCTCGGCGGGCTGCTCGGGGTAGATGGTCTCGCCGTGGTCGCCCATCAGCGGCAGCCCCGCGTTCGGGATCACGCTGACGAAGCAGCGCGAGTTGTCGACCAGGTAACGCACGGCGTCGCGCATGTGCGCGGGGCCGGTGGAGCAGTTCAAACCGATGACGTCGATCGGCAACGCGTCGAGCGTCGCGGTCACGGCGGAGATGTCGGTGCCGAGGAGCATGCGACCGGTCACGTCGAGCGTGGATTGCGCTTGGATCGGCACGCGCCGCGCGCCGGCTTTGAACGCGCGCGTGATGCCGGCGATCGACGCTTTCATTTCCAGCAGATCTTGGCTCGTCTCGATCAGCAAGAGATCGACGCCGCCCTCGATCAATGCGACCGCCTGTTCGCGATAGAGTTCGGCCAGTTCGTCAAACGTGATTTTCGAGAGTGCCGGATCGGAAGACGAAATCAGCATCCCGGTCGGACCGAGCGCGCCGGCAACGAAGCGCGGCCACTCGGGCGTAGCAAAACGATCGGCCGCTTCGCGCGCGAGGCGCGCGGCACCGAAATTGATCGCGGGCGTTTCGGCACCGAGGCCGTACTCGTCGAGCTTCAAGCGCGAGGCGGTGAACGAATCGGTTTCGAGCACGTCGCAACCGGCCTCGAGATACTGCTCGTGCATGTAGGTGACGATGTGCGGGCTGTTGAGCACCAGCGCTTCGTGACAGCCGTGATAGGCCGCCCCGCCGAAGGCCGCCTCGTCCAGTTCGCGCGCCATGAACTCGGTCCCGAGCGCCCCGTCAAAGACGAGGACGCGCCGCGCGAGCGCTTCGAGGTAGTGGGACGCCATGCGATAGCCTTCGGCAACCGCCTGGGCAGCCGTACCATTCGTGTCCACAAGCTGCTATATTGCTCTCAGCGTGGACATCAGCATCGCCCTCGAGGCCGTTCGACGTCTCCCGCCCCGCGGCTCGATCGCTCGCGAGTGGGCGCGCCTGCGCCGCGACGAGCTGGACGGCTCCCTAGCCCTCGCCTCAACGAGCCTCTCCCGCAACGAACTCGACGCCCTCGTCGAGCGCGGAATCAGCAGCGGCGCCCACCCATTCTCGGACTACGTCGCCGCCCGCGACCTCGCCGCCGCCTCGGCCTGGGTCGCCGGAGAGCGCCCCCTCCTGGCCTCGGATCCGCGCCCCCTGATCACGGTCGAGGACATCCGCCGCCTGCATGCGCTGGCAACGGCCGGAGCGCCGGCGCTGCATCCGGGAGTCTGGCGCCTTGCCGTCGACCCCCCGACCGCCGGCATCGTCTCGCTCCCACCGTGGCTCATCGCCAAAGAAACCGCCGCCCTAGCGGAGCGCTTCCGGCGCCGCCCCGACCCCAACGACGCCGGCGGTTGGCTAGCCGCATTCCTCGGCCGCTTCGCGCGCATCCGTCCGTTCGCGTCAGCAAACGGCCGCGCCGGAAGACTCGCCGCATCGCTGCTGCTGCGCCGCCAAGACGCCGTTCCGCTCGCCATCGGGCGCGAGCGGGTTGCGGCATACCGGCGGGGTCTTATCGCTGCTGAAAACGGCGATGCGCACGAGCTTGGCACGCTGATCGGCGAAACGATATTGCAAAGCTGTCTGCGTCTACTAGCCGCCGCTGGCGACGAACCGCTCGAACCACTGCGCGCACTCGCCGGAAACAACTACGCCGCCCTCATCAAAGCCGCGCGCCGCGGCCGCCTCGCAACAATCGTCCGCGACGGCCGCATCTACACCACCGCAGCCTGGATTGCCGACTACCGCTCCGAAGTCCGCTCCCCGCGCTAACCTCACGCGTTTGGAAGCGTTGCCCAGGCGATCGGCCACGATGCTCTCGCATCCCTCGACGACGCGCCTTCGGCGCTGCTCGGGATGACAGAGTCTACGCCATCACGCTGCCTGGATGACAATGCGGCGGACGTTGTCGCGCGGGGTACTCTAAGGGCTTGCGGAGCCAGGATGGCGAGAGCAAGCCCGCAGGTAGCGAGGGGAGCACAGGATGTGCGGACCGAGCGTGCCCCGCGCGACAACGTCCGCCGCATTGTCATCCGCCACGATCACGATAAAAGCAACGCCCGCAAGTCTGAATATAGCGCACAGCACCTTCGATAGCGATCTGCTCGCCGGCGGTGATGCGCTCGCCGCGGTCGTCAATGCGAACGTTCATCGTCGCCTTGCGCCCGCAAGCGCAGATATTCTTGAGCTCTTCGATGTCGTCGGCAAGCGTAAGAAGGTAGGCCGCACCGGGAAACGGCTCGCCGAGAAAATCGCTGCGAATGCCGTAGCAAATCACCGGGATGTCGGCGACGTGCGCGAGCTTATGCAGTTGTCGCACCTGTTCGGGATCGAGAAACTGCGCTTCGTCGATCAGCACGCAGGCGATCGGTTTCGCGGTCGTGGCGAGGAAGTCACGCATGCCGTCGTCCACGACTTGATTGTCGTCGAGGAAGAGTTCCTTGCCGTCTTTGAGCCGCTCGTAGAAGTTCGTCCAGCGCGAGAACGTCAGCCCCTTGCGCGAGACGCCGAGCCGCGAGGAGATGTTCGCATGCCCGAAGCGGTTGTCCAGGTCCGAGGTGAACAGCACGACGTTCATGCCCTGTTCTTCGTAGTTGTGGGCGACCTGAAGCAGTGCGATCGATTTTCCGGCGTTCATCGCCGAGTAGCGGAAGTAGAGTTTTGCCAACTACGGCCTTAGATCGACGCCGGGGTGTGCGACCCGGTCGGCACCGTTTCGCCCTCGTCGGTCGGAGCCGGGCCATGCCGGGTCGGCCGGAACCGGTCTTCGAGCGACGCGATGATGACGTACAGCGCCGGCGTGATGAACAGGTTGAGGATGCTCGAACAGATCATCCCGCCGAACACGACCGTGCCCAGCGAATTGCGCGCCGCACTGCCTGCGCCGGTCGCGAAGACGAGCGGCGTCACGCCGAAGATGAACGCGATCGAGGTCATCAGAATCGGCCGCAACCGCGTCTCGGCCGCCCGTTGCGCGGCTTCGCGAATCGGAACGCCCGCCGCGCGAAGTTGGTTCGCGAACTGAACGATCAGGATCGCGTTTTTACTCGCCAGCCCGATCAGCATGACGTAGCCGACCTGCGCGAAGACGTCGGAGACGCCGCCGCCGGGACGCACTTTGATCCCGATGAATGCCCCGAGCAGCGCCAGCGGCACCGCGAGCAAGATGATCAGCGGGTCCGCGAACGATTCGTACTGGGCCGCAAGCACCAGGTACACGAACACGATGCCGAGCGCGAAGATCAGCGCGGCCGCACCGCCGCTCTCGATCTGTTCGAGCGAGATGCCGCTCCACTCGTAGGCCAGACCGGCCGGCAGGTGCGACGCAAAGCGTTCCATCGTCGCGATCGCTTCACCCGACCCGTGGCCGTCCGCCGGTGAGCCGTTAATCGTGACCGAACGATAGAGGTTGTAGTGCGTAATCGTCGGCGCCGCCTGAATCTTGGTGACGGTCACCAAACCGCTCAGCGGAATCGGTGCGGTCGGCGTGGCGACGCCGTTCACCAGGGTCGTGCCGGTCACAAAGATGTTCTGCAGGTCGGTGATGCGCGAACGATACGGTTGATCGGCCTGCACGTACACGCGATAGGAGTGGCCGCCGAAATCGAAATCGTTGACGTACACCGACCCTAAGTAGACCTGCATCGTATTGAAGATGTCGGCGATGTTGATCCCCAACGCCTGAGCCTTGTTCCGGTCGACGTCGACGTTGATGACCGGCGCGTTGTTGGTGAAGAGCGTATACACGCTCTGCAAGCCGCTGTTCGGCGCGTACGCCTGTCCGATAACCTGATAGGCAGCGCCCAGCAGGGGTCCGAGCCCGACGTTGTTGCGGTCCTCGAGTTCGAAATCGAAGCCGCCTTGGAAACCGAGTCCGGGAATCGCGGGCGGGTTGGCCGCGAACGCTTGAATGGCCATCGGATTGAGAAAGAGCTGGCCGTTCAGGCGACCGAGAATTGCGTTCAGGGTGTGCGAGGGACCCGGGCGGTCGTCCCACGGCTTGAGCAGCACGAACATCAGGATCTCATTCGAGCCGGTCCCGGTGAAGCCGTAGCCGGCAACGTCGAAGACGTTCAAGACTTCGGGCTGACGCGCGATGATCGATTCGAGCATCCGTTGCGCGCGATGCGTGTAGTCGATCGACACGCCCTGGGGCCCCTGCGCGCTGACGATGAAGTAGCCTTGGTCTTCGTCGGGGATGAAGCCCGTCGGCGTTTTGAGGAAAAACACCGCCGTGATCCCGAGCAACACGGCAAAGATTCCAAACGTGATCCCGACACGCTGGAGAACGTAAGGCAACCAGCGGTGGTAGACGTTGCGCGTGGCGGTAATGGCGCGATTGATGGGCCTGAAGAGCGGTGACTTCTTTTCGTCCTTGATGTTGCCGAGGAAAATCGACGACAGGACCGGCGTCAGCGTCAGCGCGTTGAAGAGCGAGATCGTGATCGAGCAGGCGATCGTCAACGCGAATTGCTTGTAGAGCTGCCCGGTCGT
>DASYOE010000042.1:0-3020 GCA_036008105.1 Candidatus Lustribacter sp. | reverse complement strand
CGCCGTTGCCAAAGGGCGGAGGCGTATCATTGAGCGACTCGCCGTAGATCCAATCGTTGTACGGATCTCCGAAATCTTGAATCCTCGACTCGTTGTAGGCCGGGCCCCAATTAATGGCGCCCGTGTTGCCGATCGCGTCGTGAAACTGCACGGCCAGGAACGTATCGGCCTGCGTTTCGTTGTCGTCCGTCGAGGCCGGCTCGCCGCCGGCCACGTCGTTCGGAATCTGATACGAGCTGTTGCTATTGATGAACGTGACGTTGGTGAAGTCACCGTTACCAGCCGGCAGCGTGAAGCGCGCAAACTGACCGGTCGACGCCGCGTTGTTGTGCGGCGAGTCGAAGTTCGGCGGATCGAGGCCGCGCGTCGTATGCATGCCGGAGAGCGCGATGTCGAATCCACCGCCGCCGGGCAGCGGGGAGTGGTAGCCGAGCTGGCCTTCGACGTCGGTATACGAACCAAACTGTCCGAAGCCGTCGAAACCGGCCGGCCCGGTCCCGGCGCGGGTCGACATGTTGAAGACCGAACCGAATTTCAAGCCGTATTGGGCGGGAAACGCGCCCTCGATCAAATCGACGAAGGAGAGATCGTTCAAGTTGATCTCGCCGCCGATATCCCGGTTGAGCTCCTGCGGCAACGGCACGCCGTCGATCATGTAGTTGATGACGCCGTGATCGCCGTTGATGTGCACGACGCCGTTGGCGCCACGCACGGCACCCGGCATCTGAATTTCCATGTTCGCGAAATTGTTGTTGAACGGCAATTGCGTGAGCGCGGTGTTGTTGAGCACCACGTCGCTGCCGCTGCCCTGGATCACCGAAGCCGGCACCTGCGGCGTGGACACGGCGATCTTGCCGATGACCTGCGGCGCCCCGAGGTCGATCGCGACGGTGCTGCCGGAACCGGCGAGGTCGACGCTAACGACGGCCGTTAGGCTGTCGCTTTTCGCCGTGATACTGTACGTGCCGATCGCCAGGGGTGGAAACGTGAAACGTCCCTGGGCGTCGGAGGTGGTGTTGACGGTGAGATTGTTACCCTGCGCGGTCACATGCGCGCCGGCCACCGGTGCACCCGCGTTCGTGATCGTCCCGGTAAGAAACCCGTTGGCATTGGCGGCAAAAGCGCCGGCCGTACAGGCGAAAATGGAATAACAAATGATGAATGCCGTGCGCACGCAGCGCACCAGGGAACGAGACATACTCTTCCTCTCGGAGATTGCAGCAAGAAGCGACGCGCGAGCGCGTCGCCGGGGGCGGGTCTAGGCTGCGATCGGCGGAGGTCGGTTAGGAACGAACAGCGAGAACGCGGCGCCGGCGGCGCGCGGAACGTCGACGATGCGGCGGCGTGCGAACGCGAGTTGCCGCGGCAGGCGAGGCCGCCGCACGGCCGCGGCGAGCGCGGTTGCGACGAACGAACGGCCCCAGAAAAAGACGGCCAGCGCCGATGCCAACGCGCCCAATACGGCGGCGATGATGGCGGTGCCGATCGAGCCCGATGCGATCGGCTCGCCCTCGAGCAGTTGCGTGACGCCGAAAAAGGCGAGGTTCGCGACGGTGAAGGCGAGGATCGATGAGGCCGCACCGGCCTGGCGCAAGCCTGCGCGCACGAGGGCGCAGCGGCGGATCTTTTCGGACCGTCCGGCACCGAGGCCGACGGTCCGGCTGAACGACCACGCGGCCAGCGCGAGCGGTACGAGCAAGTAGGCGTGACGCAGCCAGAAGTCCGGCGAGATCGCGCCCGGACCGAGCGCGAGCCCTTCGGAGAACAGGTGGACGCCGATCGCAAACGGGACGACGGCCGACGCCGTCCCGGCGAGCGCGCGCAGAAATGAAAGCCAGAGCCTCATCCCGCGATTCTCGCATGCTGCATGTTACCGGCCTGTTTCGTATTGATTCGGAATTCTCATTTAAGCCGGCGGAGGTGCCGTGCGTTCAGTCGGTGCCGGGGTCGCCGGTCAGCCCGGCGGCGCTGATGCCGGCGAGCGCCGCCGCTTCATCGTTGTCCGAGTTGTCCCCGGAGATGCCGACCGCGCCGACGATGTCGTTGCCGGAGCGGATCAACACGCCGCCGGGCACCGGTACCAAGCCCAGCGGGAACAGCATGCCGACCGCGTTGACGAACTGCGGCGGACGCTTGGAGAGCGTGCGCGAGCCGATGCCCATCGAGATCGCACCGCTGGCCTTTCCCATCGCAACTTGGGCGCGGCCCAGGGTCGCACCGTCTTCGGCAGCATAGGCAGTAAGCGCACCACGCACGTCGAGCACCGCGACGCCGAGCGGGCGCAGGTTGTGCTCGCGCGCATATGCCAACGCGCCGGTAACGATCGCTTGAGCTTGGGCGAACGTGACTGTCTGCACTTACTTGAGGCCCCCGCCGGGTTTGCTCACCACGACGAAGTCAGACTTCGCGGGATCGTAGCGATCGATGACCACGCCGTCGATGCCGATGCCACGCTGACTGCCGTCGGTGTAGTCATACACCCCATTAATGCCGGCCCAACCCTTGGTGTGATGGATGTAATCGTTCAGTTGTTCGGCCGTCGCATCGGTGCCGAGTTTCTTGAGCCCGTCGATGACCAGCAGCGCCGGATCCCACGCCAGCGTCGTCAGCAAGGTGGAGCGCAGACCGCCCGCCTTTAAGGCGTCGTAGTACGCAACCTGCGCCGCGTGCACGGCCTTGGGTGCCGTCGGATCGAGAACGAGCGAGCGGCGGCCGGGAAAGTACAGGTTCGACGGAAGGAAGGCCGCGTACCCGGCGAGCTGTTCGTACACCATGTTCCCGTTGCCACAGGCGATCGGAAGATCGACGCCCGTATCGTGCAAGCCGCGCAGCAAGGTAGCGGTAGCGGTGCCTGCCGACCAACCGATCATCGCTTGCGCGCCCGACGCTTTGATGCGCTCGGCTTGCGCGGTGACGTTGAGGTCGGTGCCCGCCCAGTGCTCGCGCGCAACGAGCTTGAGCGCGGCGTTTTCGGGCAGCGTTAACGCTTCGTCGAAGTACTGCTCGAACTGTTGCCCGCT
>DASYOE010000041.1:0-3506 GCA_036008105.1 Candidatus Lustribacter sp. | reverse complement strand
CGATGGATGAGGAAAAAACAAAGATGGGCGCATCGCGGCGCTACATCATGGCGGCGGTCGAAGCGAGTTTGCGGCGCCTGAAAACCGACTGGATCGATCTCTACCAGGTACATACGCCCGATCCGCTGACGCCGGTTGACGAAACGATCCGCGCGCTCGACGACCTGATCGCGCAAGGGAAAGTCCGCTACGTCGCCTGTTCCAACTTTGCGGCGTGGCAAGTCGTCGACGCGGTGTGGACGGCCAAGAGCCTCGATCGCACGCCGTTCATCGCGTGCCAAGACGAATACAGTTTGCTGTATCGCGACATCGAGCGCGAACTCGTGCCGGCGATGGTCGCGCACGGCCTCGGATTTCTGCCGTACTTTCCGCTGGCCAGCGGTCTGCTGAGCGGCAAGTATCGCGGCGGCGCGATGCCGCCGGGCACGCGTCTCGGACGCCCGAGCGCGCTGACCGGACGTTTCCTCAGCGAAGAGAACCGCGCGATCGCCGACCGCTTAGCCGATTTCGCCGAAGCGCGCGGGCACACGCTGCTGGAACTCGCGTTTTCCTGGCTGCTCGCGCAACCCACGGTCGCCAGCGTGATCGCCGGTGCGAGCAACCTGGAACAGATCCAGCAAAACGTCGCCGCCGCCACGTGGACGCTGACCGCCGACGACCTGGCCGAAATCAACACGATCGCGCCGGCCCCGCCCAAAGCCGGCCACTAAATGCTCGAGATCCCCGAAGGTGCGGGAAGGGGCGTTTCGTGGAACGCCCAGGCGAAGCGGTCGGCGCTGTCGATCAGGCGCGGGCCGGGGCGGTTGACGTAAGCGTTGCCGTCCATCACGTATTTGGTTGCGCGCAGCGCGTTCCAGGTCGAATTGTCGGCGAGGTCATCGACGGCGCGGCGGGCGTGCGCGAGATCGAAGCCGCACGGCACCACCACGATCACGTCGGGATCGGCCTCCGCGATCGCATCCCACGCGAGCGTTTGCGAGTTCGCACCGGGATGCGCGAGCAGCGGGGTCGCGCCGGCGAGTTCGACCAAACCCGGCGTCCAGTGCCCGCCGCTCATCGGCGGATCGCTCCATTCCAGAATCAGCGCCGTCGGCGTGCTCTCGTACGGCGTGTGGCGCAGCACCGCCTCGCGCGCGCGCAAACCGTCGACGACCGCGCCGGCCCCGCGCGCGTACCCCGCCAATTCGCCGAGAAATCCGATCGTGCCGTAGACGTCCGCGAGCGACGACGGTTCGAGCGAAACGACGCGCGGGTCGCTACGCGAGCGTTTGGCGGCTTGCTCGACGATTTCGTATGATACGGCGCAAACGGCGCACAGCTCTTGGGTGACGATCAGATCCGGTTCGAGTTGCGCCAACCGCTCCGCATCGAGCGCGTACAAACTCGATCCGGCGTGCACGCTCGCGCGGACATGCCGGTCGATCCCCGCCGCGTCTGCGGCATCGGACGGAAGCAGCGATGACGTGAGGACGGCGCGCGAACGCGCCTGCGGTGGGAAATCGCACTCGTGGGTGACGCCCACGACGGCGTCGCCCGCGCCGATCGCGAACAGAATTTCCGTCGCGCTCGGCAGCAGGCTGACGATGCGCAACTGCTAGCGGTTGTTTCCGAACAAACTGCCGAGCACGGACGCGGCCACCCCGCCGGCCACGCCGCCTTGCACGGCCTGCGGCGCCGCTTCGCGTGCGCCGAGATACGGCCCGATCGCGTGCGCGAGGTTCGGCAAGGTCAGCGATTGCAGCCAGACTTTTCCGGGTCCGGAGAGCCGGGCGACGAACACGCCGTCACCGCCGAAGAACATGTTGCCGATGCCGGGCAGCAGGGTGACGTCGAAGTTGATCGACTCGGTGAACATGCCGACGTGACCCGGATGCACTTGCAGCGTTTCGCCGGGGGCTAGATCGTAGGTGACGATGGCGCCGCCTAACTCGACCCAGGCCGTGCACGACCCGCTCAAGCGCTGCATGATGAAACCGTCGCCGCCGAAGATTCCGGCGCCGAGCGAACGCTGAAAACCGATCCCGAGCTCCACGCCCTGCGTCGCGCACAGAAAGCCGTGGCGGTGGATCATGTAGCCCGCGCCCGGCGTCACCGGCACTTCCACGATGTGTCCCGGCACTTTGGCGGCGAACGCGACCAGCCCGGGGCCGCCCGGCGCGGTGAACTCGGTCATGAACAGCCCGCCGCCGGACAGCGCGCGACCCAGCACGCCGAAGAGCCCCTTGGCGCCCGCGGCCATCGGCGTCGTGTTCATCTGGACCGTTTGGGTCATCCACGAGAACTCGCCGGGTTCGGCGACGATCTTGTCGCCCGCTTCGAGTCCGATTTCCAACACGGGCAGCATCTCGCCGGTGATCTTCGTTTTCATCGCGTTACCTCAAGCGTCAAATCGCGTTAGCTCGTCCGCCAGCATTGGTGCGTGGCGCGAGCGCGCTCCTGCGTGACGCCGCGCTCTCTCTTAGACTTTGTGGTGGCTGAAGAACGGGGCCGCCAGCGGCCGCACGAACCACGGCATCAGGTTGCGTACGGCACCGTCGACTGCGGCATCGGGTTGCGTGACCAGCGCGACGAGCACCGAGCGGTGCAGATCGTGGCGCAGATCGTTGGGAATCGGAAAGAACAGCACGACGTACAGCACGAGGAACGCTCCGAAGAGCGCCTTGCTCGCTCCCAGCAGCGCACCGAGAATACCGTTGACGAGACCGACGGCGGGCAGATGCGCGACGCGCCCGAGCAGCCACGCGACCAGCATGACGAGCGCGTAGGCGAAGATCGCGAAGATCAAGAGCCCGACCGCGTGCGCCGAGCCGGACGTCAGGCCGGTGAGCGTCGTGACGATGCCGTCGAGCGCGCCGTTGTAGTTGAACGCGGCGATGATCGCGACGAACACCGCCACCGCCCCGGCGAGTTCCGAGACGAAGCCTTTCCCAAAACCGCGGATTGCAAAGAAGATCGTGATCCCGCCGATGATGAGATCCGGCCAAGCCAGCATCAGCCGCGCAGCGTCGCGCCGAAGCGATCGCGCAGATCGGCGACGATCGCGGTCATTACCTCATCGGCGAGCGCATCGGTCAACGTCGCGTCGTCGCGCTGCAACGCAACGCGCACCGCCAGCGACTTCTTCGCCACGTCGATCTGCGCGCCGCGATACTCGTCGAAAATCTCGGCTTGGCGGACGTCGGCGTGCGCGCGCACCGCGGCCACGACCTCGCCCGCCGGGACGTCGGACGCGACGACGATCGCGAGGTCGCGCTGGATCGCCGGAAAGCGCGAGGGCGCGACGAACCGCCCGATCGTGCGCGGCGGCAGCGCCTCGATATCGAGGCCGGCGGCGACGACGTCGTCGCCGATGTCGTAGGCGTGCAGTAAACGCGGGTCGACGACGCCGACCATCGCGACGAGCACCCCGTCGATGCGCACGGCGGCGGTCTTGCCGGGATGCAGCCAGGGCGCCGTGGCGCGCGCGACCTCCGCGGTTTTCCCGGTCAGCGCGCGCAGCGCCGCCA
>DASYOE010000040.1:0-1724 GCA_036008105.1 Candidatus Lustribacter sp. | reverse complement strand
GGCGATCGTCGCGTTCTTTTCGCGCGTCGCCGTGGCGCCGCCGCCGATCGAACGCGTCCCGCTGGACGCCGCGCTTGGGCGCGTGTTGGCCGAACCCGCGGTCGCCGACGGGGATTATCCGGCGGCGCCGCGCGCGTTAATGGACGGCTTCGCGGTTTGCGCGCGGGCGACGCCGGGTGAGTTCGCGATCGTCGGCGACGTGCGCATGGGACATAACCCGCAGGCGGTGATAACGGCCGAAACCGCGAGTCGCATTCCAACGGGCGGCGTTCTGCCCGAAGGCGCCGACGCGGTCGTGCCGATCGAGGACGCGCGCGCTACGGAGAACGAGCTTATCGTAGACGCTCCGATTGCGCCCGGCACGAACGTTGCCCAACGCGGTGCCGATATGCAGCGCGGCGAAGTCGTCATTCCGTCCCGTCGGCGGATTCGCGCCGGCGACGTCGGCGTTCTCGCGACGCTCGGCCTAACGGAAGTTCCGGTGTACCGGCGCCCCACGGTCGCCGTGTTCTCCAGCGGCGACGAGCTCGTCGATCCAAGCGTCAGCCCTTCGCCCTCGCAAATCCGAGATTCCAACCGTCACGCCGTTGCCGCGTCGCTTCGCGCGATGGGAGCGATGCCGCGACACTATCCGACCTTGCGCGACGAGGCGGAAGAGTTCGAATCGTCGCTGGCGCTGGCACTCGCGGAGTGCGATGCGGTCGTCGTGACGGGAGGATCGTCGGTCGGCGAACGCGATCGTTTGCCAAACGCCGTGGCAGCGTTCGCCGACCCCGGCATTCTCGTTCACGGGCTGCGCGTGAAGCCCGGAAAGCCAACGCTTTTTGGCGCCGACGGCAAGAAGCCGATCCTGGGCCTTCCGGGTAATCCGACATCGGCGCTGCTGATTTTGGAGGCCGTTGCGGCGCCCATCATCGCTGCGCTGGTCGGGGCTCCGCTCGCGACGTCGTCGCTGCGGGCGCGCTTGGCCGAACCGGCGGGCAGCCGTCTGAACTGGACTTGGTACGTTCCCGTGCGCCTCCAGGATGACGGAGGAGTGCCTCTCGCGCATCCTCTTGCGTTGCGCTCGTTTTCAGTGAGTTTGACGGCCCGAGCCGACGGCTACATCGTCCTCGACGAGCGCGAGGAGGAGTGCCCGGCCGGAACGCTCGTCACCGTTTATCGATTTTTGGGAGCCTGACACTCAAAGATGATCCGTCCGACGCGCGCCGTCGAAGCGATTCCGGCGACGACGCCGTTCATTGGCCCCGAGCAGCTCATGCGCGAGACTGGCCGGCGCGCGCTGGTTCGCCTTGGGGCGAACGAAAGCGCGTTTGGACCGTCACCCAAGGCGGTCGCCGCGATGACCGAAGAGCTGCCGCGACTTTCGTGGTACGGCGATCCCGAATCGCTCGATTTGCGCGACGCGCTCGGGCAGAAGCACGGCTGCCGTCCCGAAGAGATCGTGGTGGGCTCGGGCATCGACGATTTGATGGGCCTTGCGGTGCGCGCGTTCGTCGCTCCAGGTGATGCGACGCTCGCGACCCGCGGCACGTATCCCACCTTTGCGTATCACGTCGTCGGGTATGGGGGCCGCCCGCGCAGCGTCGCGTACCGCGATGACGGTGCGCCCGATTGCGAGGCGTTGCTTGCCGCGGCAAGGAGCGAAGCGCCGCGGATTCTGTATCTCGCGAACCCGGATAATCCGGGCGGCCGTTTTATACCACGCGACGATATCGAGCGTT
>DASYOE010000039.1:0-2354 GCA_036008105.1 Candidatus Lustribacter sp. | reverse complement strand
GCTCGATGCGACCCTGTTGTACCTGCGCGATCCGAACTTGATCGACCGGAGCCGCATCGACTTACACGCGCGCAACGATATCCGCCGGCTCTTTCCCGACCCGGACGCCGAGGCGAAGCGCTACTACGCGAAGACCGGGCTCTTTCCGATCAACCACACGACCGTGGTGCGGCGCTCGCTGCTCGAAAAGCACCCCTGGATCGCAACCAGCATCTACGATGCGTTTGCGGCAGTGAAAGAAGCGCAACGGCGCGAGCGCGATGCGGAGCTGGAAGCGTACGTCGCGACCGGCCTGCTCGACGGCACGGTCCGCGCGCAGCTCGCGCGCGACCCGACGGCGTACGGGATCGTTGCCAATCGCAGCGAGCTCGATACGATCGCGCGCTACGACTACGAACAGGGCCTCGCGAACCGCATCGTCGGCCTCGACGAGCTGTTCGCGATCAGCTTGCTCGAAAAATAAGGGGACCATGAACGACATCGACGATATCCGCGAGCGCGTCGCGCAAGCGTGCCGCGTGCTCGGCACGCTCAACCTCACCAAAGCGGCGACGGGCCACGTCAGCGCCCGTTTGCCCGGCACCAATCGCGTCTTCATTCGAGCGCGCGGACCGGAGGAGCTCGGCGTGCGCTATACGACCGCCGCCGAGGTGATCGAGGTCGACCTCGATGGAAAGGCGATCGGAAACCCGCCCGGACTGCTCGCACCGAGCGAGGTGTACATCCATACGTCGCTGTACCGTGCGCGGCCGGAGGTGAATGGCGTGGTGCACATTCACCCCAAAACGGTCGTCCTGTTCACGATCTGCAGGAAGCCGTTGCTCCCGCTCTTCGGCGCCTACGACCCCTCTGGTCTGCGGCTCGCGATGGACGGCATCCCGACCTACGAGCGCAGCATTACGATCACGACACCCAAGCTCGGTGAAGACTTCGCGCGCGCGATCGGTACGAAGCCCGTCTGCCTGATGCGCGGTCACGGCATCACCACCGCGAACCTCAGCGTCGAGGAGGCCGCGCTCGATGCCATCTTCCTCAACGATCTCGCCACGATCAACTACGAGGCCAGCCTGCTCGGCGATCCCGAGCCGATCTCCGAAGAGGACAAGGCGTACTTCCGCGCGCGCTCGGACGCCGGGCGCTACACGGAGGGCTCCAACGGCCGGCCCGGTGAACGCGCGGTGGCAGTGTGGCGCTATTACACCACGCTGACCGCCGCTCCTTAGAGGTCGAGCAGCGCGCGCGCTTTTTCGAGCGCCGCGTCGCGGTCGCTGACGAATTTGGCGTCGTAGAGGTCGACGTACTTGTGGTTCTTCTGCGGGAACAAATACGGCGGTATGTCGTGATAGGTGACGTCGGTCCGTAGGCTGACCTCGATCGACGCGTTAGCGAACGAATCTTGGCCGGCCTTACTCGCGAGCCAGTTGACGAACAGTTTGGCGGCGTTCGGATGCGGCGCACGATTCACGAGCGACACGAGACCCCAGCCGCCGGTGAGCATTTCCGGGCCCTGGGGAAAGATCGCCGTGACCGGATAGCCCAACTTCTGGAACGACGCGAGCGTGACGAAATCGGGACCGACGAGGATCGGCGCCGTGCCTTGCGCGAGCCACTGCACCATCTGGCGGGGATCGCGCGAGATCAACGGCTTTTGGTCTTTGTAGAGCTTGCGCACGAAATCCGGACCGAAATTCATATAGAAGTAGACGGTCAACACCGCGCCGGCGCCGGGGATCGACGGATCCTTGGCGATGATCTTACCCTGCCATTTCGGATCGAGCAGATTCTGCCACGTTGAAACCTCGCTCGGCTTCACGAGTTTGGTGTTGATCGCCAGTTCGGGCGAGCGCATGAGGATCACGCGCAAGATCGTGTGCTGGTCGTCGGCGTACCACAGGTGACCGTCGAGCCATTTGCGCGGATCGACGACGTCGGGCGCGATCAGCGCCGGTTCGATCCGGTCGAGCCACCCGCTGGGCAAGAACGTCAACAACGGCGTGTCGCTGCCGCTGACGAACACGTCGAGAAGATACTTTCCGGCCGCGCGCTCGGCGCGCACGCGCGCGCCGGACGGTCCGCTGCCGGAGCTGATGTACGAAACCGGGATGCCGTACTTCTGCTGGAAACCTTCGCTCAGCGCGACGCGTACCGCATCGTTCGGCGGACCGTCGACGACGACCGAGCCTTCGGCCTTGGCCGCGGTTATGAGCGCGGCCATCGCATCGCCGCTCTCGGCGGCGCGCGTGCCGGCGCCCGGCACCCCGAGCACGAGGATCAGCGCGACGATCGCCCCGGCGAGCCGTTTCACCTTAGATGCCGAGCAGCTCGCGGACTTTGGCGAGCGCCGCTTCGCGATC
>DASYOE010000038.1:0-21031 GCA_036008105.1 Candidatus Lustribacter sp. | reverse complement strand
CGACGCGTACAAGCTCCCGAGCGGCAAAACGGTGCGCGTGCTCGGCGAAGGGCGACTGATCAATCTCGCCGCCGGTGAGGGCCATCCGGCCGCAGTGATGGATATGTCGTTCGCCAACCAAGCGATGGCGGCGTCGTATCTTGCCCAGAACTACAAGAGCCTCGAGAAGAAAGTCTACTCGGTGCCGACCGAGATCGACGAAGAAGTCGCGCTGCTCAAGCTGGCCGCGATGAAAATCACGATCGACACGCCCACGGCCGAACAGGTCAAGTACATGGCATCCTGGAGCGAGGGAACCTAAATGGCATATCGCCGTCTCTTTACGTCGGAATCCGTTACCGAAGGGCACCCCGACAAAATCGCCGACCAAATCTCCGACGCCGTGCTCGACGCGATCATGGCCGAGGATCCGATGGGACGCGTGGCGTGCGAATCGTTCGTCATCACGGGCCAAGTGCACGTGGCGGGCGAGATCACGACCAAGACCTACGTCGACATTCCGAAGCTCGTCCGTCAGACGGTTTCGGACATCGGCTACAACCACTCCGGAATCGGCTTCGACGCGACGACGTGCGGCGTTTCGATCTCGGTCGACGAACAGTCGGCCGACATCGCGATGGGCGTCGACGAATCGTTCGAAGTGCAGCACGGCGCGAAGAAAGATCCGTTCGAGCTGACCGGTGCCGGCGATCAGGGCATGATGTTCGGGTTCGCTTGCCGCGAGACGCCGCAACTGATGCCGCTGCCGATCGTGCTCGCGCACGATCTCACGCGTTTGCTCGCGAAAGCGCGCAAAGACGGAACGCTCAAGTTCCTGCGCCCCGACGGCAAGTCGCAGGTCACCGTCGAGTACGACGGCCACACCCCCAAGCGTGTCGATGCCGTCGTTATCTCGACCCAGCATGACGACGACATCTCGCTCGAGCAGATCCGCAAGCAAGTCACCGAAGCGATCATCGACAAGGTGATCCCCAGGGAGCTGCGCGACGACAAGCTGCGCATCTTCGTCAACCCGACCGGCCGCTTCGTCATCGGCGGACCCCAGGGCGATGCCGGTCTGACCGGCCGCAAGATCATCGCCGATACCTACGGCGGCATGGCTCGCCATGGGGGCGGCGCCTTCTCCGGCAAGGACCCGACGAAGGTTGACCGGTCGGCCGCGTACGCGGCGCGCTACGTCGCGAAGAACGTCGTGGCGGCCGGGCTCGCGGAACGCTGCGAGGTGCAGGTCGCGTATGCGATCGGCGTCGCGCATCCGGTTAGCGTGCTGGTCGAGACGTTCGGGACCAGCGTGATTCCGGAAGAGAAGATCGCCGAGCTGGTGGGAACGCATTTCGATCTGCGGCCGGCCGCGATCATCCACAACCTCAACCTGCGCCGCCCGATCTACAAACAGACCGCGTCGTACGGCCACTTCGGCCGGCCCGACCTCGATCTGCCGTGGGAGAAGACGGATAAAGCCGAAGCGCTGCGTTCGGCCGCGGGCCTCAAAGGCGGCGTCGAAAAAGAGCTCGCCCGCGTTTAAGCCCGGCGGGTAACACCCCTCGGAAAAGGCCGTCCGGAAACGGGCGGCCTTTCTGCGTACGGCATCGTACGCCAACGCCACCGACCGTCTACCGGCTGGGTTTTGGGACGCATGGCAACCGTCGTCAGTCGTGAGGGCCAGTCCGCGGAGCGTTCGCTTTCGATCTTGCGCACGCTGTTCGGGAAGCGTTTCGCGCGCGATTTCGCGATCGAGCTGTGGGACGGCACCCGCATCGAAGCCTTGCAGACCGCGCTCTTCACCCTGAAAATCAACGAGCCGTTCGGCTTGCGGGCCGCGTTCGCGCCGCCGCTCGACCTCAGCCCGGGGCGGGCCTTCGTCGAGAAGTGGATCGACATCGAAGGCGACATCGAGACCGCGATCCAGACGCTGGAGCGCGCCATCGGGGCGTTCCCGCGGTTCGCGCTGCCGAAGATGGTCGCGCAGTTGCTGCAGTTGCCGAAGGCGCCGCCGGCGACCGACGACGGCGTCCAGCTCAGCGGCAAGCGCCACACCAAGAAACGCGACGCCGCGGCCATCGGGTTCCATTACGATCAGCCGATCGCGTTCTACAGCGCGTTCCTGGACTCGCGCATGGTCTATTCGTGCGGGTACTGGGACGACGGGGTGCAGACGCTCGACGATGCGCAGGTCGCGAAGATCGATTACACGCTGCGCAAGGTGCGGCTGCGTCCGGGCGAACGGCTCCTCGACATCGGTTGCGGCTGGGGCGCGCTCGTCATTCGTGCCGCGCAACAGTTCGGCGCGCATGCGCTGGGCGTGACGCTCAGCCGCCGCCAGCACGAAGAAGCCCAGCGCCGCATCGCGGCCGCCGGCGTGGGCGACAAGGTGCGCGTCGAACTGCGTGACTATCGCGACCTGCGCGGCGAGACGTTCGACAAGATCGTCAGCGTGGGCATGGTCGAACACGTCGGGCGCGAGCGGCTGCGCACCTACTTTCAAACCGCCTACGACGCGCTGCGTGACGGCGGCTTGTTTCTCAACCACGGTATCTCGCAGCAAAGCAAAGACGGTAAGGGCTACCGCGGCAGCGGCTTCATCGACCGCTACGTCTTCCCGGACGGTGATCTGGTGAGCGTCGATACGGCGTTGCGCGGGGCGGAGTCGGTCGGGTTTGAGGTGCGCGACGTCGAGAATCTGCGCGAACACTACGCGCGGACGTTGCGCGCCTGGTACACGAACCTCGAAACGCGCCGCGACGAGATCATCGCGGCGACCGACGAGCGCACGTACCGCATCTGGAAACTCTACATGGCCGGCAGCGCCAGCAATTTCTGGCGCGGCCAAATGGGCCTGATCCAAACGCTGCTGGCCAAGACGGAAAAAGGCGGCCCGGCGAATATTCCGGCTACGCGCCGCGATCTCTACGCATAACCGCTTTTCTGTACGGCGATGGTGTCCCCATGTGTCATTCCGAGCGGAGCGCCATAGGCGCGCAGTCGAGGAACGCGAGATAATCTGGGCGATTAGAGCGCGAGCGCGAAGGCGCGAGCGGTGGTTACTTGCTTTCTTTTTTCACTCCACTGCTCGTGCCTTCGCACTCGCACTCGGTAGCGATGATCGTGGCGCGTTCCTCGACTGCGCGCCTGCGGCGCTTCGCTCGGAATGACAGAGAACGATGAATGTCACAGAGGGAGCGTTTAGCCGCCGGCTTTTTTGGCTTTGCGGTTGCGTTCGGTAAAGTAGGCGACGATCGTGTCGCGGTGATCGCCTTGTAGTTCGACGATGCCGTTTTTGGTGGTGCCGCCGGTGCCGCAGCGGCGGCGTAGGTCTTTGCCGATCGTGTCGATTTCGCTGGATTGCAGGCCGTGGACGAGCGTGACATGGCTGGCGCGGCGCTTCTCGCGGAAGACGCGGATCGTGCCGTCGTCAGGCACGGCGTTCTTTGCAGCCCCGGGCGCGGGTTTGCGCGGAGCGGCCTTCGGCAACGGCAGCGAGCCGTCGGTGGAGTAAACGAGAACGCGTTCGTCTTTCATGCCGGCGTTACGGATACGGTTTGGTCCCTCCGGGCTGGATCGGCGGGGTATGGATCGCGATCATTTTGACGTGCCCGTCGGTTTCGACCGTTCCACCGTGCGGGGTGGTGTGCGGGATCAGCAGCATGAGGCCGGGTTTGAGTGCGACTTGCTTGTCGCCGAGCCATTCCGTGCCGGTGCCTTCCACCACGTATTGGATCTCATCGGCATCGGTATGCAAATGTCGCCCGGCCGCGCCCATTTGCACGTCGACCGTTGCGCCGTCCTCGGTGACGAAATTTTTCGTGTGCAGTGCTGCGCCCGCCGCGAGCGCCGGCAGGTCGGCGTACGTCATCGCGCCCACGTCGACGACTTGTGCGGTCATCGGCACGCTTGCCGCAGACACCGGCAGGGTCAGGCGTGCGGCGCCGAAGCCGGCCCCGAAGGCGACGAGGATTGCTGCGATGACGAAGTATCTCATGGGGTGCTCTGCGACGTGATAACGGCAAGGTCTTTCAGGCTGTGCAGCGTCCACTCGGGCCGCGGCCCGAATGTCTCCGCCGGGTTGCCGGCGCGGTTGCACCAGGCCACGCGCATGCCGAATGCCGCGGCGCCGGTTGCGTCCCAGCCGTTCGACGTCACGAATAGGAGTTGCTCGGCGGCTACGGCGTAGTGCGCGGTTGCCAGCGTGTATACGCGCGGGTCGGGTTTGAAGACGCCGGCAGATTCGACGGTCAGCGTGACGTCGAGGAAGTCGGCTAGGCCGGCGTTGGCGATTGCGGAGGCGGCGGTCGCCGGCGTGCCGTTGGTGAGGACGCCGCACCGGATGCCGCGTTCGCGCAGCTCCCAGAGGGCCGGTAAGGCATCGTCGTGCGGCTGCATGTCGAACCATGCGTCGATCAAACGCTTGCGGCGCAATGTGTCCAGCTCGACGCCGAATTTTTCCGCCGCGAAACGCAGCGCGTGCGCGGTGATCGTATCGAAGTCTTCGTGCATGCCCATGATCGCGCTCGCGAACGAGTAGGCGATCTGCTTGTCGCGCCAGAGCGTGACGAATGCTGACGGATCGCCGGTCACGCTTGCGGCCGCGTCGCGCAGCGATGCGATGTCCAGCAGCGTTCCGAACAGATCGAAGACGACGGCGGCGGGCTTCATGCGCACCGCAACCGCCTAACTGCAGGCCGGGTTCCAGCTACGTGACCGTACCCGAGGGCGCGCTCGCCGTGCCGTCCGCCGATCCGCACTCCGTCGAGGCGCTGGCCGCCTTCGGGCGCTTCGCGTCGGCACGCGGTTGGGTTGCGGCGACCTCCGGCAACTTCTCGAGCCGGCTCGATGCGAGCCACGCGCTCGTCACTCGCTCGGGCATCGACAAGGGCGCGATCGGCGCGGCCGACGTGGCCGTCGTTCCGCTGGCCGGCCCGATTCCGGCGGGGATGTCGGCCGAGACGCCGCTGCATCTGGCCCGGTATCGCGCCGACGCGCAAATCGGTGCGATCGTGCACGTTCACACCGTGGCATCGACCGTGCTGTCGCGGGCCGAACTGGGCGCGGGCTTCGTGCGCTTCACCGGGTTCGAGATGCAGAAGGCGCTCGCGGGAATCGCGACGCACGAGACGGTGGTCGACCTGCCGGTCTTCGCCAACGGGCAAGACACGGTCGCGCTCGCCGCGGCGGTGGAAGCGCGGTTGGGCGGCGTGGCCGCCGTGCCGGGCTATCTTTTAGCCGGCCACGGAATCTACGCGTGGGGCGCGACCTTGACCGATGCGCGCCGGCACCTCGAAGGCCTCGAATTTTTGCTGACCTGTACGCTCGAAGAACGGAGACTGCAGCGATGACTACCGCGACCCTGGCACGCTCGAAGCTGAACGTGTACGACGAAAACATTCCGGCGCAGCCGCTCGTCGCAACCACCGACGGTGCGGAGATCGCGCGTCTGCTGGGCGAGGTCGACGTCCGTTTCGAACGTTGGAGCGCGGAGCACCCGCTGGCCGCGGACGCCGATTCGGCGGCCGTGCTCGCAGCGTACGCCGGTTCGGTGAAGCGCGTGCAGGCCGACGGCGGTTACGGCACGGTCGACGTGTTGCGCCTGGCGAAGGGCACGCCGAACACCGCGCCGATGCGGGCAAAATTTCTCGACGAGCACGTGCACACCGAGGATGAGGTGCGCTTCTTCGTCGAGGGCTCCGGTGCGTTCTATCTGCACCTGCGCGGCAAGGTCTACCAGGCGATTTGCGTGCGCGGCGATTTGATCAGCGTGCCGGCCGGTACGCCGCATTGGTTCGACATGGGACCGGATCCGGAATTCACCGCGATTCGCTGGTTCAACAATCAGGAGGGCTGGGTGCCGCAGTACTCCGGAACCGATATCGCGGCGCGCTTTCCGAAATACGAGTGATCGCCGCCCGCGCGATCGTCACCGATATCGAGGGAACGACGTCGGCGATCAGCTTCGTGCGCGACGTGCTCTTCCCGTACGCCGACCAGCACCTCGATGCGTACGTGGCCAAACACGCCGGCGACCCCGTCGTAACGAGCGCGCTGCGTGAAGCGGCGATCGCCGCGGGCGAACCCGATGCCGGCGTCGCGCGCATCTTGAGCGTGCTGCACGTGTGGATCGCGGAAGACCGCAAGGCGACCCCGCTGAAAACACTGCAGGGGCTGCTGTGGGACGAAGGCTACGCGCAAGGCGTGCTGCAAGGCCACGTGTATCCGGACGTGCCGCCGGTCTTGCGGGGCTGGCACGCCGCGGGGCTCGAGCTCTACGTCTACTCGTCAGGCTCGATCGTCGCCCAAAAAGTGCTCTTCGCGCATACGTTCGCGGGCGATCTGACGCCGTTGTTCGCGGGCTACTTCGATACCACGATCGGCGCGAAGCGCGAGGTCGCGTCGTACGCGGCGATCGCGGCGCAGACCGGGTTCCATCCGCCCGAAATGCTCTTTCTCTCCGACGTCGAGGAAGAACTCGACGCGGCGCGCGCGGCCGGCATGCAAACCGTGCGCCTTCTGCGCCCGGCCGACACCCCGCCCGGGGCGACGACCGCGCACCCGGCTTACGTCGACTTCGCGGGGCTCGCGGCGGACGTCGCTCCGGCGTAATCCGGCAACAGGGCCAGCACCGCTTGCGTGGCGAGCGCGACCGCGTTGTCCAGCCCGAGCACCTCGGTGTTGAGCACGAGGTCGTAGAGCGCGCAGTCGTAGACGTGCGCGTTGAAGTAGTGTTGCTGGTAGCGCACGCGCGCTTCGTCGGTCGTCTTGATGCGCCGCGCGGCGTCGTCGCGTTCGATGCTGTAGCGCCGCGCGAGCTGTTCGATTCGCCACTCCTTGCCGGCCTGGAGCAGAATCGACAGGACGGGAATGTTCGTCGGCCGCCACCCCAGCATGCTGACGCCGCCGTGACCGATCACGACGGTGTGACCGTTGCGGGCCTGCTCGAGCACGAGCGCTCGAACCGCATCGATGATCTGCTCGTCGGGCATCTGTAACGTGGATGCACCCGGCACCATCGCGGTGGCGCGCGCGAGCGTGGCGATCAAGCTCTCACCGAATTTCGGCGGCTGCTCGAGGCGGCTTTCGAGATAATCGCTCGAGAACTGGTAACGCGCGGTCAGCTGCGCGATGAACCAGCGCTCGTCGAGGAGCGCGGCACTGAGGGCGCGGGACAGCGCTTCGCCGAGCGTTCCGCCGCCGGCACCGAGTTCACGCGAGATCGAGACGATCATGCGCCTCCAGAATACCCCGTTTACCGCCGCTCCGAAAGTACCACGCGCGAACTCATCAGGTTGAGCGCCAGCAGGAGAAACAACCCGCCCGAGAGCCCCATGACCGCCCGCGTTCCCCACCGGTCGGCGATGACGCCGCCGAGGATCGAGGCCGGCACCATCCCGACCAGCACCAGGAGCCGGATCACGCCGAAGACGCGGCCGATCATGTCCGCCGGGATGACGCGCATGCGCCAGGCGACGATCGAGGTGATCTCGTAGGCGCCGCAGGCGGCGCACAGGCTTACCAAGCCGACGGCAACGACGAGCGAATGCGTCCAGATGATCGGCAGCCAGAAGAGGGCGTCGACGACGTACGCGATGGCCAGCGCGCGGCCGAACGGCCAGTGCGTGCGGCCGGCGACCAGCGATCCCCCGAGCGAGCCCAGCGAGAAGCAGCCGAAGGCGATCCCGACGGTTTGGTCGTTGGCGCCGAGGTGCTTGAGGAACGGGATCATGGCGACGAATCCAAAGATCGCGGTCGCGTTGATCGCGGTCGACGAGAACGTCAAGATGCGCATCGTGCGGTCGCCGATGACGAAGCGAAACCCCGCCGCGATGTCGGCGGCGATGACCGAGAGCGGCGGAAATCCCCCCGGCCGCTCGGGGCCGAAGGAGGCCACCGAGGCGATCGAGACCTGCGAGGTCAGGTAGGTCGCCGCATTGATCGCCAGCGCCGGAACGGCTCCGACGAGGCCAAAGATCGCGCCGCCCAGGGGCGGGGCGATCAGGTTCACCCCCTGCTCGGTCGCGACCAGGGCAGCCACCGCAGCTTTGGCCCGGTCCTTGCCCAGCAAGAACGGGATGCTCGAGGCCTGGGCGCCGAGGAAGATCGCGGCGCAGATCGAGAGCAGGACGACGCCGGTGTAGAGCAGCGGCAGGCTCAGCACCCCGCGCCACAGGGCGACCGTAAAGAGCGCCATGATCACGAACCGGACCGCGTCTGAGCCCAGCATCAGCTTGCGGCGGTCCAGGCGGTCGGCCAGGGACCCGCCGAGCAGGCTGAACAGGGCGAACGGAAGCAGTTCGAAGGCGAACGTGAGGCCGAGCGAGACCGCCGATCCCGTCAGGTGGAAGACCAGCAGCGGAATGACGAGCGTGCGGAGGCCGTCGCCCAGGTAGCTGAGGGCCTGGCCGGCGTAGTAGCGGCGGAATTCCGACGAGCGAAAGACGCTCTCCGGTTGTCGGGCGGATGGGACCATGAACCGTCCCACGAGTCCCGTTTTGCCCCGGAAACACCTCCCGGGCAGACGCTTGACGTTGGGCGCCAAGAGTCGGCACGACCACTGCGGAATAGGGTCCGTCCAGATGGTAGTCGCGATCATCGACGTTAGCGAGACGAATCAAAAAGCGTACGCTCACATTCTTTCACGTATTGGGAACGTGAAGGTTAAACCGTTCACGTCCCCGGACGCGGCGCTAGTTTGGTGCGGGAAGCAAGAACACGATCTCGTCATCCTCGACTACCGCATGGGCAACACCGAAGGTATGGACGGACTCGAGTTCGTCAAGGCCTACAACAAAGCGCACGGCGAGACGCAAACGCCGCTGGTGATGATCACCGGTGAGAAGGATCGCGAGATCCGCCATAAGGCGCTCGAACTCGGCGCCAGCGACTTCCTCAACAAGCCGGCCGACCCGGTCGAATTTCTCTCGCGCGTGAAGAACTTGCTCGCGCTGCGCGAAAGCCGCAAGAAACTCGAAAGCTATGCGGCGTCGTTGGCGGCCGATGTCGCGCGCGCGACCAAAGAGATTGCGGAT
The DNA here is from genome assembly GCA_036008105.1 of Candidatus Lustribacter sp. Classification (GTDB taxonomy): domain Bacteria; phylum Vulcanimicrobiota; class Vulcanimicrobiia; order Vulcanimicrobiales; family Vulcanimicrobiaceae; genus Lustribacter. Next base: position 12,014 of record DASYOE010000038.1, on the reverse strand, counting down.
CGCGAAGAAGAGACGATCAACCGGCTCACGCGCGCGGCCGAGTTTCGCGACAGCGAAACGGGCCTGCACATCGTGCGCATGGGCAAGTATGCCGAAGTGCTCGGCCGTACGCTCGAGCTCGACTCTGAGGACCAGCGGTTGCTGCGGCTCGCGACCCCGATGCACGACATCGGCAAGGTCGCGACGCCCGACGGGATCTTGCTCAAAGAAGGTCCGCTCAATCCCGACGAGTGGGAAATCATGAAGCGTCACGCGCGTTCGGGTTACGACATTCTCGTGGGCAGCTCGTCGAAAGTACTCCAACTCGCCTCGCAGATCGCGCTGCGCCACCACGAGCGCTGGGATGGTACCGGTTATCCGGACAAGTTGCGCGGTACGCAGATTCCGCTGGCTGCGCGCATCGCGGCGGTCGGCGACGTGTTCGACGCGCTCTGTTCGAAGCGGCCCTACAAACGCGCTTGGAGCACCGACGAAGCGCTGCGGGTCATTCAAAAATCGTCGGGTTCGCACTTCGATCCGATGGTCGTCGACGCGCTCAACGCGAGCTGGGGCAAGTTCCTCGACATCCAGAAAGAGTACGCGGACACCGGTCACGCGGCGTAAATGATCGATCTTCGCCGCATCCGCTACGTTCGTATCGGCACGCCCGATCTGGGCGAGGCGACGAACTTCGCGACCAAGATTCTCGGCCTCGAAGCGGCCGGCCGCGAACGCGGCATCGCCTACTTCAGAAGCGACGACCGCGACCATACGATCGCTTACGTGGAGGGCGACCCGAGCCAACACGCGACGGCGTTCGAAGTGTCGGAGAATGCCGACCTCGGCGCGATCGCGGCGGAGCTGGAACGGGCCGGGCATCCGGTGCACGCCGGGACGCCGGCGGAGTGCGAGGTGCGCCGCGTGCTCGACTTCATCTCGTTCCAAGATCCGACCGGGAACACGATGGAGATCGTGTGGCGCGCCCAGTACGCAACCCGGCGCTACTTCCCTTCACGCGATGCGGGCATCACCGGCTTCAGCCACATCGGCTTGCACACGAACGACGCCCCGCGCGACGAGCAGTTCTGGACGCGCATCTTCAACGCGCGGGCCAGCGATTGGATCGGCACCGCGCCGCTGCTGCGGATCAACGAAGTCCACCACACGATCGCGCTGTTTCCGAGCGTGCACAAAGGGGTGCAGCACATCAATCATCAGGTCGCGTCGATCGACGACGTGATGCGCTCGTGGTATTTCGTGCGCGAACAGCGCGGGCTGCGGGTGGTGTTCGGTCCCGGCCGGCACCTCTCGTCGGGCGCGGTGTTCTTGTACTTCGAAGGCCTCGACAAGATGGTCTACGAGTACTCGTACGGCGTGCGGATCATCGAAGACGAAACGACCTACATCCCGCGCCAGTTGCCGTTCACGGCCGAAGCGTTCTGCATGTGGGGCGCCAAGCCCGACATCGTCGAGTTTCGCGCGAGCGATCCGCTCGTCACCATTTAGGGCGCAGCGATGATTGCGCCGCAGCCCGCCGTCGACTGGAGCGACTGGTTCGCCGCTCGCGTGTCGCGCATGCGCGCCTCCGAGATCCGCGAGTTGCTCAAACTGCTCGAGAATCCGGACGTCGTCTCGTTCGCCGGCGGCATTCCCGACCCGGCGCTGTTTCCGATGGATGCGATCCGCGCGGCCTACGCCGATATCTTGGCCGATCCGCAGTTGGGCGGAGCGGCCCTGCAGTACTCGGTGAGTGAAGGCTACGGGCCGCTGCGGCAGTGGATCGCCGGCTACATGGGCCGCCGCGGCGTGCCGTGCGAGCTCGACAACATCGTCATCACCTCAGGTTCGCAGCAAGGCCTCGACTTCATCGCCAAGCTGTTCGTTCACCCGGGTGACACCGTGCTCGTACAAGAGCCGACGTACCTCGGCGCGCTGCAAGCGTTCAATGCGTACGAGCCGCAGTACGATCTGCTCTTTCGCGCCGGCGCAACGGCGGAAGACTATCGCAAGAGGGCCGCCGCGAACGGCGGCCGCGTGGCGTTGGCGTACGTCGTGTCCGATTTCGCCAACCCCTCCGGCGAAACGCTCACCGCGGGCGAACGCCAAGCCGTTCTCGACCTGGGCCGCGAGCTCGACGTGCCGGTCCTCGAGGATGCCGCCTACGAAGCACTGCGTTTCGACGGGGAACCCGTTACCGCGCTGGCCGCGCTCGACGTCGCGCACAGCGGCGGCATCGACCGCAGCCGCGTGATCTATTGCGGCACGTTTTCGAAGACCGTCTGTCCGGGTCTGCGCGTCGGTTGGATCTGCGCGGCGCGCGACATCGCCCACAAGATCGTCCTGGCCAAGCAAGGTGCGGATCTTCATAGCGCGACGATCAACCAGATGGTGGTTCACCGCATCGCGAGCACGATGTTCGACCAGCACGTTGCGACGTTGCTGCCGCCGTATCGCCGGCGCCGCGACGCGATGCTGGCGGCGCTCGCCGCGCATATGCCGGCCGGCGTGCGCTGGAGCAAACCCGAGGGCGGGATGTTCGTGTGGATCACGTTGCCCGAGGGCGTGGACGGCGCCGAGTTGCTCGAGCGCTCGCTGCTCGAAGAACGCATCGGCTTCGTTCCGGGCGGGGCGTTTTCACCGCACGGTGACGTCCGCAACACGATTCGCCTAAACTATTCGCTGCAGCCCGAAGCCGCCATCACCGAGGGCGTTGCCCGGCTCGGTGCGCTCGTTAGCCGTTATTTATCAGATTAGCGGCGGTCAGTCGCCGGTCGACGGCGCCGTACTGGTAGAGCGCCGCCAGCACGGGATCGAGTAAGCGCGCGTCCAGCGAGGTCGCGTATTCGCAGCGGCCCATCGCGGCGGTGACGGCCGGGTCCATCTGCGCCCATTTGGCGAGAATCTTGCTCGACGCCAAGTGGTTGGCATTCGCCCAGCGTGCCGTATCGTACACCGCGCCGACGAAGCGCCGGATGACGTCGGGATTCTTCTTGACGTAGTCCGTCGTCGAAAACCAGTTGGCGATCAGAAACTGCGAGCCGACCGCATCGTACGGCCGGCCGAAGATGCGCACCGTCTTGCCGGCTGCGGCCGAGAGGTTCGGTTCGGCGATGAGCGCCGCATCGAACGTGCCGCGGTCGAGACCCGCCGCCATTTGAACCATCGACAGCTGGACGAACTTCACGCTATCGGGATTGACGCCGTTGCGCGCGAGCCAGGCGCGCGTTCCGATCTCGGTGAGATCCTTGAGCGCCGTGACCGCGATCGTCTTGCCGGCTAAGTCCCCCGGTTTGCGCAGGGGCGAGTTCAGGGCGACCGTCAACGCCACGGTCGGGTGCGCGGCGGTGTACATGCCGGCCCCGGCGATCACGGTAAACGGTGCGCCGTGGGCGATCGCGTCGGCCAAGTTGCCCGTGTTCGAGAGGCCGATGTCGACGGCGTTGCCGCCGGCGGCAACGAGGATCGCGCCGCCGGACGTGAACAGTTGCATGTCGACGTTGAGCCCGGCCTTGGTGAAGAAGCCCATGTCGGTGGCGTAGAACCCTTCGGCGAACGTGTCGGCGCTGCCGACGCCGATGCGCACTTGCGCGGCATCCGCGGCGCGCGCGGGCGCGTCGAGCGCGGCGGCGGCGGCGAACGACGCCAGCGTGGTGAGCGCGCCGCGCCGATCGACCGCGCGCACGCTACGCCGGGACCGGTTCGCGCCGCGGCTCAGAAAAGACCGCGATGACCTCGTCGCCGATCGGACAGAAGCGCGCCTCGTGACGCGTGAACATCGCGCGAAGCGCATCGACGCTTGGATCCAGGTCGCGCTGACCGCGGACGTGCTCGAGCGGCAGTTCCATCGTTTCGGGACCGGCGGCGCGGAATACGTTCATCGGATCCTCACCCGACTCAACGCGCTTCAGCTCGCGGCGCAGCATGTTGCGGTACGCCGTCACGCCGCGGTCGGTCGTGCCGAGCGACTCGATGCTGCGGTCGGCGATCGGCCCTTGCGTCACCCACGCCATGATGTCTTGCGCATGCACCAACTCGAGGATGTAATTGCCGTGCTCGTCGAGATACGGAACGTCGTAGGTCGTGACGCCGGCGGCGAGATGCGCGGGAATCGGGGTGTCGTCGGGCGCGACGATTACGTGATACCAGAGGTGCAGCGTGTTCGTGTCGTCGATCGGGACGCGGAGCTGATAGCGCATGTGACAGAACGTGTCGCTCGCGCTGCCGACCAGCAGCGTCGCCGGAAAGACCAGCGGATGGCCGATCTTCCAGTCGTCGCTCTCTTCGGTGAAGCCTTCGACGACGCGGCGCTTGATGATGCCGTAGGGAAATTCGTCGAACGCCGTTTTGATGTGCTTGCGGGTGAAGTTCGTTTTGAAGTTGCGGTGCTCGAGCACGAACTCGAACAGATGGCCGTGCAGCCATTCGGTATGGATCGCGTCGACCGAGTTCTCCATGATCTGCAGCCAGTTGCACGGGATCACGGCGCTTCCAAGCAGGCGGATCGCATGCGGCGCGTCGAGGCCGGCCAGCGGGGCGACGCGCGGTGCCGGAAGCGGACCGAGGTAGGCCCACAGCAAGCCGCCGCGCTCCTCGACCGGATACGCGGGGATGCGAATCTTGTCTTTGAACGTGCTCTCCGGCGGCTGGTTCGGTTGATCCAAGCACGCGCCGGTGCCGTCGAACTTCCAGCCGTGATACGGACAGCGAATGCCGTCGCGTTCGGGGATGCCGTACAGCAGCGATGCGCGACGGTGCGGACACGATTCGCCGATCAAACCGAACCCGCCGCCGCGGTCGCGGTAGAGCACCAGCGACTCGCCGAGCAAGCGCACCGGTTTGGTCCAGCGCTCGCGCATCTCCGACGCCGCCCCGATGGGCTGCCAATAGCGACGCATCAGCGTCCCCATCGGCGTTCCAGGGCCGACGCGCGTCAGCCGCTCGTTCTCTTCAACCGTCAGCATGCCGCCTTGATTCTATATCAGGGTGACCTTACCGCTATCGAGGGCGTAGCGCGCGGCGACCACCTTGAGTTGGTGCGCGGCGATCGCCTTTTCGACGATTTCGCTGCGCGTGGCGATCTCATGAGCGACGTGCTTGGCGTTGGCGATCATCACCGCCTGAACGTACGCGGCGTCCGACATCGAGCCTTGCGGGGTAGCCGCGATGACTGGGGCGATTGCGTCCACGATGACCGCGATGTCCCCGGGTGCCTTCTGCTGAGCCTTGGTGAGCGCGATCGAATCTTTGACGGCGCCGCAATGTTCGTGACCGAGGACCATCAGCACCGCCGGCGACCCGATCATCGCGATGGCGTACTCGAACGACCCGAGAGCGCCGGGTTCGAGGATGTTGCCGGCCACACGGCACACGAACAGGTCGCCGACGGTCTCGTGGAAGATGTGCTCGGGCGGGAGGCGGGAATCAGCACAGGTTAGCACCATCGCGAACGGCCGCTGACCGTTGGCGACGTCGGCGCGGCGTTCCACGAGCGCTTCCGACGGTTGCAGCGAACCCGCGACGAACTTCGCATTGCCGGCCATCAGGCGGGCCAGCGCTGCGTCGGGCGTCATCTCGGGTGAGCCGCTGTTGGCGGCGCGAACCACCTCGGGCAAACCGGAGATTCCGGCCAGGGTCAACGCTGCCAGGCTTCCACGCATGAAGCCGGCGCGATCGATGCGACAGTCGTGCATTACAACGGCTTTTCTAACCGGCGGGTCGCCTCCTTCGGAGGGACGTGCTACTTCGGCGAGCCGCCGGGCTTGCTCAACACGATGAACGCCTTTTGGACCGGGTCCCAACGGTCGACCACGATCGCTTGGGAACCGATGCCGCGCTGACCGCCGTCACGGAAGTCGTACAGGCCGTTGACCCCGGCAAAGCCGTGCAGCGTCTCGATGTAGTCGTGGATCTGATCGGCGGTCGCGTTCGTCCCGAGCTTTTGATACGCGCTCAGGACGATCATCAACGGATCCCAGCCGGTCACCGAAGCGGCGTCGGGCTTGAGATTCGCGCTCTTGAGCGCGCGGAAAAACTCGCGCTGCGCATCTTGAATCGGGCCCGGGCGCACGTCGCCTTCCGACATCGCGCGATATGATGGGAACACGATCAGCTTGGGCATGATGGACGCGAATTGCGCCATCTCCTGATAGAGCATGTTGCCGTTGACGGCGACGATCGGAATGTCCAGGCCGGCGTCTTGAACGCCGCGCAAAATCGTACCCGTCGGCGTGCCGACGGTTCCGGTGAGCAGCACTTGCGGATTGCTGGCTTTGATGTGCGCGATTTGCGCCGCCGTGCTGATGTCCGACGGATTGAAGTGTTCGTTGGCGACGATCTGAAGATTTTTGTTTTCTGGCCGGCCCATCACCGTGATGTAGCCGTTTTCGAAGGCGTTGCCGGTGGCGTCGGTCGTCGTGAGGATCGCGAAGCGGGTCATGCCGCGCTCGCGGAAATACCGGATCAGCGCCGTCGTCAAGTCGACGGAACTTGCGCCCGCGGTGAAGACGAAGCTGCCCGGTGGCGGATTCACCGGCGGCGAGAGGCAGAAGTCGACGGGTCCGGTGCGCGCGATGATGGCCAGAAACGATCCGCAGGCTGAGGCCAGCGGCGAGCCGAGAAACACCGGCACCTTCTTTGCGATGTAGCCGTTGGCGATTTGCAGGGCGACCGGCGGGCTCGACGTGTCGTCGGCGATGACGAGCTTGATCGGGCGCCCGTTGATTCCGCCGCGCTGGTTAATCATTTTCTCGGCCGTTTGAAAGGCCGCGTATTCGGCCTGACCGAGAAATGATGCCGGCCCGGTCATCGACAGCATGATGTTGATCTCGAGCGGCGCCGCCTGGGCGACGGCAGCGGCCGGTAGCGAGACCAGCAATGCGAGGACGAGGAACAGTTTCAACGGGTGCCCTTTCACGTGGACTGAGTTTTGTTAGCCGCGAGATGCTTTGAGGACGACGTCTTTTTGCACGAGCCAATTGCCGCTCGGGCTCTTCACGAAGGTGAGCACGTGCTTTGAAATGCTGCTCATTTTCGATCCGCCGGTGACGCCCGGTGCGCCGCCGGCCGTTTGGTATGCGGTGCCGTGCACCGTGACATTGGCGGTCACAACGCCGGCCGTCGCGGAAGCCGAGTCGACCGTCACGTGACCCTCGATGCGGCTCGCGTTCAGGTTGAGCTTGGCGAGCGCGCCGGCCAGAGCCGCCTGGGAGACGGGCTGGCCGTTCACGCCGATGACTTGATAGTGGGGTGTGGTCACCTTGGCAAACGTCATCGCGTCACCGGAGACGGCGGCCCTGTAATAGGCGGTGGCCATCTGTTGGACGTTGGCGATCTGAGACGGGGTCAGCGGATCGGCCAGTACGCGGGCCGGTGCGAAGGCAACGGTTGCGACAAGCAGGGTTGCAATGAGAACGAACACGCTTTTCATAGGGTCTTTCTCCTAAAGAAAGGACGTCCGGAAACGGTTCCCCCGGGTCGCTAGACCAACCTTCGGAGGGGTTTGCCGCGCTCCGGGGAGAGTAACGCGGTATGGACGGAGCTACGCGGTGAAGGCGTCCGACGAAGATGTCACGGTCGTGTCGGAGATGGTCTTCCCAAACCAGACGAACCACTATGGGACGCTGTTTGGCGGGGAAGCCCTCAAGCTCATGGGCACGGCGGCCTTCATCGCCGCATCGCGCGATGTCCGGAAAACCGTCGTGCTGGCGTCGCTCGACCGCACGTCCTTTCATGAGCCCATCCGGCAAGGTGATCTGGCCGAGGTGCTCGGACGCGTGGTGGAGCGCGGCCGTACGTCGCTGACGGTCGAGACCGAGTTGTTTTCCGAAAACCTCCTCACCGGCGAGCGGCGCCTGTCCAGCGTCGCGCGCTTCGTCATGGTCGTCGTCGATCACGACGGGCGACCGATACCGCGCGAAGGGTCCTAGCCGTGCCGCTTTCTCCGGGCGGGCGTTTTCGCGCGGCCGTTGAGGCTGAGAAACCGCTGCAGGTCGTCGGAGCGATCAATGCCTTCGCCGCGCGGATGGCCGAGCGGGTCGGTTTTCGCGCGTTGTACTTATCCGGCGGCGGCGTCGCGGTGAATTCGCTCGGCGTGCCGGACCTCGCCATCAGCACGCTCGACGACGTGCTCACCGACGTTCGGCGCATCACGGATAGCACCGAGCTGCCGCTGCTCGTCGATGCCGATACCGGTTGGGGCGGCGCGTTCAACATCGCGCGCACGGTGCGGGCCATGACGAAGGCCGGCGCGGCCGGCATTCATCTCGAGGACCAAGTGTCCGAGAAGCGTTGCGGCCACCGGCCGGGTAAGGAAATCGTCTCGAGCGACGAGATGTGCGATCGCATCGTCGCGGCCGTCGATGCGCGGACCGACGATCTGTTCGTCATCATGGCGCGCACCGACGCCATCGCTTCGGAAGGGTTGGACGCCGGGATCGCGCGCGCGCGTGCCTACGTCGACGCCGGCGCCGACATGATCTTCGCGGAAGCGGTGGCCGACCTCGACGCGTATCGCCGGTTCAAGGAGGCCGTCGGCGTCCCGATCCTGGCGAACATCACCGAGTTCGGGATGACGCCGATCTTCACCAAAGACGAGCTGGCGGGCGCCGGGGTCGACATCGTTTTATATTGCTGCTCCGCCTACCGGGCGATGAACGCGGCGGCGCTCAACGTCTACCAGACCATTCGGCGCACGGGAACGCAACGCGACGTGATCCCGTCGATGCAGACGCGCGCCGAAATGTACGACTTTCTCGACTACTACGCCTACGAACAAAAACTCGACGAGTTGTTCAAAGAGGATAAGAACGCATGACGACCACCGGTGCCAAGCCCAAACGTTCGGTCGCGCTCTCCGGCGTCATCGCCGGCAACACCGCGATCAGCACCGTCGGGCATGGCGACGATTTACGCTATCGTGGATATGACGTTCGCGACTTGGCGGCGCAGGCCGAGTTCGAAGAGGTCGCCTACCTCGTGTTGTACGGCAAACTGCCGACGCGCAGCGAGCTGACGAACTACAAGGCGAAGTTGCGGTCGTTGCGCGGGTTGCCCGCCATCGTGCGCGCGGTGCTCGAACAGATCCCCGCCGCGGCACACCCGATGGACGTCTTGCATGCCGGCGTCGCGACGCTCTCGACCGTGCTGCCCGAAGCGCCCGATCATAATGCCGCCGGAGCGCGCGACGTGGCCGACCGGCTTCTCGCCTCGTTCGGCTCGATGCTGCTCTATTGGTATCACTACACGCGCTCGGGCCGGCGCATCGAGGTCGAGACCAACGACGACTCGATCGGCGAACACTTCCTGCACTTGCTCCACGGCGAACCGCCGAGCAAGGAGTGGGCGCGGGCGATGCACGTCTCGCTCATTCTGTACGCCGAACACGAGTTCAACGCGTCGACCTTCACCGCGCGCACCATTGCGAGCACGGGTTCGGATATCTACTCCGCCATCGGCGGCGCGATCGGCGCGCTCAAAGGGCCGAAGCACGGTGGTGCGAACGAGGCGGCGTTCGTGATTCAAAGCCGGTACGAGAACGCCGATGAAGCCGAGGCCGACATCCGGCGGCGCGTCGAGAATAAGGAAGTGATCATCGGGTTCGGCCACCCGGTGTACACGACCGTCGACCCGCGCAACGTGATCATCAAAGAAGTGGCGCGCGAGCTGGCAGCGGCGCAAGGGACGATGACGCTGTTTTCGGTTGCGGAACGGCTCGAAACGGTCATGTGGGACATGAAGAAGATGTTTCCCAACCTCGACTGGTTTTCGGCCGTCAGCTACAGCCTGTTGGGCGTTCCGACCGACATGTTCACCCCGCTCTTCGTGATCGCGCGGACGTGCGGCTGGGCCGCGCACGTCATCGAACAGCGCACGCAGGGCACGATCATCCGTCCGGGCGCCAACTATATCGGTCCGGACGATCGCGCGTACGAACCGCTCGCGAGCCGGACCTGATGGCGCAAACGGCGGACCAGGTTCTCCTGGACATCGCCGACTACGTTCTTTCGTATAAAGTAACGAGCGAGCTGGCGTGGGAGACGGCGCGTAACTGCTTGATGGACACGCTGGGCTGCGGACTCGAGGCGCTCGAGTACCCGGCGTGCACGAAACTGCTCGGCCCGATCGTCGCGGGAACGGTCGTTCCGAACGGCGCCAAGGTTCCCGGCACGCCGTATCAACTCGATCCCGTCCAGGCCGCGTTCAACATCGGCGCGATGATCCGGTGGCTCGACTTCAACGATACGTGGCTGGCGGCGGAGTGGGGGCATCCCTCCGACAATCTCGGCGGCATTCTCGCGACCGCCGATTGGCTGTCGCGCGCGGCGCTGGCCGCCGGCGGTCAGCCCCTGACGATGCGAGCCGTGCTCGAAGCGATGATAAAGGCGCACGAGATCCAGGGCTGCATCGCGCTCGAAAATTCGTTCAACGCCGTCGGGCTCGATCACGTGGTCTTGGTGAAGGTCGCGTCAACGGCGGTGGTGTCGCGCATGCTCGGCCTCACGCGCGACCAGATCGTCAACGCCCTCTCGAACGCGTGGGTCGACGGTCAGAGCTTGCGCACGTACCGTCACGCGCCGAATACCGGCTCGCGGAAGAGTTGGGCGGCGGGCGATGCGACGAGCCGCGCGGTCCGTTTGGCGCTGATGGCGAAGGCCGGCGAGATGGGATATCCGACCGCGCTCACGGCCAAGACGTGGGGTTTCTACGATGTGTCGTTCCGCGGCAAGCCGTTTCGATTCCAGCGCCCGTACGGGAGCTACGTCATGGAAAACGTCCTGTTCAAGGTCGCGTATCCGGCTGAATTTCACGCCCAGACGGCGGTCGAGGCCGCGATGTCGTTGCACCCGCAAGTCGAGCACCGGATCGCGGACATCGCCAAGATCACGATTCGTACGCACGAGGCGGCGATCCGGATCATCGACAAGACCGGCCCGTTGAACAACCCGGCCGACCGCGACCACTGCATCCAATATATGGTGGCGGTGCCGTTGATCTTCGGCCAGCTCACCGCGGAGGATTACGAAGACGGCCGCGCCGGCGATCCGCGCATCGATATTCTGCGGGCCAAGACGTTCTGTGTCGAAGACCCCGCCTTTACGCGGGATTACCACGATCCGGAGAAGCGCTCGATCGCCAACGGAATTACGATCGCATTTGCGGACGGTACGGTGCTCCCGGAGGTCGTCGTGGAATACCCGCTCGGGCACAAGCGCCGGCGCGCCGAGGGCATCCCGCTGCTCGAGAAAAAGTTTGTCACGAACCTCAACCGCCGTTTTTCGGCCGAGCAAACGGAGGCGATCCTGGCCGCGAGCCTGCAGCGCGGCGTGCTCGAAGAGATGGCGGTTAACGACTACGTCGACTTGTACGAGGCGTAATCGTCAGTGCCGTTCGCGCTCGGCGCGTTCGAGGTCGGTGGACGTGTCGCGGTGCAAGTCCGCCGCTAAAAAATCGATGGTCGCCGGCAGCACCACGCGGTAATCTCCGGAGCTTTCGATTTGCAGTTGCAGATCGGTGCCGCTGCAGTTCAGCACGTGGCCGCCGTGCGTGCGGTCGTCCGATAGAAAGTGCAGGTGATAGCCGGGCACGTTCAAGGTCTTCGCATAGTCGGGGCTCCAGAAGCCGATCAGCGTCCCGGCAATATCCGCAAACTCGAACTCGGGCTGGTGCGCGGCCGCTTGCACCAGCGGGACGCCTTCGGCGGTCTTGCACATCGCGCGGGTGTGCATCGTAGCGAATCGGCCGTCCACGCGCAACGCGTAGAAGAGGTTATCCGACGTCCGTAGCTTTTCGAACTGCGCGCACAAGCGCTCGAGGTCCGGGCATTCGGCGAGGCGCGTTGCCGGTTCCGGCATGAAGTGCGTGATTACCGCAAACGGGGTGAGCGCGTCGTCTTCACACTCGCGCACCGAGCCGTCGGAGCGGATTTGGAAGAAGTGCCCATCCACGACGATCATCTCGCCGTCGAGGTGCTCGAAGGTTCCGAGCCCGTGATCGCCGTGTTCGCGTAACGTCTTGACGGTCACCGCACCTTCATAGAC
>DASYOE010000037.1:0-3826 GCA_036008105.1 Candidatus Lustribacter sp. | reverse complement strand
GGCGACTGTGCCGGCGCGCTGCTGGCGTTTGCCGCGACCGACGATGCCGGCATCAACGCGGCGGTCGTGGTCGACGCGCACAAGCATGGGGTCCTCGTCAACGACGCCGGCGACGCCCGGCGCGGCGACTTCATCACGCCGGCCGTTCACCATTCGGGCCAACTGACCGTGACGGTCGACTCGGGCGGTCTCGCGCCGAGCTTCACGGCGCGCATTCGCGACGAGCTCGCGGTGCAGTTCGACTCGCGCTACGCGCGCGCCGCGGCGACCCTCGGCATCTTGCGCGAACGCGTGCTGGCGGTCGTGCCCATCGAACGCCGCGCGGAGGTGATGCGCCACTTCGCCGCGCGCGACATCGACGATCTGGCCTCGATGCCGGCCGGCCAGATCGAGCATGAAGTCGAGCGCGCGGTCGACACGGTCGGCGGCGTGCGTCCGAGCGAGCTGACGACGCTCGTCTGCGCCACGCGCGCGAGCGCGCTGGCGATGTGGCAGACGCGCTCGGTGATGGCGCAGCTCGCCGGCGGCGGCATCCCGTCGACCGTGCTGACGATTTCAACGAAGGGCGACAAAGATCAGGAACATGCGCTGACGTCGCTCGGCACCGACGGCATCTTCGTCAAAGAATTGGAACTCGCGCTGCGCGAGAAGCGCGCCGACTACGCCGTGCATTCGGCGAAAGATTTGCTGAGCACGCTCCCCGACGACATGACGCTGGCCGCGGTCGGCAAACGCGAAGATCCGCGCGACGCGTTCTGCAGCGAGAACTACGCGACGTTCGAAGCGCTGCCGGCCGGCGCGCGCGTCGGTACGTCGAGCCCGCGTCGCCGCGCGCTGCTGCGCGCGTTGCGCCCCGACCTCACCTACCACGATATTCGCGGCAACGTCGACACGCGGTTGCGCAAGCTGCGCGACGGCGAATACGACGCGATCGTGCTCGCGGCGGCGGGGCTGAAGCGGCTCGATCTCTCGGCTACGTACACCGTGCCGTTTCCGCTGGACGTGCTGGTGCCGGCGGTCGCGCAAGGCGCGCTCGCGATCGAGATGCGCGCCGGCGATCCGCGCATCGCGCGCGTGCGCCCGCTGCTCAACGATCCGCAAACCGAGATCGCGGTGTACGCGGAGCGCGCGTTTCTGCGCACGCTGCGCGGCGGTTGTCAGGTGCCGGTCGGGGCGCACGCCACCTACGACGGCGAATTTCTGCTGATGCACGCGGCGATCGCGTCGGCCGACGGCGCGACGGTCGTGCGCGGCAACCGCCGCGTGACCACGACGTCGCTCACCGAGATCGAGGGCGCGGCCGTGGCGCTGGCGGAATCGATGCTGGCCGAAGGCGGCGCCGCGCTGCTCGCCGCGCCCGACGAGGGCCGGCCGGGCGTGCTGGCGGGCTCGCTCTTTCTGCTGCCGCGGACCCAGGAACGCCCGAGCCGCATCGCCGCCGCCCTGCGCGAGGCGGGGGCCGAGGTGGTCGAGGCCGTCAACGGGCAGGCCGCCGTGGCCGCCCTGGCCGGTCGCACCCCCAACGCGATTCTCTTCCCCTCGTCGGGCTCGGTACGAGCTATTGCGACGTATCTTGCCGAACGTCACGGGGCGCGTCCGATCGTGGCGGTCATGGGGCCGGCGTCGGCGACCGCCGCCAAGGAAGCCGGCTGGCCGGCGGACGTGGTCGCCGCGGCCACCGACATCCCATCGTTCGTCCACGCCGTGACGCATTTCGTCCTGGAGCACACCACATGAACGTCGCCGAGCGGTTCGGCATCGTGAACCGGCCCCGCCGCCTGCGCTCGAGCGCGGCGATGCGCGGCTTGGTGCGCGAAACGCGCGTGAACCGCGACGGTTTGGTGGCGCCGCTGTTCATCGTCGACGGCACCAACGTCGTGCAGCCGATCGGCTCGATGCCGGGTGTCTCGCGCCTGTCGGTCGACGCGGCGGTGCGCGAATGCCGCGAGCTCGATGCGGCCGGCGTGAAAGCCGTGCTGCTGTTCGGCATCCCCGACTTCAAGGATGCCGTCGCGACCAGCAACTACGATCCGAACGGCATCGTGCAGCGCGCGGCGAGCGCGATCAAGTCGGCGTTACCGCAGATGCTGGTGATCGCCGACCTGTGCAATTGCGAATACACCGACCACGGTCACTGCGGGATCATCGGTCCCGACGGCGACGTCGACAACGATCTCTCGGTCGAAGTGCTGGTGAAGACGGCGCTGACCTATGCGCGCGCCGGCGTCGACATCGTCGCGCCGTCGGACATGATGGACGGCCGCGTCGGCGCGATTCGCACCGCGCTCGATGCCGAAGGGTACATCAAGACCGTCATCATGTCGTACGCGGCGAAGTACGCGTCGGGTTTCTACGGACCGTTTCGCGAAGCGGCCGATTCGACGCCGAGTTTCGGCGACCGCCGCACCTACCAGATGGACCCGGCCAACGGCCGCGAGGCATTGCGCGAGGTCGCGCTCGACATCGAAGAAGGCGCCGATATCGTGATGGTCAAGCCGGCGCTCGCTTACATGGACCTCATTCGCCAAGTGCGCGATTCTTTCGACGTGCCGGTCGCGTGCTACAACGTGAGCGGCGAATACGCAATGGTGAAGGCGGCCGCGGAACGCGGGTGGATCGATGAAGAACGCATCGTCGACGAGATGCTCACCGGCTTCGCGCGCGCCGGCGCCGACATCATCATCACCTATTTCGCCAAGGACTATCTCCGCCGCAATGCCTGACCGCAGCTCCACCGCCGGCGTGATCGTGCTCGCCGGCGGCGAAGCGAAGCGGCTGCCCGGCAAACTCTATCTCGATGCAGGCGACCTGCCGTTGTTGGTGCGCGTGTACCGCAACGTGTGCGAGGGCCGCGAAACGTTGATCTCAACGAAGGGCGCGCTGCCCTACGAGATCGACTTGCTGATCGACGCGCCGGCGGTCGTCGACCGCTGGCCAATGCGCGGTCCGCTCTCGGGATTGCTCTCGACGATGGGCGAGATGCGCGCGCCGTGGGCCTTCGCGGTGGCGGGCGATGCGCCGTTCGTCGACGCTGCCTTCATCGACCGGCTCGAAGCGCAGATCCAACCCGGCGACGAAGCGATCGTGCCGCGCCGGACGCGCGACGGCGAGACGCAGATCGAACCGCTGGCGGCGCTGTACTTGCGCAGCGCGTTCGTGCGCGAGGGGTTGCCGCTGCTTTCGGGCGGCAACCGTGCCATGCGCACGGTGATCGAGCACCTCAACACGCGCTTCCTCGACGTCGAAGAAGAGAACGTCTTCGCGAACGTCAATACACCGGACGACTATGCCGCCATCCGCGAAATTCTCACATAGCACATCCGACGCCGCGTTCGAACGCGCCAAGCAGGTCATCCCCGGCGGCGTAAATTCGCCGGTGCGCGCGTTCCGTTCCGTCGGCGGCAACCCGGTGTTCGTGCGTTCCGCGAGCGGCTGCACGCTCATCGACGTCGACGGCAACGCCTACATCGACTACGTGATGTCGTGGGGTCCGCTGATTCTCGGGCACGCGCATCCGGCGGTCGTCGCCGCGGTGCGCGACGCCGCCGGACGCGGCACGTCGTACGGCGCACCCACGGAAGCCGAGACCGAACTCGCCGAGCTCGTGATCGCGATGGTGCCGTCGATCGAGCGCGTGCGCTTCTGTTCGAGCGGCACCGAAGCGACGATGAGCGCGTTGCGCCTGGCGCGCGGGTTCACCGGCCGGTCCAAGGTGATCAAGTTCGCCGGCTGCTATCACGGTCACGCCGATGCGTTCCTGATCTCGGCCGGCAGCGGCGCGCTGACCAACGGCGTGCCCGATTCACCCGGCGTAACGGAAGGCGTC
>DASYOE010000036.1:0-4657 GCA_036008105.1 Candidatus Lustribacter sp. | reverse complement strand
CGGCGTAGCGAACTTTCCCTTGCGCGATCAGATCGTCGAGCGCGCAGACGGTCTCTTCGATCGGCGTGAGCGGATCGGGAGTGTGCACTTGGTAGAGATCGATCCAATCGGTTTTCAGCCGGCGCAAACTCGCCTCGACCGCCGCCATGATGTACCGCCGCGAGGCGCCGCTCTTCGTTTTTTCCTCATCCATCGGCAACCCGAACTTGGTCGCGACGACGACGTCCGCGCGCTTGCGCCCGAGCGCATCCCCGAGTAGTTCCTCCGAGCGTCCCGACCCCGTGAGCGGATAGCGATCGGCGGTATCGAACAGCGTGATGCCGTTCGTGAGCGCCGCTTGCACCACGACCCGCGACGCCGATGGATCGAGCCGCCCGCCGAGGTTGTTACAACCGAGGCCGACGGCCGAAACGCGAAGACCCGACCGGCCGAGGTTGCGCAGCTCCACCTATACCGGGACGGCTTTCGCCTTGAACCCGGCCGCGATGAGTTCGGTCTCGAGCGCGCTCAGCATGTCGGTGAGATCGCGGGGCGTGATCTCGCCCATCGTTCCGATGCGGATGATCGTTCCGGCCAGCTTTTCTTGGCCGCCGCCGAGCACGTAGCCGCGTTCGACGCGCAGCTTCTTGCGAATCTCGTCGCCGTTGACCCCGGCCGGCACTTTGATCGCCGTAACCGTCACCGAACGCATACCGGGCTCGGCAAACAGTTCGAGACCGAGACCTTCCGCCCAATTGACGATCGCATCGGTGTTGCGCTGATGGCGCGCCCAGACGTTTGCCGGGCCTTCCTGCGCGTAGCGGTCGAGCGCGACGTCGAGCGCGTACGCGATCGACACCGGCGGCGTGCACGGCGTCTGCCCGATGGCTTGAAAATCGAGCGCCTTCTTCAAATCGAGATAGTAGCGCGGGCTCTTGACGCTCGCCATTTTGTCCCACGCGCGCTTCGACACCGCGACCATCGCCATGCCGGGCGGCACGCCGAGCGCTTTTTGCGATGCGGCGACGACCACGTCGAAGCCCCACGCGTCCATCGTGAATTCGCTCGCGGCCAAGCCGCTCACCGAATCGACGAGCGAGTACGCGCCGTGCGCGCGGATCGCGTCGGCCAGCGGACCCATCGGGTTCTGCACGCCGGTCGAGGTCTCGTTATGCGTGAGCACGACGCCTTTGATCTCGCGCTTCGTGTCGGCTTCGAGACGCGCTTTCAGCGCCTTCGCATCGACGCCGCGGCCCCATTCGGTCGGCAGGATCTCGACCTCGACGCCCCACGTCCGCGCGATCTCGGCGAAGCGGTTACCGAACACGCCAACCGGCGCAACCAGCACCTTTTCGCCCGGCCCGAACATGTTGGTCATGGCGGCTTCGAGGCCGCCCGTTCCGGAGCAACCGAGCAACAGCACGTCCCCGGACGTACCGAACACCGGCTTCAGTCTGCTCACGATCGACGCCTGGAGTTCCTTGAACTCCGGTCCACGATGATCGATCATCGGCTTCCCCATCGCTGCGAGCACGGGCTCGGCTACGGTGACGGGGCCTGGGATGAACAGCAGCTGCTTCACGATTCCTCCGGAGAATGAGTGCGACGGATGCATGTAATGTTGTATCCTGCGGACATGCAATCCCCCGAAACCGTTCGCCTGAGCCTGTGCTCGCGCTTCGGCGGCTGTGCGAGTAAAGTCGGTGCGGCGGACCTCGAGCGGGTGCTCGCCGGCATCCGTTTTCCGAGCGATCCGAAGGTGCTGGTCGGGCTGTCGACGAGCGACGACGCGGGCGTGTACGCGTTGACCGCCGATCTCGCGCTCGTGCAGACGGTGGACTTCTTTACGCCGATCGTCGACGACCCGTTCGACTTCGGCCGCATCTCGGCGACCAACGCGCTGAGCGACGTCTACGCGATGGGCGGAACGCCGGTGACCGCGCTGAACATCGCGGCATTTCCGATCGACACGCTCGACGAGGGCATCTTGCGGCGCATCCTCGAGGGCGGCGCCGCGGTCGCCCAGAGCGCCGGCGTGGCGATCCTCGGCGGGCACACGGTGAAGGACGAAGAGCCCAAGTACGGGATGGCGGTCACCGGCACGATCCATCCCGGCCGCATCGTCTCCAACGCCGGCGCGCGGCCGGGCGATCACCTCTTGCTGACCAAACCGATCGGCGCCGGCATCCTCACCACCGCGCGGCGCCGCGATGCGATTCCCGAATCCGATTTAACCGTGGCGATCGGCGAGATGACGCGGCTCAACGCCGCCGCACGCGATGCGATGCTCGCGCATGGCGCGCACGCGGCGACCGACATCACCGGCTTCGGCCTGCTCGGCCACGCGTTCGAAATGGCGCGCGCGTCGCACGTGGGCCTCGAAATCGAAGCGGGCGCGGTGCCGCTCTTCGCGCGCGTGCTCGAATTGATCGACCTCGATTACGTCCCCAGCGGCACCGAAAGCAACCTCACCTATCACAGCGAGTTCACGTCGTTCGCCGATCACGTGACCGGTGCGATCCGGGTGGCGCTGTCCGACGCGATGACGTCGGGCGGATTGCTGATCTCGGCCGAACCCGCCGCGATTCGGGCGATGTACAAAGAGCTGGCCCCAACCCACACCTGCGCGATCGTCGGACGGATCACCGAAGACGGCGACGGCACGATCTCGGTACTCTAACATGTTTGCATTGCTTCTCTCGACGCTCTTGGCGCAAGCGGCGCCGGCCTATCTGGCGGCGTGCCCGGCGCAGGAGGCCAAGGTTCTGTTCACGGCGCCGGTCATCGCACCCGACGGCATCCACCCGACCAACCGGCGCGCGCGATTCTTCCTCGACCTCGGCAGCGACGGGCGCATTCGCCACGTCGCAATGGTCGAATCGTCGGGCGATTCGGCGTTCGACGCCGCGGCGCTCAACGCGGCGCAAAACTTCCGCTTCGCCCCGCCGACGCAAGGCTGCATCAGCACCAGTTCGGTCGTGCCCGAAGACTTCAACGTGCCGCTGCTCGCGCTCGCGCGGCCGGCGCCCGGTGCGTCCGGCGTACCTGGAGCGATGACGTTGCCGACCGCGGCGCCGGCCAGCGCGGTCGCGATCTGCGGCGCGCCGGCGGTGCAACTCAAGGGCCTCGACGTGCCCGACACGCGCCAAGCGCCGGGAACGGTCGAAGTGGCCGTCGCGCTCGATGCGTCGGCGCGCGTCACGAGCGTGAAGCTCGCGAAGTCGAGCGGTAACGCAAAAACCGACGCCGTCGCGGTTTCTTCCGCGAAGGACGCCGGCTATGCGTTCCTGTTAGCTCCCGGCTGCCCCGCCAAAGCGACGACGTATCAGCTCGAGCTAACCTACCACTAAGTTCGCTTGCGCGAGGCGGCGCCGACCGGGGCGCGCCGCTTGCGCGCTTCCGGCCGACCGCGTTTGTGGTTGCTCGGGCGCAGGGCGACGACGTTGTTGCCGCGGCGCCCTTCGTCCGGCACGCCGAGCAGCACCGGGGTGATGATGCGCTTGCCGAGCGCGTGCATGAACACCTCGCTCAGCTCTTCGACGAAGAAGAACTGGATCGCGTCGCGCACTTCCTTCGGCACGTCGTCGAGGTCCATCTCGTTGCGTTTCGGCAGGAGGATCTTCTTGATCCCCGCCCGCTTCGCACCGAGCACTTTTTCCTTGACGCCGCCGATCGGCAGCACCTGACCGGTCAGCGTGACCTCACCGGTCATCGCCAGATCGCTGTCGACCTTGATGTTGGTCAAGAGCGATGCGATCGAGGTGGCGATGGCGATACCGGCGCTGGGGCCGTCCTTCGGCACCGCACCGGCCGGCACGTGAATGTGCAGATCGTGCTTGCTGAAGTACTCGTCGCTGAGGCCGAGCTCCGAAGAGCGCGAGCGCAGGAACGAGACCGCGGCCGTCGCCGACTCTTTCATCACGTCGCCGAGTTGGCCGGTGAGCGTGAGCTTGCCGGTTCCGGGCATGGCCGTCGTCTCGATGAACAGGATGTCGCCGCCGACCGGCGTGTACGCGAGGCCGGTAGAAACGCCGACCGATGCCACCCGCTTCTTGACCTCGTTGTAGAAGCGCGGCTTCTGCAGGTAGTCGACGATGTTCTCGGGCTTGATGCGGGCGCGGTACTTCGGATCCTCGGCGATCTTGCGCGCGACCTTGCGGAAGCACGTGCCGATCTCGCGCTCGAGGTTGCGAACGCCGGCCTCACGCGTGTAGTCGTTGATGATCGTCCGGATCGCCGGATCGGTGATGCCGACCTGGATTTCCTTTAGTCCGTTGGCTTTTTTCTGCTTGGGTACGAGGTAGCGTTTCGCGATCTGGAGCTTCTCCATCTCGGTGTAGCCCGCGAGCTGGATGATCTCCATCCGGTCGCGCAGCGCACCCGAGATCGAGTCCAGGGTGTTGGCCGTGCAAATGAAGAGCACGCGCGAGAGGTCGAGCGGCAGATCGAGGTAGTGGTCGCGGAACGAGTTGTTCTGTTCCGGATCGAGCACTTCGAGCAGCGCCGACTGCGGGTCGCCGCGGTAGTCGCCGCCGACCTTGTCGATCTCGTCGATCATCATCACCGGGTTGTTCGTCCCGGCGTCGCGCAGCGCGCGCACGATCGTGCCCGGCATCGCACCGATGTAGGTGCGCCGATGGCCGCGGATCTCGGCTTCGTCGCGCACGCCGCCGACCGA
>DASYOE010000035.1:0-8183 GCA_036008105.1 Candidatus Lustribacter sp. | reverse complement strand
TCGGCCGGCGCCATCTCTTCGGACGCTTCGCCGCCGGCGACCGGCTCTTCGTGAGTGGGCGCGTCACGCGCGCCGGCTTGCTGCCGGAAATCAACGTGACGGCGCACCGCGAACTGCGCGGCGACGAACCGTACGTCGGCGAGATCGTGCCGGTCTATGCGGCCACCAAAGAGCTGCCGTCGCGCACGATCCGCGCCACGATCGCGAAGAACCTCAGCCGCCTCGTCGCGGCGCGCACCGACGCGCTGCCGCCGTCGCTCGTGCGCACGTACGACTTCCCGCCGTTGCGCGAAGCGTGGTTCGACGTGCACGCACCGCGCGAACCGGCCGACGTCGAGCGCGGCCGCCGCCGCATCGTCTTCGAAGAATTCTTCGGCATCGCGCTGGCCGCGGCGCTCAAGCGCGCGCGCCGCGAAGCGGCCGGCGGTGCGCCGCCCATCGACCCGCCCGTGGACTGGTACGAGCGCTTCAAAGCCGAGCTCCCCTTCGCACCGACCGCCGCGCAAACGCGCGTGATCGAACAAATCGCCGCCGACATGCGCCGCACGGCGCCGATGAACCGCCTCTTGCAAGGCGACGTCGGCAGCGGCAAAACGCTCGTCGCCGCGGCCGCGATCGTGCTCGCGCACCTGGGCGGAATGCAGAGCGCGCTCATGGCCCCAACCGAAATCCTCGCCGCCCAGCACGCGCAGAAACTCGCGCCGCTGCTGCTGCCGTTCGGCATCGCGGTCGAAGCGATCTTCGGCTCGCAAGGCGTGCGCGAACGGCGGAACGCGCGCGAGCGCCTCGCATCGGGCGCGGCCGGCCTCGCCGTCGGCACGCACGCGCTGCTCACGGAAAACGTGGAGTTCGCCCGCTTGGGCCTCGTGATCATCGACGAGCAGCACCGGTTCGGCGTCGAACAGCGCGCGCAACTGCGCGCCAAGAGCCTCGCCCCGCACACGCTCTACATGACCGCGACGCCGATCCCGCGCACGCTCGCGCAGACGAAGTACGCCGACCTCGATCTGTCGATCATCGACGAGTTGCCGCCCGGCCGAACGCCGGTGACGACGTTCGTCATCCGCGAGAGCCGCAAGTCGCTGGCCTACGATTTCGTGCGCAAGAACGTCGAGCAGGGCCAGCAAACCTACGTCGTCGTGCCCGCGATCGAGGCCGGCGAGGGGGCCCTCAGCAGTGCGATCGCCGAAGCGGAGTACGTCCAGCGCGAGGTGTTTCCCGATCTACGCGTCGGCCTGTTGCACGGGCGTATGCCCCCGAAGGAGAAAGAAACGGTGATGGCTCGGTTCAAGGCGGGTGAGATCGACGTGCTCGTGTCGACGACGGTAATCGAGGTGGGCGTCGACGTGCCGAACGCCAGCGTGATGGTCGTGCTCGACGCCGAGCGCTTCGGGCTCGCCACATTGCACCAGCTGCGCGGGCGCGTCGGTCGCGGCGCGGCAAGGTCCACGTGCGTCCTGGTGTCGTCCGACGATGCCGAGGCCGTGGAGCGCCTAGACGTACTCGAACGAACCAACGACGGCTTCGAGGTGGCGGAAGCAGACCTGCGGTTGCGCCGCGCCGGCGAACTGGCCGGCACGACCCAGGCCGGCGCGAACGAGACGATCGGGAACATCATCGACGACTTCAGCCTCTACATGCAGGCCAAGGGCGCGGCCGAAGCGATCGTCGCGGCCGACCCCGAGCTCGCGGCGCCGGAACACCAGTCGCTGCGCGCGTTGATCGACGACGTCGCCGCCGCGCGCGCGCTGCTGGTGACCGCATGAAGAACGAGCTCGCCGTCGGCTTCGACTTCGATCACACGCTGGGCTCCGACAACCACCTCGAAGTCGTCGCGTTCGGGCGCCTAGCCGAGGGCTGCGGCATCGCGCTCGACGTCAAGGAAGCGCGGATGCACGAGCGGATCGAAGCGATCCTCGTCCCGTTCCGCGCCGCCAAAGAGCCGATGGCGGGCATGATCGCGCGCTTCGCGGCGATCGTGCCGGGCAACGGAAAACTGCTCGAGGTGCACGCCGACGAGCTCGCCGGCCGCTACAAGCAAATCTGCTACGATCTGGTGCCCGAACTCGTCGTGCCGCTGCCGGGTGCGTGCGAGTGCGTTGCGGCGCTGGTAGCCGACGGCATCCCGGTCGGCATGCTGACCAACGGCTGGTCGGAACTGCAGGAACGCAAGATCGAACACGCGCTGGGCCAGTTCCCGGGACCGCTGTTGGTGAGCGACGTGATCGGCGCCTACAAACCGTCGGCGCGGGCGTTTCGGATGCTGGCCGCGGCGTTGTTCGTCGATCCGTCGGACCTCTGGTATGTCGGCGACAATCCGGCCGCCGATATCGCGGGCGCGCGTGAGTTCGGCGTGCGCGCGGTCTGGCTGAACGAGAACGGTCATGCCTACCCGGTGGGGCTGCAACCGCCGACGGCGGTGATCGAACATCTCGACGCGCTGCCGGGCCTCATTCGAGGTGCGTGAGACATTATGGCGAAGATAACGGTCCATCCAAATGGGTACGCTGAGACTCACCGGAGGGACGCTTCGTAGCCGAAGCGTGAAGACGCCGCCCGGACGTGCGGTCCGCCCCACTCCCGCCCGCGTCAAAGAGGCGTTGTTCTCGATCCTCGCCGATCGGCTCGCCGACGCCAACGTTCTCGACCTCTTCGCCGGCACCGGCGCGCTGGGTTTTGAGGCGCTCTCACGCGGCGCGGCGCACGCGACGTTTGTCGAGCAGCATCGTCCCACGGCCGATGCGTTGCGCGGCGCCGCGCAGGCCCTCGGCGTCAGCGACCGCACCAGCATCCTCGCCATGCCGGCCGATCGCGCGGCGCGCATGGTCGCCGGCCGCTACGATATCGTCTTCGCCGATCCGCCGTACGCGCACGCGTATCCGGCCACGACCTTCGCCACGCTACGCGAACGCGGCGCAATCGACGAGCGGTCGGTCGTCGTCTACGAGCACAGCGCGCGCCTGGCGGCCCCGTCCGACCCCGCGTTCCATCTCGAGCGCGAGGCGGCGTACGGTGAAGTCGCGCTCGCATTTCTGCAGCCGGAGCCCGCATGAACGGCCAGACGCACGGCTCGCTGAAGGCGATCTATCCGGGCTCGTTCGATCCGCTCACGCTCGGCCACCTTGACGTGATCGAGCGAGCCGCCCTGATCTTCCCGAAGCTTTTGGTCGCGGTTGTCGTCAACCCGCAAAAGCGCGAGCCGCTGTTCAATCTCGAAGAACGCAAGGCGATGATCGTCTCCGCGACCAAACATCTATCTAACGTCGAAGTCGAAGACTTCCGCGGCCTGCTGGCCGATTATGCCAAGAACGTCGGGGCCGACGTCATCGTCAAGGGTTTGCGCGTGGTTGCGGACTTCGAAAGCGAGATGTCGACCGCGCTGATGAACCGCTCGCTCAGCGGGATCGACACGATGTTCGTTCCCAGCGATCCCAAGTATTCGTTCGTCTCGTCGAGCCTGGTCAAGGAAGTGTTCTTCCTGGGCGGCGAGATCGATCAGTTCGTTCCACAAGCCGTACTCCACGTGTTGCGCGCCAAGCGCGCTGCTAAGCGCTCTACCTAAAACCAGCTGAGGAGAAACACCCAAATTGAGCATCTATCGCGTGTTGGACAAACTCGAAGCCTACGTGCGCCAGGGCACGGTGCTGCCGCTCAAACGTCGCGTGCTTTCCGAAGAACGGCTGTTTGAATTCATCGAGAAGATCCGCTCGACGCTGCCCGCCGAAGTGGGTCAGGCGAAGCTCATCGCCAAGGACAAGGACCGCGTGCTGCGCGAGGCCCAGGAACGCGCGCAAGCGATCGTCAGCGACGCGTCCGAAGCCCACGCGGCCATGGTCGACGATCACGAGATCGTGCAGCGCGCCCGCACGACGGCGGAGACCGTCCTGCGCGAAGCCGAACTACGCGCGCAGCGCGTGCGCGAGGGCGCCGACAACTACGCCGCCCAGGTGCTCATCGATCTCGACAACCGTCTCTCGACGGCGCTCGGCTCGGTGAAGAAGGGCATCGATCAGCTCACGGTGTCCCGCACCGCCGCCGCGATCGCGAGCGCACCGTCGCAGCCGTTGGCAGACGCCGCCGCAAAATCAAAACGCGCCGCCTTCGACGCGCAAGCCGAACCGGTGCAAGGAGAAACCGCCCAACTCGAATCCGTGTAGCCCGGCCGAGCAACTGTACCGGACAAGCCGGGGGATAACAAAAGTCAACGTTTGACCGCGCAGGCCGGACAGACACGAACTCAAATATATTTTGCGTGCTCACGGGCGTACGTCGTTCGATTTTCCTTGTGACGCTTGCCGTCGCGTCGTTGCTTCCGGCTTCTGCCGCCGTCGGAAGCGCGAATGTACCGTTCGTCGTCACTGCGAGTTCCGGTCCGCAGGCCGGATCGCACATCGTTGCGACGGTAACCCGCCCGATCGGCAAGACGGGCATCACGCTGCCGGCCGCCCTCGTTCCAGCGCTCGAGCCCGGTGATGTTGTCGACGTCGACTTTCCGGACTATCGGCGCCCGCCCAGCACGGTGAACTACCACGTCAACGTCGCATTCATCACCGAAACGGCGCGCCAGCACTGGCTGTTCGACCGCAGCACTTCCGCTGACCAGCTCTTTTCCAATCGCCGGCCACCCAAGACCGCGCCCGCCGTTCCGTCGGGCCGGATCCATTTCGTCTACGGCGCCGGCCGCGATCGTGGAATCCCAATCTTCTTCATCATTCCGGAAGATGCGAAGACACGCGGCGTCGACGGCGTGCGCGACTACGTGGGCGCGCATCCCACAGATTTCGTCGATATGTCGCAAGGCACCAATGCGGCCGTCGATCGGTACAGTTTCCTGAACGATTTCCTTTCCTCGCTCGGCAGCGGATCGATCGACCCGGTGAGCGCAC
The DNA here is from genome assembly GCA_036008105.1 of Candidatus Lustribacter sp. Taxonomy (GTDB): domain Bacteria; phylum Vulcanimicrobiota; class Vulcanimicrobiia; order Vulcanimicrobiales; family Vulcanimicrobiaceae; genus Lustribacter. The sequence continues at coordinate 3,297 of DASYOE010000035.1, read as the reverse complement.
AGTACCGCGTCGAATCGGTCGCTCAAAGTCTCGGCGTGAGCCCGGCCACGATTGACGCCTGTTACGTCGCCGGCGAACCGTCGGCGCAGGTCGGCAACTGCGTTCAGCAGGCGCTAAACGCAACCGTCTATCAAACGAACTTCGCGGCGCCGACGCAAGCGCAGTTCCTCGGCGGCGTCGCCGGAGCCGCAAGTCCGCTGGCGTACGCGCCCTACATTGCCTCCTTGTTGACCGTTTGGCATCTCTTCGTGCAAACCGGGCACCTCGAATACGAATATCTGCCGACAACGATTGCGTTGGCCGACCCGTCGACGGCGCGTCCCGACGAATTGCTCTTGGGCCTTAAGGTCCCGACGATTCGCCCACCCGCCGCCTACTCGGACGTGCTGTTCTTTACGGTGGGCGACCCTCAAGCCACGGAACACGCGCCGGTCGTCATCAATGATGCACCGGTCGATGGCTCTTGCATGCGCTCCGATCGTTTCGACATCCCCTTGCACTTCGACCACACGTCGCGCTACGTGAACGATGCCGCGTTGCTCGTAACGCCCGACGGGCATACTCCCTACCGAATCGCGCTCGATCCGCGAAGCCTTTCGGCGCCCGTCGTGGATCGATCTCGCTTCGCGGCAAGCGCGGATGGTGCGTACTCGGTAGCGCTAAGCGGGCGGTTCGGGTTCGACTCGGTTGCGGAGCCGGCAACGGCGACAATGCGACTGGCGTTTCCGAATGCCGCGCCGTGGAACCTAATCGCGGCTCCCCACCATCCGCCGATCGCAGGCGGGACGCTGGACCTGGTCGCGTCGTCCGCTTCGGCCGCCTGTCTCTCGTACGCCGAGATGCAGATCGGCAGTGCGCCGCCCGTTCCGCTCTCCGCGACGCAACTCGATGCGCGGCGCGTCGAGTTACACGCCTCGCTCGCCGACGTCCCTGCCGGTCAAGCGCAGATCCGCTTCTATGAAGACGACCCGCGCGCCGGGCGCACATTGGAGACGGCAGTCGCGCTGTCGATCCAACCGCCTCCCGCGCAAGTTGACGCGCCGTCGGCCGTTGCCGCACTCGGTGACCGGTTCATCAGGCTCACCGGCTCCGGTTTCGAGCGCGTCCGCGGCCTCTTGGTAAACGGCACCACCTACACGAAGGAACCGAACGCGACGGCAACCTCCGCGTGCTTCGATGGCCCTCCATTCGGGCGCCTAGGACAGGTCATCGGGCAGCGCGTTACCGCTCAGCTCCTGGCCGACGGAGATGCCGCAGGGCAAGTATTTCCTCTGACACTCGAGGCTCCGCGGCCAACGCTCATCTCCGCGCTGATTGACGAACCGTCGGCAACGGGCTATCTCTCGACGACCCCGCTCATCGTCACCCTGGCGAGCGGCGCCGGCGCGTTACCGCTCGAGGTCGACGTGCGCGTGCGGCACGCCGGTCGAGCGCCGGCGACGCCGTGCGCTGCGTCGCTTCCCGATCCCACGGCTGTCGCCATCGCCGATTCGAACGTGCAGGTACGTTCGGCGACGACGCTCGCCGTCGACTTTCGCGCCGATGTCTTGCACGATCGCGCATTCGGGACGCTAGAGATGCAATTGGTCGATGCCGCAACTGGCATCGGCGGCAACTGGGTGCCGTTGCCTGGAACGTTCGTGCGGGCTCCAGTCGTAACGCAAATCGCGTGCGATTCCGGCACGACGGCGATGTGTCGCCTTTACGGCACCGACCTCTCCGCGATCGATGCGGTAAAGGACGCATCCGGAGCGTACGTCGCCCCCGGCCTCGCCTGCCCATTTACGGACAAGGGGCTCGCTTGCGTTTACGTACCGCGCGTCCCACACTACACGCTGCGATTGATCGATTCATCGACGATTGAGGCACTTCCGGACGCCCTCGTAGCGAACGGCTCCCCCTGAAGGTGCACCCAAAACGCTCCTTTCGTAACAAATGTTAACGATTCTCCGCGGCCCACCTTACTGCAGTAAAGGGGGCGGCAGGGCTTGCGCCGATTCCCCGAGGACGTGAGCGACGATGAGCGCGGTCATCAGGCTCAGGCAGGTTAGGAACACCACGCTTTCTCTGGTTGAGGCGACCTGCGAGAGCCGGATTAACTACTGGGCGGCTTACGCGACCGATTTCAGTTGCCCGTGCATTTTTGCTTATATTGGAGTCCACCAGGCATCGAGCTGGCCGGCGATCATTTTCACTTCGCTATGTGGATTGTTTTTCTTCAGTCTGATCGAATATGCGGTCCATCGCTGGCTCCTTCACGATCTGAGAAGTGTTCTTTTCTACCTGCACGACGCGCATCACAACGATCCCAAAAAGACCTCTGCTTTCCTATTCCCAACCAGCTTTTTGCTGCTTATGCCGGTGTGGTGTCTGTTGACGTGGGGGTTGCACTTTCAGCAAGCGTCTTATTTCCTCATGGGGTTATCGGGCGGTTACTTTTACTTCGACACCCTTCACCATGTCGAGCATGCGACGCGGATCAACCAGATTCCATTTCGATGGCTGAAGAAGAGATGGGCGTTCCATAGCGTGCATCATCGCATCAAGCATAGCAATTTTGGAGTGATCACTTCTTTCTGGGACTACGTTTTTGGGACGCACCAAATGCAGGTAAAGCGACGGGAAAACAAAGGCCTCAGCGCTCGCTGAAGCCTTCTTCAATCGAATTGCGATACGTATCCAGGACATCGCGCCGCGTGATGATGCCGACGAGTTTTCCATCGTGACCGGTAACAGGGAGCAACGGCGTGTCCGGTTCTGCGAGCAACGCTGCGGCTTGTTCGAGTGTCGCATCAATCGGCAGCGTTTCGCGTGGAGGGCGGGAAATGAGCGTGATTGGTCGCGACCCTTTTCCGGTCGCCATCGCGACGGCCAGATCGCTTGCGGTCACTATACCAGCTAGTCGTCCCTCGTCAATGACCGGCACAACCAGTTCGTCTGATGCGCCCATCGCCCGAGCGACATCCGCGATTCGGTTCGCGATATTCACCGACGGCTTCGGCATTCGAACGACGCTAGACAGGCGCACGTGGCGTAGGTCGCCCGGCCGTCGCGCGCGGGCCCAGTCGATCCCGCGCCGGATCAGTTTGAGTTCGTAAACGGTGCCGCCGACCAAACGGCGCCCTAACAGCGAGGCCAGCACCGTGCACACCATCAGCGGTAGGATGATGGTGTAGTTGTTTGACATTTCGAAGACGATCACGATCGCCGTGATCGGCGCTTCGGCGGCAGCAGCGAAAACGGCGGCCATCGCGACGAGACCGTACGCCGCTGCGGGACCCGTCCAGGTCGGGAACG
>DASYOE010000034.1:0-17577 GCA_036008105.1 Candidatus Lustribacter sp. | reverse complement strand
TGAAGCGCTCCCCGTCGAAGAGCCACGCGGCGCGAACGACCACCACCGGCTCGGCCGGTTCGGGCGCGGCCTTGGCCGGAAACAAGAGCCCCGCGATCGCCGCCAGCGGACCGCGCGCGGCGCGATCGCCGAACGCCTGTTGCGCCAGCGCGTAGAGCCGCCATGAGAACGGGGCGTGCGGACAGCGGCAGAGTGCGACCACGCGGGGCCCTTCGATGATTAGCCGAGCACGACCTCATCGTAGGTCACCGGCCGCGAGATCACTTTGAAACGCGCGGCCGAGGCCAGCTGCGGCTCGACGTTCGAACGCTCGGCCCGTTCGGCCCAGACCGGTTTCACGATCGCATGCAGCGTCTCGAGCGGCAGCTTCGTGTAGGTCACCAGCAACGGTTCGACGACGGCCTGATTGGCGTTGACGTGTTTGCCGGTGGCGTAGAGGGCCGCGACGGCCGCTTTGACGATCGCCGGATTCTTGGCGATGAAATCGGCGTGCGCGTACCAACTGCCGAGCGCCCAATGCCGGCCGAGGCTGGCGTACACACCGGGAACGATTTGCACGTCGTCCTTGGCGGCGGTCATGAACGGTTCCACCAAGCAGCCGGCGGTGATGTCTTTGCGTTTGAGCGACGCCGCCATCGATGCAAACGGGATCTCGATGATCTTCACGCTCGAGGGATCGACGTGGTTGTCGGCCATCCACTGCCACAGGCCGAGGGACTGGCTGTCGTTGAGCGAGTTGACGCCGACGGTCGCATTGACGAAGTCGGCCGGCCGTTTGAGCGGGGAGCCCTTGACCACGAAGAGCCCGACCGCCGGCGGCTCCACGTAGATCGCGCCCGTTGCGACGATGCGGAGCGGAATGTTGTGGATAACCGCGTTCGCGACGCCCTCGGGCGTCGTGCTGGCGAGGTCGAGGTCGCCGCGCACGACCGCTTCGAGCGTTTCCGCCCCGCGCCCGGTCGTGGTGATCGTCGCCGTGATGCCGGCTTGTTTGAAGAAGCCGAGCTGATCGGCAAAGTAGCCCTCGGCCTGCGTTGCGGCCGTACTCGCGCCGATGCGCAGCGTGGACGTCTGCGCCCGAACGATCGCCGGGAAACCGAATGCGGCCGCGCTCGATGTCGCCAGCGCGATCGCGCGAGCACGTTTCACTTGACCGTGACCTCGCGTTCGGGGAACACGTACGAGGTCGATGCGGCGACGCCGCCGCCGAACGCATAGCCGAGATGCTTCTCGACCGGCAGTTCGATCCAGGGCGTATTCTTGGCCGGATCGCGCACCACGCCGAGCGGGTCGAGCCCGCGTTCGACGCGCTCGACCTGATCGAGGAGCGTCTTGCGGTACAGCGCGACGCCACGGTCGCTCTCGCCGAGATTTTCCGCCGCGTGATCGGTGATGTCGCCTTGGGTGATCATCACCATCATGTCTTGCGCGTTGAGCACTTCGGGCATGAATTTACCCTCGGGCGACTGCCACGGGTTATCCCAGATCGGGCTGACGCCGCGCGGCGCTTTGCCGGCTTCACGCTCGCGGCAATTCAGCCAGTAGTGCGTGGTGTTCGTGTCGTCGGCCGGCACGCGGATCTGATACTGCACCCACTCGGCGGTATACGGCACGACCGCCGTGCCCGGGAAGAGCTGCGGATGGCCGATCTTCCACTCTTCCGATTCCTCGGTATCGCCTTCCCACAGGCGCTTCTTGATGATGCCGTATTCGAACAGCTCGAAGTCGACCTTGGCGTGGTGGCGTGTGGCGACCGGCGCTAAGCCCAAGCGCTCGCGGGCGTAGTTCGTGTACTTCATATGCAAGTACTCGATGTGCAGCGGGTCGAGCGTGTTCTCCGCGATCTGCAGCCAGTTGCACGGCATGCGGCTGATGCCGACATCCCACTCCCAGTCGTCGCGCACCATGTGTTCGAAGCGCGGCAGCAGCGGCGCCGGCGCAGCGCCGAGGTAGGCCCACAACAAGCCCGCCATCTCTTGCACCGGGTAGCCTGCGAGCTTGATGCGCGCTTTGAGTTTGCTGCCGTCCGGTTCGGCCGGCGTGTCGGTGCAACTCCCGTCTTTCTCATATTTCCAACCGTGATAGGCGCAGCGTAATCCGTCGCCGTCGAGCATCCCGCAGGCGAGCGACGTGCCGCGATGGGCGCAGCGCTCGGCGATGAGGCCGTAGCTGCCGTCGGCGGAGCGGAAGAGCGCGAGCCGTTCGCCGAGCAGCTTGACGGCTTTCACCGGTTCGTCCGTCAGCTCGGCGACCGCCGCGACCGGGTGCCAGAAGCAGCGCATGTAGTTGCCCATCGGCGTGCCCGGCCCGACGAGCGTGAGGCGGTCCTGACGCTGCTTGCGTGAGGCGAGATGATCAACGGTCACGGCGCTACCTGCCCTTCAAGGAGAGTGGGTCTGGAAGGAATAGTATCGAATCGCGGGCTGGAGTCCGCTTTTTTGGGAGCATCGGATGGCGCTGTCGGAAGACCTCAATCAGCTGCTGACGCAAGTCGGCAAGGGAACGCCGGGCGGGGACCTCCTGCGCCGGTACTGGATGCCGGTGTGCGCGGCGTCGGAGATCACGGCCGAGCGCCCCAAAAAACGCGTGCGCATGATGGGCGAGGATCTGATCCTCTTCCGCGACGGCCGTGGCGAGTACGGCTTGCTGCCCGAGCGGTGTCCGCACCGGCACGTGTCGCTCTATCACGGCTTCGTTGAAGAAGACGGGCTGCGCTGCGCCTACCACGGCTGGAAATTCGCGCCGGGCGGTGAGTGCATCGACCAGCCGTTCGAACCGAAGGACAGCAAGCTCAAAGTGCTGGCCTGCCGTCCCGCGTATCCGGTGAAGCAACTCTCCGGCATCCTGTTCGCGTACCTCGGCCCCGCGCCGGCACCGGAGTTGCCGCGCTGGGAAACGCTCGTGCGCACCGACGGCGTGCGCCGGATCGACGTGATGCCGATCCATCACTGCAACTGGGTGCAAGTGCAAGAGAACTCGCACGACCCGGTTCACACGTATTATCTGCACGGGCAGATGCTGGTCGAGCAAGGGCTCGCGGAGCAATTCAAAGCGGAGGTCGCGTACTATTTGCGACCGATCGAAGACTACAGTTTCAGCTTGTGCCGCGAGCCGGCGTGGACGGGCATTCGCAAGGTGCGCGACTTCGGCGGCGATCATCCCGAAAAGGAAACCGGCCATCCCGCGGTGTTTCCGAATATTCTGATCGTGCCGACGCCGGGCGCGATCTCGACGCAGTTCCGCACCCCGATCGACGACGAGCACACCTATCAGATTCGCGTTTCGTTCGCGCCGACCGAAGATGGATCGCACGTCGATCAGCCCGACGATCAGATTCCGGTGACGTATCACCCGCATCCGCGGCGGCCCGACGGCGAGTACGACCTCACCAGCTTCGGCAATCAGGACCTGATGGCGTGGGAAACGCCGGGCCCGATCTTCGATCGTTCGCAAGAATTGCTCGGCGCGTCGGACGCCGGCATCACGATGTTCCGCAAGCTTCTGCGCGAACAGATCAACCGCGTGCAGGACGGGCTGGAGCCCGACGGCGTGATTCGCGATCCCGCCATCAACGATTGCATTCGCTTCACGATGTCGGAGGGACAAGCCGAAATGATGCGCGAGCTCGACCCGGCGTCGGTCGGAACCAACACCTCGGCGCGCGGACGCTGGTAGTCGATGCGTAAACTGAAGATGGGCGTGGTCGGCATGGGTCAGGGCGCGGCCCTGGTGCTGCCGACATTGGCCGAGTTGCCGGAAACGGAACTGATCGCCGGCGCCGACCCCAACGAGCGCATGCGCGCCGGTCTCCTCGAACGATTTCCCGGCACGCGCGCGTACGACTCGATCGAAGCGCTGTGCAAGGATCCGGACGTCGAAGCGATTTGGATCTCGACCCCCAACCGGTTCCACTGCGCGCACGCCGTGCACGCGATGGAGAGCGGCAAGCACGTGCTCGTCGAGAAGCCGATGGCGGTGACGATCGAGGAAGCCGACCGGATGGTCGAGACCTCGGCGAAGACCGGCATGCACATGGTGGCGGCGCACACGTCGAGTTACAGCTTCCCGGTGCGCGCGATGCGCAAGATTGCTGAAGCGGAACTCGGCACGATTCGCTCGGTGCTGATCTGGTCGTACATGGATTGGATGCTGCGGGCGCGCACGCCCGAAGAGCTCTCGGCCGAGGCCGGGAGCGGCATCGTGCACCGTCAGGGACCGCACCAAATCGACGTGCTCCGCCTGTTGGGCGGCGGCAAACTGCGCAGCGTGCGCGGCACGATGGGCCAGTGGATGCCCGAACGCACGATCCCCGGCTTCTACACGGCGTTCTTCGAGTTCGAGAACGGCTCGTCGGCGACGATCATGCTGAACGGCTACGGCTACTTCATGGCCGGCGACGTTCTGCCCGGTCAGCTCGACAACTGGCGTTATACCAACGAGGACCGTATCGCGTTGCGCAAGGCGATGCGCGTCGGCAAACGCGACGAGTCGAAGGAGAAGGAAGAGTATCGCATCGGCGGCCGCCTCGATCCGACGCGCGGCCGCAGCGACGCCGGCAGCCCAACGCCGTGGGGCCCGGTCGATCTCGGGATGCTCGTCGTGAGCTGCGACCGTGGCGACATGCGCCATTCGCGTCACGGCGTCTACGTCTACGGTGACGACGGGCAGCGCGACGTCGACTTGAGCCATCTGGAACGTCCGGGTTACCGGAACGAGGGCGGCGCAACGCTCGGTGCGGTGTCGGAACTGTACAACGCGGTCGTCTCCGGCGTTCCGGTCTACCATAGCGGCGCGTGGGGACGCGCGACGCTCGAAGCGACGTTGGGCATCGTGCAGTCGGCGCGCGAACGTCGCGAGATCATTCTCGAACGGCAAATCGAGATGCCGGCGAGTTACGATTCCGATTTGCCGCTTTACGCAACCGCGGGAGCGAGCGGGTCGTGACCGACACGCTCAAGCCGCAACTGCGGTACGGGATCGACGCCTATCTCGATTGGGTCGAGAAAGAGGGGCTGCTCGTCCACGAGGGCGTGTCGCTCAATCTGTTCGAGGTCGAGACGGCCGACTGGCCGCGCTTGGGTGCGAAGGCGGCGGTGCTCCACTTTGCCGGCCGCGGCGACTGGTGCAACATGTTCGTCATGGAGATCGGCCCCGGGAAGTCGACGCTTCCGCAGCGCCATATCTATGAGGAGATCAGCTTCGTCCTCGAAGGCCGGGGCAGCACGCAACTCGAGTTCGCCGACGGCACGACGCGCAGCTTCGAGTGGGGACCGCGCAGCTTGATCGCGATTCCGATCAACGCGAAATACCGCCACTTCAACGGCAGCGGTACGGAGCGCGTGCTGATGTCGAGCACGACCGATCTGCCGCTGAAGATGAAGGTCTTCCACAACGAGAACTTCATCTTCGATAACGCGTTCGATTTCTCGGATCGCATCGGCAAAGAAGAATTCTACTCAGGCCAAGGCGAGCTGCACATGATCCGGCCCGGCAACAATATGTGGGAAACCAATTTTGTCCCGGACCTGGGGACGCTCGAACTCACGCCGTGGGAAGACCGCGGTCCGGGCTCGACCAACATCATGTTTGCGCTCGGCGACGGCATCATGCACTCGCATATGTCCGAGATCGCGCCCGCGACGTACAAGAAGGCGCATCGTCACGCGGGCGGGACGCACGTGATGACGCTGACCGGCGGCGGCTACTCCTTACTGTGGTACGACGGGGACCAAGACTTCCAGCGGGTCGAGTGGTCGTACGGCGTCGTCTTTCCGCCGCTGCAGGGCCAGTTCCATCAGCATTTCGTGACGAGCAACAACGCCTCACGCTATCTCGCGACCGGCATGGGCGGCATGCGCTATCCGCTGACCGAAGAGATGCGCGCGATCGCAGTCGGTACCGGCGGGAAGAAGATGAAGGTGTCGCTCAGCGTGAAAGACGGGGGCGACCAGATCGAGTTCGAGGATCAGGATCCGCGCATTCACCAAATTTGGCTCGAGGAAATGCGCAAGCGCAACATCACCCCGAAGTTCGAACTGCCGAAGAAGAAGTGAATCCCACCATCAAAGACGCCCTCGTCGTCGACGACCTGCACAAGTCGTTCTCCGATCGCAAGGCCACCGTCGGCGCCGTTAACGGCGTCTCGTTCAGCATCCAAGAGGGCGAGTTCTACACGCTGCTCGGCCCGAGCGGTTGCGGCAAGACCACGACGATGCGTTGCATCGCGGGCCTCGAGCGCACCAATCAAGGCCGGATTTCGATCGCCGGCCGCGAGGTGTCGGCGCCCGGCGGCGTGTTCGTGCCGCCCAACGAGCGCGACATCGGGATGGTGTTCCAAAGCTACGCGATCTGGCCGCACATGACGGTGTTTCAAAACGTCGCGTTTCCGCTCAAGGTCACCGGCATCCGCAAGGGTTCCAAAGAGATGAACGACCGCGTCGAAGAGGCGCTGGCGCTGGTTCAACTCGAGGGCCTCGCGGGACGCTTCGCCACGCAGCTCTCCGGCGGCCAGCAACAACGGTTGGCGCTGGCGCGCGCGCTGGTTCGCCGGCCGAAATTGCTGCTACTCGACGAGCCGCTCTCGAATCTGGACGCGCGGCTGCGCGACCGGATGCGGACCGAGCTGAAGTCGATCCAACGCCGCTTGGGCATCACGACGCTCTACGTCACGCACGATCAGACCGAAGCGCTGAGCATGAGCGATCGGATTGCGGTGATGGAGGCCGGCACGATCGTCCAGGAAGCGACCCCGCTCGACCTATACTTGAAGCCGCTGAACTCGTTCGTGGCGGAGTTTCTCGGCAACAGCAATTTGCTCGAGGGCCGCGTGAACGCGGTCGACCGCGAAGGCGGGTGCGAGATCGATGCGGGCTTCGGCGCGTTGAGCGTCAGCGTGCCGGAGGGCATCGAGATCGGGAACCGCATCGTCGTGACGATTCGGCCCGAACACATTCGCTTGCACGTCGACCGGGCCGCGATGCCGAACGGGTTTGCCGCGCTCGTCGAATCGGTGTCGTTCCTCGGCGAACAATCGGAATGCCAAGTCGTCGCGAACGGCGTCACGCTGCGCTGCCGCGTTGCCTCATCGTTGAAGATGCAGGCCGGCACCGAGGTTTGGGTCGAGTTGCCGGCTGACGCGTGCAACGTGATCTCCGGCGCCGCCGCTTGACGATCGCGACGACGATCGCGGGCAGCCTGCCCAAGCCCGCCTGGCTGGCGCAAACCGAACGCTTATGGCCGGAGTGGCAACTCGAGGGCGCGGCGCTCGATGAGGCCAAGCGCGATGCGACCGAGCTTGCCATCGCGGAACAAGCGCGGGCCGGCATCGAAGTCGTGACCGACGGCGAGCAGTCGCGCCGGCACTTCGTCCACGGCTTCCTCGAATCGCTCGAGGGGATCGACTTCACCAAAATCGTGCGCAAGGGCATTCGCGCCGACCGCTATCAAGCCGACCTGCCGACGATCACGTCGGCGGTGCGGCGCGCGCGCCCCGTACACGTTGAGGAAGCGCGCTTCGCGCGGGGTCTCACCGACCGGCGGCTCAAGGTCACGCTGCCGGGTCCGATGACGATCGTCGACACGCTGCACGACGCCCACTACGGCGACCGCAAGAAGGCCGCGTTCGCGTTTGCCGACGCGATTCGCGCGGAGATCGAGGAGCTGGCGGCGGCCGGCGTCGACATCGTGCAACTCGACGAACCGGCGTTCAACGTGTATTTCGAAGAACTGGAAGCGTGGGGCATCGATGCGCTCGATGCGTGCGTGCGCGGGGTCGCGTGTTCGACCGCGGTGCACGTCTGTTACGGCTACGGGATCAAGGCCAACATCGACTGGAAGCACAGCCTGGGCGGCGAGTGGGACCAGTACGGCATCGTCTTGCCGCTCCTCGCGCAAAGCTCGCTCGACGAGATCTCGATCGAACTCGCCGGGTCGCACGTTCCGCCCGAGGTGCTGGCGCAAACCGGCGACAAGCGCGTCGCCGTCGGTGTCATCGACGTCGCTAGCGACGACGTGGAGACGCCGGAGGACGTGCGCGCGACGCTCGAGGTCGCCCGGCGCTACCTGCCCGACGAGCGAATCGTCGCCTCAACGAACTGCGGCATGGCGCCGATGAACCGCGCTATCGCCTACCGTAAGCTCGAGGCTCTCGCCGCCGGAACCCGGCTGGCGGAAACGGCGAAGCGCTGATCGCGAGCTAGCGCGCGAGGAGTTTCTCCACGATGACGACGTCGCGCCACGCGCCGTCCAGGCGCGCGTGGCGCTCGTAAACGCCCACTTCACGGAAGCCGAGGGATGCGCAAAGCGCGCGACTGGCGGCATTCTCAATTAAAATGCGAGAAAGCATCTTGGTAAAGCCGGCGGCTTGGCAGCGGGTCGCGAGCTCGTGCAAAGCGACGCGCCCGAAGCCGCGCCCGCGAAACCGCTCCGCGACGTACACCGAGAATTCCGCGATGCCGCGATACGGCGGATACGTGGAGTGCGGGCTCGATGTCGCGTACGCGATGAGCTCATCGCCGAGCGCGACCGCGACGCTCGGATGCGTCGCAAGGTGCGCCCGCAGCTCGTCGATGACGTCGTCGACCGTCGCCGGCAACTCGTCAAACGTGGCCAGCCGCTGCGTAACCGCTTCGTTGTAGATGCGCGTGATGGAGTCTGCGTCTGCTATTGTCACGTCCCGGACGACGGCACTCATGCCGCTTCCGTCTGCGGAACGACCACGCTTTCGTCCGCCCGCATGCCGAACCAAACGAACAGCAGCGTGGCCGCGATCCCGCCGGCGATCTGCGCGAGGACGAAGGGCGGCACGTCGATGGGACGGATGCCGGAGAACGTGTCGGTCAGCGATCGAGCGATCGCGACCGCGGGGTTCGCAAACGACGTCGATGGGGTGAACCAGTAGGCACCCACGATGTACGCCGCAACCGCGTAGGGCGCAGCGTCGGGACGCGATCGCGCGCAGCCCCAAATTACCGCGAGCAGACCGAACGTCGCGACGAACTCGCTGACGACCATCGCCGCCCCGCTCCGCTCGTGGTGGGATACCGCGAACGCCGGCAGCCCGAACATCAGATTTGCAAGCGCCGTGCCGGCGAGAGCGCCGAGCAACTGCGCGCAAACATAGGGTAACACGATGCTCCAGTTTTTATCGCGCAGCGCGGACGCGAGCGTGACGACGGGATTGAAATGCGCGCCGGAGACGGACCCGAAAGCGATGATGAGTGCGACCAGCGCGCCGCCGGTCGCCAGGGCATTGGCCAGCAGAGCGAGGCCGACGTTCCCGCCGCAGAGTCGCTGGGCCATGATCCCCGAGCCGACTACCGCGGCGAGCAAAAATGCGGTTCCGACGAACTCGGCGACCACGGCGCGGTATGTCTTCACGGGCAAAACTCGGCGCAAAACACTTTGACGCGGGTTGCGATGTCGTCCCGCACTCGACGCGTTCGATCGAGCAGCTCCTCGCGCGTACCGGTAAACGCCGACGGATCCGGGAAACTCCAGTGGAGGCGTTCCCCCCGTGTCGGATAGATCGGGCACGCCTCGGCATTGGCTTCATCGCAGACCGTCACGACGTAGTCGTACGCGCGCGAGCGAACGCCGGCATCATCGACCGTCTTGGTGCGATTGTCCGCGATGTTCATGCCGAGCTCTGCCATCGCGGCGACAACGATCGGGTTCAGGGAGCCGGGTACCAAACCGGCGCTATACGCGTGCAGCGAATCGTGGCAGTATGCGTTCGCGAATGCCTCGGCCATCTGGCTGCGGGCGCTGTTGTGAATGCAAACGAAAAGAATCGATTTTACGGGCAACATGCGTCGTCGCGTTCCGCCGATTCTTCGAGGACGACGTAGGTCTCCCAGCGACGGCCGTCGGGATCACGAGCCCAGACTTTCGTCTGCACGGCGTAGCAGCACGTTTCGTCACGCTCGACGCGGGTGTCGTAACCCGCGGCGGCGAGGCGCGAAATCTGCAGTTCCACCGCGTCCGGTGAATTCACGACGATACCGAAGTGCTGACCGTGACCGGCGAACGCCCGCGGGTCGCGGTCGAGCGCGAGTTCGAGGCCCGGATCTTCGGTGATGAACAGCGCGTAGTCGTCGAGGTGCTTCGCTGGCTGCGCGCCGAGGAGCGTCGAGTAGAACGCGACGCTCGCGGTCAGGTCGCGCGTGGCGAGGTTGAGGTGCATCTTCATGCGAGCGCTCCTTGCGGGAGGATGGAATCGAGCGCGTCCTCGAGGCGCCGGCGTGCGTCGGCTGCCAGCCGATAGTAGACCCAGGTGCCGCGGCGCTCGGATGTCACCAGACCGGCGTCGCGGAGGGTCTTCAAATGGTGGGAAACCGTCGGCTGATTGAGCGGCAGCCCGGAGGTGAAGTCGCAGACGCACACCTCATCCGAGGCGCGGGCCAGGGTGGCCAAGATCGTGAGGCGGTGCGGGTCGCCGAGCGCCTTCAACAGGCCGGCTTGTTCACCGCGATTCGCGCGGTCGACGTCGGCCGGGGGGCAGCACCGTGATATTGACATACGTCGATATTAGGGTCTTGTATCGTTAAATGTCAATATAGCTGATGCACGGCTAACAAGCGAGCGAACGGCCTCGCCGTGGGTACACGGCCGCTATGAAGAAATTATCTCTCTTGATCCTGGCCCTCTTTCTCGGAAGCTTTTTAGCCGCGCCGGCGGGCGCCGATCAAAAAGTTGGATCCGCGAACGTCTCGGGTATCGTCAGCCACGTCTCCGACAACAACATCAAGATCACCGACGGGACCGGGCACCAGCTCAGCTTCTTGGTCGTCCCGCACTTCGATCAAGTCTTCGATGAGAACGGCAAAGGCACGTATCAGATGTCGCACCTCAAAGCCGGTAATTATGTGAAGGTCTACTACGATCAGAAGTTTCTCGGCCAGCGGCACGCCGACCGCATCCTGAAGCTATCGCAGCACAACATGGTCAAAAACGTCCAACACGGCTAAGACCTCAGCGTAGTCCTACCAGCGCAATAACGTTCCGGCGTGAACGAGGCCGCCGCCGAATCCATACATGAGGATGCGGTCGCCTCGCTTCACGCGTCCGTCGTCGAGCGCCGGCATCAGCGCCAGCGGAATCGACGCGGTCGAGGTGTTGCCGTAGGCTTCGATGCTGGTAAGCGTGCGTTCGCGCGCGATCCCCGTGCGCGCGCACAAGGCTTCAACGATGCGCAGGTTGGCGCTGTGCGGGATGAACCAGTCGACGTCGCTCGGCGCTAGGTTCGCTTCGGCCAGCATGGCCACAATCGATTCGGAGATGCGGCGGACGACCCACTTATAGACCTCGCTACCCGACTGGCGCAGCAGGCCGGTGTCGTCTTCGACTCCGGCGATCTCGTGGCGGATGTTCGTGCGGTACAGAAACTTGCCGCCGTCGCCGTCGGACCCGTAGGTGCAGCGTTCGATGTACGACCGCTCGTCGGCGGGCACGACCAGCGCGGCACCGGCGCCGTCGCCGAAGAGAATGCATGTCGAGCGATCCGTGTAGTCGAGCGCCTTGGTCATCACCTCGCCGGCGACGACGAGCACCTCGCGCGCTTGTCCCGATCCGATCATTGCGGTCGCGAGGTTGATCGCGTACGGAAATCCCGCGCATGCCGCGGCGACGTCGAACGCGCCGGCGTGCGGAAGGTGCGCCGCCTCTTGGATCTGCGCCGCCAAACTCGGAAACACATAGTCCGCCGTCGACGTCGCCGCGATCACGGCGTCGACGCGTTCGAGCGAGCCGACGCGCTCGCGCAAGCGGTTCACCGCCGCGAGGCACAAATCGCTGGCGAATTCATCGGCCGCGGCCATGCTGCGTTCGCGAATGCCGGTGCGTTGCACGATCCACTCGTCGCTCGTCTCAACCATCTTCGCCAGCTCGGCATTGGTGAGACGGCCCTCCGGCACGTAGGTGGCGATATCGGCCACGCGAGCGCGCGGGATCGAGGGCGGGGCAGGATGAACCATCTCGCTCCTAATGTTCAGCCCCGCGAGCGAACTCCTGGACGACGTGCGCGAATACAATCCGTTCGACGATCGGGAGCGAGCGATGCGCGAGCGGCTGGTCGCGTTTCTCGAAACGCACGGCGCGCGCGCCTTCGATCGATCGACGGCGCCGGGACACGTGACCGCTTCGGCCTGGATCGTCGATCCGGGCCGCACGCAAACGGTGCTCCTGCATCATCGGAAGCTCGCGCGTTGGCTGCAGCTCGGCGGCCACGTCGACGGCGACCCCGACGTGCGCGGCGCGGCGTTGCGCGAGGCTCGCGAAGAATCGGGCTTGCGTACGCTGCGGTTCGTTCTCGACGATGTGTACGACATCGACGTCCACCGCATTCCGGCGCGTGGGTCCGAGCCCGAACACGATCACTACGACCTGCGGTTCGCGCTCGAAGCCGACCCGCGCGAGCCGCTGCGGGGCAACGCGGAGTCGCACGCCGTGCGCTGGATCGCGCTCAGCGATCTCGAGTCGTACGCGATCGACGACTCGGTGCGCCGCCTCGCTGCAAAAACCGGAACGCTTCCGCGCTCGTGAGCGCGGGCGTCGCGGCGCGGCGCAGCCGGTCGCGCACCGCCGCGTTCGCTTCGGTGTCGGCCGGCATCGCGACGACGATCGTGTCGAAGCCTTGCGCGTCGAGCGCGCGTAATGATGCGTAGAGCGAGCGCGCCGCCGCGCGCGGATCTTCCGGCAGCGTGAGCTCGGCAACGTGTCCGCCGCTGTCGCGCAACTGCGCGGCGGTTGCTTCGAGCGCGCCGTCTTCGGCGATGACGAGCGCGGCGCGCGGTGCGTAGTGCGCCGCCAGCATACCCGGCGCGCGGATGCCGCTCGCGGCGCCGTCGGCGAGCACCGGTGAGCCGAGCGCGTCGGCCAGCGCGGTCGCACCGATCGCACCGAGCCGCAAGATCGCCGGCACGGGGCCGGTGAGGTCGACGATCGTCGACTCGACGCCGACGCTCGAAGGCCCACCGTCGACGATCAGGTCGACGTCGTCGCCGAGATCGGCGTGCACGTGTTCCGCCGTCGTCGGGCTGACGCGCCCGAAACGATTCGCGGACGGCGCCGCCACCGCACGCCCGAAACGCTGCAGGATCGCGTGCGTGAGCGGATGATCGATCAGGCGCAGCGCGACGGTCGACTGTCCGCCGGTGACGCTCAGCGGCACCTCATCGCTCTTGTGGAGCACGAGCGTCAACGGCCCCGGCCAGAACGCTTCGGCCAACCGGTATGCGGCCGGCGGCACGTCGACCGCGTAGCGCGTGAGCTGCGCGGGGCTCGGCAAATGCACGATCAGCGGGTGATCGAGCGGCCGGCCCTTGATCGCGTAGATCCGGCGAATGGCAGCCGCATTACTGAGGTCGGCGGCGAGGCCGTAGACCGTTTCCGTCGGCAACGCGACGACGCCCCCGGCGGTCAGGAGCCGCGCGGCGTAGACGACTACCGCGGCGTCGACGGTGCAACTCCCCGCGTGCTGCCGTCCGGTTCGATCGACGCGAACCCGGCGAACGGTTGCAGCGCCGGCGGAATCTCGACGCCGCCGTCGGCGCGCTGAAAGTTCTCGAGCACCGCCACCAGCGTCCGGCCGATCGCGAGTCCGGACCCATTGAGCGTGTGAACGAATTCGGGTTTGGCTTTCGCGTCGCGGCGAAAGCGAATGGCCGAACGGCGCGCCTGGAAGTCGGTGCAGTTCGAACACGAGCTGATCTCGCGATAGAGGCCGCCGCCGCTGGGCAGCCAGACTTCGAGGTCGTAGGTTTTCGCGGCGTTGAAGCCGGTGTCGCCGGCGCACAGCAGCATCACGCGATGCGCGAGCCCGAGTTCTTCGAGCAGTCCGGCGGCGTGCAGTGTCAAGCGCTCGAGGTCGTCGAACGAACGCTCCGGCTGCGTGAGCCACACCAGCTCGACTTTCTCGAATTGATGTTGACGAATCAGGCCGCGCGTATCTTTGCCGGCCGCACCGGCTTCCTTACGAAAGCACGGGGTGTGCGCGGCGTACTGCAGCGGCAATTCCTCGACGGTGAGAATTTCGTCGCGGTGCATCCCGGTCAGCGGTACTTCGGCGGTCGGAATCAGGAACAAGTCGACGGTCGGATCGCTGAACATCGCGTCGGCGAACTTGGAAAGTTGCCCGGTGGACCACATCGTCGCTTTCGAAACGAGCGCGGGCGGCGCGATTTCCAGGTAGCCGTTGCGCGCGGCCCGGTCGAGAAAGAACGCCGCGAGCGCGCGCGAGAGCCGCGCGCCCGCTCCGCGCAGAATCGCAAACCGGCTGCCCGAGATTTTCACGGCGCGTTCGAAGTCGAAGATGCCGAGCGCTTCGCCGAGTTCCCAGTGCGGTTTGGGCGTGAAGCCGTATGCGGGCGGCGTGCCCCACGAGCGCACGGCGACGTTGTGCTCGTCGCCCGTTCCGTCGGGAACGCTCGCGTCGAGCACGTTCGGCACCTCGCCGAGCAGCGCGTCCATCTGTTCGTCGAACGCGGGCAACTCGGCGGCGGCCTGCGCGATGCGCGCATCGAGCGCGGCGATCTGCGGCTTCAGGCGCGCGGCCTCGGCGGCTCGGTCGGCCGCCTTGGAGATCGAGCCGGTGAGCGCGTTCTTCTCTGCTTTAAGGCCTTCGGCGGCCGTAAGCGCGGCGCGCCGCTGCGTATCGAGCGCGAGGACGGTGTCGACGAACTCGGTGCTCTGCCTCCGGCGGCGCGCGGAGATGCGCACGCGCTCGGGATCGGTGCGCACGAGATTGAGGTCCAGCATTGGGGCCTGGGCTTTCGCCGGGGCACGGGTATTTGCGTGCTGCGCAGAAATTCGCCCACATGGCTGCACCGCAAGTTCTCAAGCCGGGCGAGGGGTTCGACGTCGAGGCGTTGCTGACGCCCGCGGAGGCCCGCAGCGTGTATTTTGCCGCCGTCTCGCTCCCGGCACCCGCGGTCGAGCGGGTTGGGCTGGCCGCGGCCACGGGCCGCATTCTGGCAGTCGCCGCAACGGCCGAGGCCGACTATCCGGCCGACCCCCGCTCGACGATGGACGGCTTCGCCCTCGTGGCTGCCGACGGCCGCAGCAGCCGCCGCATCATCGGCGAGATCCGCATGGGAGCCGCCCCGCCCGGCGCGATCGGCCGGGGCGAAGCGATGCGCATACCGACCGGCGGCGTCGTCCCGGTGGGCGCCGATGCGGTGGTCCCGGTCGAGGACGCGGTGGAATCACAGGCCGGCCTCGGCGCGTTCGTCGTTCCGAACGAAGACCTCGCGAGCGGGGAGAATTTCATGCCCGCCGGTTCCGACATGCGGCCCGGCGATCGCGTGCTCGAACCCGGCCGGCGGATCGGCGGGCCCGAGTTGGCGGTGCTGGCGACGCTGGGCATCGTGGACGTGCCGGTCTTCCGCCAGCCGCGCGTGGCGATCGTCTCGACCGGCGACGAGCTGGTCGAAGCCGGGGCGAAGCCCGGCCGCGGGCAGGTCCGCGACTCCAACCGCTGGGCGATCGCGGGTTCGCTGATCGCCCTGGGCTGCATCCCCGTGCAGCGGCCGGTGGCAATCGACACGCCCGAGGCGCTGGCCGAATCGCTGCGGTCGGCGCTCGAGGTGGCCGACGCGGTCGTCCTGACCGGCGGCTCGTCGGTCGGCGTCCGCGATCTCACCCCCCGGGTGATCGACGAGCTCGGCAAACCGGGCGTGATCGTGCACGGGCTGCGCGTGAAGCCGGGGAAGCCGACCGTCTTTGCCATGCTCGACGGCAAGCCGGTGATCGGGCTGCCGGGGAATCCCGCCTCCTCCTTGATGATCCTGGAGGCGGTTGCCGCCCCGATTTTCTCGCGGCTGGCCGGTGAGGCGGTGCCGCCGACGACGGAAATCGCGGCGACGGCCGAGCAGCCGTTCGCGGGCCGCGACGGCTGGACGTGGTTCGTTCCGGCCGAGGTGCGCTACGAAGCCGGCCGGGCGCTGGCGTCGCCGCTGCGCTTGCACTCGGCGAACACGAGCCTGCTGGCGCGCGCGCACGGCTACGTCGTCATCGGTCCGGAGCACGCCGCGATCGCCGCCGGACAACCCGTCACGGTGCGCCGCTTCAGCGGCGGCGGACGGAACGGCTAGGAGGCCGAACCTAGCCGCGATATGTCTGTGCACCCGCAGCCGGCGCCGGCAATTCGTGCCGTCCCGGCGACGACGCCGTTTGTCGCGCCGGAAGAACTCGCGCGTCGGGTCGGCCGTGCGTCGCTCGTGCGCCTCGGGGCCAACGAGAGCGCCTTCGGGCCGTCGCCGCGCGCGATCGCCGCGATGCAAGCCGCGGTGCCCTTGATCTCGCACTACGGCGATCCGGAATCCGTCGACCTGCGCACCGCGCTCGCGGCGAAGCACGGCTGCAAGATCGAGAACATCGTCGTCGGTTCGGGCGTCGACGAATTGCTCGGGCTGATTTGCCGGACCTACGGCGCGCTCGGCGACCCGGTGCTCATGTCGCACGGCAGCTACGCGACGTTCGCGTACCAGGTGATCGGCCACGGGCTCGAACTGCTGACGGTGCCGCCGTTTTCCGACGGCGCGGTCGACGTCGAGGCGATGCTCGCGCGGGCGCGCGCGGTGAACCCGAAGATCGTGTACTTGGCGAACCCCGACAATCCGAGCGGGTCGTTCATCGACGCCGAGGCCGTCGCGCGGCTGCAAAGCGGGCTTCCGCCGGAGACGCTGTTCGTTCTCGATGAAGCCTACGCGGATTTCGTCACGAGCGGCACGCGCTTCCCCGACGGCATCGACGAGCGCACGATCCGCTTGCACACGTTCTCGAAGGTGTACGGCATGGCCGGCGCGCGCATCGGCTACGCGCTCGCGTCGCGCGATGCAATCGCGACCTTCCAGAAGATTCGCAACCACTTCGGCGTGAACCGCACGGCCCAAGCCGGCGCCTTGGCCGCGCTCGAAGATCAGGCGTTCGTGCGCGAGGTCGTGGCCGAAGTGGCACGCGGACGCGACGAGTATCACGCGTTCGCCGCCCGCTTGGGGTTGCGCACGCTGCCGTCGCAAACGAACTTCGTCTGTTTCGAGATCGGCACGCGCCAGGCGGCCGAGGGGATGATGCACGCGTTGCTCGAGCGCGGCGTGTTCGTGCGCAAACCGGGCGAACCGCCGATCAACGGTTACATCCGCGTCACCGTCGGCACGGCCGAGGAACGCGCCTTGTTCTACGAGCACTTTGCGGCCGCACTCGACGCCCTGCGCGAACGCGTGAGCTGACGTGCCGCGTTACGCGGTCCTCTCGGACGTTCATTCGAACATCGAAGCCCTCGACGCAGCCCTCGCGCTCATGCGCGAGGATGATAAGCTGTTGTGTCTGGGCGATATCGTCGGCTACGGTCCCAACCCCAACGAGTGCGTGGCAAAGATCCGCGAACTCGCGACCGCCGTCGTGCTCGGCAACCATGACGTCGCGGCGATCGACAATTTCGGGCTGAGCTACTTCAACCCCGCGGCGCGCGAAGCGATGCGCTGGACGCAGCGCGTCATCAGCGCCGAGAGCAAAGAATGGCTGAACTCGCTCGGCTATGAATTCCGCATGCCCGACTTCTTGCTCGTGCACGGCGCGCCG
>DASYOE010000033.1:0-7111 GCA_036008105.1 Candidatus Lustribacter sp. | reverse complement strand
ATCTCGGCCTGATTCTCTGGCTCGCGATCGCCCTGGTCACGATCGTCTCGATCGTTTTCATGTATCAGGGCCAGCGCCGGATCCCGGTGCAGCAAGCCCGCCGCGTGGTCGGCCGCAAGATGTTCGCCGGCCGCTCGAGCTACATTCCGCTGCGGCTCAACAACGCCGGCGTCATCTCGATCATCTTCGCGATCTCGATTCTGCTCCTGCCGCAACAGGCGCTGTCGTGGTTCGGTGCCGGGGGCAACAACGGCCTGGCCGCGACGATCGCGCAGAACATCCAGCTGTATTTCGGACCGACGTCGTTCCTCTACAACCTGGTCTACTTCTTGCTGGTCGTGATCTTCACGTTCTTCTATTCCTCGATCGTGGTGAACACCAAAGACATCGCCGACAACCTGAAAAAGTCGGGCTCGTTCATCCCCGGCATCCGGCCCGGCGAGCCGACCGTGCAGTACATCAACAATATTCTCTTCCGGATCACGACCGCCGCCGCCGTGTACCTGGGCCTGTTGGCCGTGCTGCCGTCGCTGCAGCAGAACACCGGCATCACGCAGCTCTACATCGGTTCGACCTCGCTGTTGATCGTCGTCGGCGTCGCCCTCGACTCGATCACCCAGATCGAAGCGCGCCTGGCGATGCGCGACTACCGGGGATTCATCAAGAAATGATCCTCGTATTTTTAGGGCCGCCCGGCGCGGGGAAGGGCACGCAAGCGAAGATCCTCGAGGATCGGCTCGGGTACCGGCAGATTTCCACCGGCGACATCTTGCGCCGTAACCGCGCCGAGAAGACGGCGCTGGGCGCGGAAGCGCAGAGCTACATGGATTCCGGGAAGCTCGTTCCCGACGACTTGATCATCCGCATGATGGAAGCCGAGCTGGCGCATGCCGAGAACGTGATCGTCGACGGCTTCCCGCGCACGATCCCGCAAGCCGAGGCGTTCGACGCGTTGCTCAAACGCAAGGGCCTCAGCGCGGAAGCGGTCGTCTTCGACGTCGATCCGGCGGTGCTCGTCGACCGCATCACCGGGCGCTGGTCGAACCCGCGCACCGGTCGCGTCTACCATACGAAGTACGCCCCGCCGCGCGTGCCGGGCATCTGCGACGATGACGGTGGACCGTTGGTGCAGCGTCCCGACGACGCCGCCGACGTCGTGACCAAGCGCCTCGCCGAATACGAAGAGAAGACGGCTCCGCTCGTCGCCTACTACGAGAAACAGGGCCACGTCGTGCACGTCGACGGACTCGGCGACATCGACGCCGTCACCCACGCGATCATCGAAAAGCTGCCCGATGTGGGCGCGCCTGCGACGGCCGATCCATGATCACGATCAAATCGGCGCGTGAGATCGAGCTGATGCGCGTCAGCGGTAAGATCACGGCCAAGACGCTGTCGATGCTGATGAAGACGGTCAAAGCCGGCATGACGACGGCTGAAGTCGACCGCCTAGCCGAAGATTCGATCCGCTCGATGGGCGGGATCCCGACTTTCATCGGCTATCACGGCTACTCGCACACGATCTGCGCATCGGTCAACGAAGAGGTTGTCCACGGCATTCCCGGATCGCGCGTGCTGCGCGACGGCGATTTGCTCTCGATCGACATCGGAACGACCCTCGAGGGCTACGTCTCCGACTCGGCCGTCACGATCCCCATCGGCACGGTCAGCGCCGAGGCTAAGCGCCTGATGGACGTGACCCAGGAATGCCTGATGCTCGGCATCGCCCAGATGCAGGCCGGCAACCACCTCGGGGACATCGGGCATGCCGTTCAGGAGCACGCCGAGCGCAACGGGTACGGCGTCGTCCGCCAGCTGGTCGGTCACGGCATCGGCACCAAGATGCACGAGGAGCCCCAGGTTCCCAACTACGGGACCGCCGGGCACGGCACGCTGCTGCGCCCGGGCCTGGTCCTAGCCATCGAGCCGATGATCACCGAAGGCACCTACGAGGTCGAAACCCTCGACGATGGGTGGACGGTTGTGACCGAGGATGGTAAACTAGCGGCGCATTTCGAGCACACCATCGCCGTCACCAACGAGGGTCCGCGTATCCTCACCCTGCGCGACTACGCCGAACATCCCGACGTCGTCCGCTATCGTCCTAAAGAAGAACAGGCAGCGTAATCATGAAGGTCCGGCCATCAGTCAAACGTATCTGCGACGCCTGCAAGATCATTCGCCGCGAAGGTAAAGTGCGCGTGATCTGCAGCGTTAACCCGAAGCACAAACAGGTTCAGGGGTAATTTCATGGCGCGTATTTCCGGTATCGATCTGCCGCGCGACAAGCGCATCGAGATCGCTCTCACCTACATCTTCGGCATCGGTCTCCCGACGTCGCAGAAGCTGCTTGCGCAGACTGGGGTCAACCCCAACGTGCGGGTGAAAGACCTCTCGAGCGAAGACGAAAACAAGCTGCGCGAGGCAGTGGACGCGCTCAAGGTCGAGGGCGACCTGCGCCGTGAGATCGCCGGACACATCAAGCGCCTAACCGACATCGGCTGCTATCGCGGCCTGCGTCACCGCCGCGGCCTGCCCGTGCGCGGTCAGCGAACCAAGACGAACGCGCGAACCCGGAAGGGCCCCAAGCGCACCGTGGCCGGCAAGAAGAAGGCCGCCAAGAAGTGATGACCCGGGACCGGCTCGCATGCCGGTCCTTTTCATTTCCAACGCGAAGCCCCACGCGCATGGAACGGGAACGCGGAAAATTCTCCGGGTTCGACCACGTCGATGCGCGCGTCCGCGACCTCGCCGCGGCGCGCCCGTTCTACGACGCCTTGATGCCGGCGCTCGGTCTGACGCACGTGTACGAGGAGGAGGGTGAGGTGGAATACTACCATCCGCCGCTGGCGGTGAACGCGCCGCGACCGTTCTTCGGCCTGCACGAAGACCCCAACCACGTCGCCAACGAGACCTGTCTCGCGTTCACGGCCGCAACGCCCGGCGACGTCGACCGCTTAGCCCAGATCGCGCAGGTCGCCGGCGCCCTCGACATGGAGGGCCCGGAAATCCCGTACTCGTCGGAACGCTATTACGCCGTGTTCTTCCGCGACCCCAGCGGCAACCGCATCGAGATCTGCTACCGCCGCGCCCACGAGGACCGCAGCGAGGCCATCGCCTCGGGCAGCTAGAGCGGCAGGTCGACGTCGCGGCCGAGACCGCGTTCCAGGCACGCGTCGTAGATGTGGTTGGCGGCGGCGATATCCCAGAGCGCGATGCCGAGCGATTCGAACAGCGTGATTTCATCGTCGCCGTTGCGCCCCGGGACTTTGCCGGTGACGATGTCGCTCAGCAGCACGGCGCGCGACCAGTCCCACGCGCCGGCCTTCGCGGCATCGATGAGATCGCCCGATTCGACCTTCGCTTGCGCGAGGTCTTCGAGCGCGACGATGCCCGCGCGGCGCACGACTTCGGGATCGATCTCGGCCGAGGTGGCGCGATTCGAGCCGGCGGCGTTGACGTGCGTACCGGGTTTGAGCATCGAACCGAAGACGAGCGGCTGAGATGCGCTGGTCATCGTGGTGACGACCTGCGACTGGGCGACGGCGGAGGCGATGTCGGCTGCCGGTTCGACCGGGATGCCGAGCAGTGCGCTCATCTCGGTGCAAAATTTCTTGGTGTGCTCGGGATTACGGCCGGCGGCGAAGGCGCGCTTGATCGGCCGCGCGCGGCACACGGCTTCGAGCTGCGTGCGCGCTTGCCAGCCGGTGCCGACGATCGTTGCGACGCTCGCGTCTTCGCGCGCCATGAAGCGCGTGGCCAAGCCGGACGCGGCCCCGGTGCGGATCTGTCCGAGCCGGTTGGCTTGAATGAGCGCGAGCATCGAGGCATCGGTACCGTAGAGCGTGACGACGAAGTTCGCTCGGCCGGCGCCGATCGGATAGCATTTGTGGCCGATGCGCCCGTCGAGGCCGGCGCCCATGAGGTTCATGCGGACACCGGTCGTGAACGGGCGCTGCCGCGGGGTGTTGGATGCGGTGCCGGCGGCGAGTTCGCGCGCGGCCGCATCGAGCAGCTCCATCGCGGTAGGGACGTCGAACGTCGCGGCGACGTCCTCTTCGGAAATAAAGCGGACCATGCACGCTGGAAACCATGCCGGCGGCGGGCGTTTGCATCGCGCGGGTCGTAGGCCGCTCCGATGTTCGCTCTCGCGGCGGCGTGCGCCGTGTATGCCGTCGTCCTCACGCTGCTCGGCATCGACCGCTACGCGACCTACAAGTCGGGCGCGGACCTGGGCGAATTCGTGCAGACGATCGCCACCCCGCTCTCGGGCTTCGGCGACACGCCCGAAGGCGGCAGCCACTTCCTGCACCATTTTTCGCCGCTGCTCTACCTGTTCTCGCCGGTGCTGTTGCTGGCGCACTCGCCGATCGCGCTGATCGCGCTCCAAGCGATCGGGGGCGCGCTGGTGGCGCCGCCGATCTACCTGCTCGTGCGCAAGCGCGCCGATGCGCGGCTGGCGCTGCTGGCCGCGTGCGTGACGCTGCTCTACCCGCCGCTGGTCGGCGTGACGTTCACCGAATTTCACGAGAACGGCTTTGCGCCCGCGGCGATCGCGTGGCTTGCCTGGGCGATCGACGAGCGGCGCTGGCGGTGGGCGGCCGTCTTCGTCGCGGCCGGCCTCGCGATCAAAGAAGACGAAGCCCTGATGTTCGTCGTCCTCGGTGCCGGCGTCGCAATCTGGGCGAAGCGACACGGCGACGGCGCGCTCTTCCGTTTTGCAACCGGCACCGCGATCGCCGGCGTGGTGACGCTGCTGCTGTTCTTCGGCGTCGTGCGTCCGCTCGTGGGCGGCCATGACAGCTGGTTTGCGCTCTCGTATATTACGAACCCCGAAGCAGAACAGCACGGGCTCGCCGCCGTGCTCGGCCGGTTGAGCTTCCTGCTCGAGGCCTTCGTGCCGCTGTGTTTCGTGCCGCTGCTCGGGTGGCCCGCGCTGTTGGTCGTGCCGGGCTTGCTCGAAGTGCTGTCGTCGCACTGGTCGATCACCTATACGATGGGCCAGCACTACGCCGGCGTTTGGGTGGGCGAGATGCTCGTCGCCTTCGCGCTCGTACTCCCGGGGATGCGTTTTGCCACGCGCCTCGCGGTGGCGTCGCTGGTCATCTGCGTGCTGAATTTGAGCCTGGCATCGCCGACGCATTGGCGGCACTATCTCGGTCCGGTGACCGCGCACGACCGCGTGCTCGACGCGTTCGTCGCCGCGCTCCCACCCGGCGCAGCGGTCGGAACGCACGACGAGATCTACAGTCATCTCGGCTTCGACCCCAACGCACGGGCCGAATGGAATTCGCAGCCCGAGTACATCCTGATCGACGATGCGTACCCGTCGCCCGGCTGGCAGCAGACGGGCCGCAAGCAATTCGCCGATTTCGCGCGAAGCCACGGCTATACGCTGGTGCGCGCGCAAGATGGGGTCGAACTCTACCGCAAGAAGTAGGCGAACATGTCAATGCATCCCGCCGGCCGCTGGGCCGCTGCACTTGTCGCCGCGACGTTGCTCGCCGCGCCGGCGGCGGCGGTGCGCGCCGCCGATCCCTACGAGATCAACGCGATCCTGCCGTTGACCGGGAACATCGCGTTCGTCGGACAGACGGAGCAGCAAGCGCTCAAGGCGCTCGAGGGGTACGTCAATCAGACCGGTGGGATTCGCGGGCGGCCGTTGTCGTTCGTCGTGGCCGACGACCAGTCGGACGTAAAGACCTCGCTGCAGCTCGCGCAAGGGTTGATCGCGAAAAACGTGCCGGTGATTCTCGGCCCGTCGAGCCCGCAGGCGTGCGCCGCGATCGCACCGATCATCGCGCAATCGGGCCCCGTGCTATACTGCCAAGCCAACGCCGGGCAGGCGACGCCGGGCGGCTACGAGTTCTTCGCCGCGTTCCCCTACGAGCCGCAGTTTGCCGTCACGTTCCGCTACTTCCGGGCGCGCGGGTTGCGCCGCATCGCGTACATCGTTTCGACCGACGCCGGCGGCCAAGACGTCGAGCGCGCGATCGCGACGACGAGCGCGCTGCCGGAGAACAAGGACGTGCAGATCGTCGCGCGCGAGCACTTCTCGCCCGGCGATATCACCGTGGCCGCGCAAATGGCGCGCATCAAAGCGGCTACTCCCGACGTGCTGGTCGCGTGGTCGACCGGCGGCTCGGGCGGAACGTTGTTGCGCGGCGCGCGCGACGCCGGCCTCGACCTCCCGACCGTCACCTCGACCGGAAATCTCAGCGCGAACTTCTTCAAACAGTACCAGTCGCTGTTCCCGACCAACCTGTACTTCGCCGCCGTTGCCTACTATGCGGGCGATGCGGTCGGGACACCGGCCTCGAAGGCCGCCGTCGCGAGTCTGACCAGCGCGCTGGCGACGGTCGGTGCGAAGCCCGACATGATCTCGATCAGCATTTGGGATCCCGCGCTGCTGCTCGTCGACGCGTTGCGCAAACTCGGCCCCGACGTCCCGGCGGAAAAGTTGCGTGAGTACCTGGCCGGATTGCGCGGCTGGGTCGGGGCGAATGGAGCCTACGATTTCCGCGCGATCCCGCAGCGCGGCCTCGGCGAAAACAACGTCGTGATGGTGCGCTACACCGGCACCAATCCGGGCGTCGCGGTCAGCGCGTTCGGCGGCGCGCCGCTGCCCGGGAAGTAGGCCATGCAACGCAGCACGGAGCGCATCCTCACGACGCACGTCGGCAGCCTCGTTCGACCGGAGGGGGTGGCCGGGCACTTGGATGACGCGGTGCGCGACGTCGTGCGGCAACAGGTCGACACCGGCTTAGACATCGTCAACGACGGCGAATACGGAAAGTCGGCGTGGCATCGCTACATCATCGACCGGCTCACCGGCTTCGAAGAGCAACCGGTGGAACCGCGTCCCTTGCGCGGCAAAGACCGCTGCGACTTTCCCGAGTTCTACGCGCAGCCGAACCTCGGCTTGCTGCAGCCGCGCCCGTCGGCAACGGTCGTTACCGGCCCGATCAGCTATCGCGGGCAGGCGGCGATCGCGCGCGACATCGAGCGCCTGAAGGCCGCCGCCGCCGGCTGCAAGGTCGAGGACCTGTTCATGACGGCGGTGGCGCCGTCGAGCGCTGCGGCCGGCTACCGCAACGAGTATTACGCGAGC
>DASYOE010000032.1:0-1791 GCA_036008105.1 Candidatus Lustribacter sp. | reverse complement strand
CGGCGAGGAGCTGAACGGCCGCGACATGATGTCGATCGCGCGCAAGGGGATCGCGCTGGTGCCCGAGGAGCGCCGCATCTTCACCAACCTCACCGTCGCCGAGAACTTGCGCATCGCGCAGATCACCGCCCGTAAGCCCGGCTGGACGCTCGACCGCGTGTACGAACGCTTTCCGCGCTTGCGGGAGCGGCTCGCGAACAAAGGCGACGAAATTTCGGGCGGCGAGAAACAGATGCTGGCCATCGCCCGCGCGCTCGTGCAAGACGTGCGCGTCCTTCTGCTGGACGAACCGACCGAAGGTCTCGCGCCGCTGATCGTGCGCGAAGTCGAAGCGGTGATCCGCGAGATCAAGAGCGCCGGGATGACGATTCTGCTCGTCGAACAAAATCTCTATTCCGCGCTCGGCGTGGCCGACCGCTGCTACATCTTAGACCAAGGCGAGGTCGTCTACGAAGGCACTCCCGACGACCTGCGCGCCAACGACGAAGTCCTACGCCGTTATCTGCACGTCTAGTCCGGTTTTGCGAACGCTACGGTTTGGTGGACTTCGCGGTCGTTTGTCCAGAAGCGCTCGCCGTCGAAGGCTAGGCCGCGCGGGTTGAATGCGATCGTGGCGAGATCGACCGACGTCGGCGACGAGCCGCGCGCGTCGACGCGGGTGAGCCAGTAGGGGCCGGTTTTTTCGTCATCGACGGTGATGCAGTAAAAGCATCCGTTGACGATCGTGTGACCGCAGATCTGGTGCGGTACCTCGACGACCGTGCCCGCTTTGCCGGCCGCGTCGAGCGCGATGATGCGCTTGTTATACCATTGACTCACGTACAAACGGTCGCCGTCGTAGGAGAGGTGCGAACCGGTGTCGTCGGGACACGGCATCGCGCCGCTGTGGCGCAATCCGTGACCGGGCACGGCGCGAAAAATCGTCCGGTGGTCCTCGTCGGTTTGGCCGAGCAGCACGCGCAGCTCGTCGCCGGCGACGGTCATCCCCCACGGTTTACCCGGGACGCTCATCTCTTCGGTAACGCTCCACGTGTTCGGTCGCAGCGCGTACAGGCGTTCCGTTTCGATCGAGCCGAGCCACAGATACGTGCCGTCGAACGCGATCGCTTGCGGACGCAGCGTCGGCGCGTTGATCCGGCGCAATTCAACGATATCTTGGAGTGCCGTCTGTGTCATTGGCGAGTGGACCCTTTCATCATGACGACTTTTAGATTTTGATGTAATCGTGCTGGTTGATGATGCTTCCGCTGGGGCCGTATACGACGTGGAACGTCGCTACGTAGGAACCATGACCTGACGTGATCTCGGCGTCGACGGTAGCGCCCGACCCGTCGGCCCGGCTCACCCGCATAGACGTTATACGCGCATCCTTGTCGAGGAACGCTTCTTCCTTGAGGTCGAGGCTCCGGTCGCTGCTCGTGCCGCCGAGCGCCGCGTAGGCACCCGCTTCGTCGCCGGCGATCAAGTCGTCGATGTAGCGCCGCACGAGGGCGAGCGCGGGGTCGCCGGGAGTCGCGGGAGCGGCCGTCCGCACGGGTGGCGGAACGGTCGGACGGACGGTCGCTGCCGGCGGCGGTGGCACGACGACGGCGAGCGGCTTGGCGGCGGGGGTGGCCGACGCCGGCACGTTGGGCGGCGGGCTCGCGCTCGGCAGATGCGTGGGCGCGGCCGTCGCGCTCGCGGTTGCGGCGGGTGAGGCCGACGGCGCCGGCGATGGTTTCGGCGTTAGCGAAGGGGCCGGCGACGGTGACGGCTTTGGTTTGGCGGAGGGTGACGCCGACGGGCTGGGCG